>NZ_JAOQJY010000016.1:0-68379 GCF_025567525.1 Gallintestinimicrobium propionicum | reverse complement strand
CCACGAAGCGCATTCTAATGTTTGCGCTTTTATGCTACAATTGATACAATATCTGTAATTGTTCATGAGGCGGGATCAAAACACGTCGGATATGCGGCGGAGACGGAGGAATCTATGAATCAGAAGATGCAGGAAGAACCAAAGTGGAAAAGGACATGGCATTTTATACGTCCGACAGTGATTAGTGTTGCTGTAGTGCTGCTTGCTTTTTTCATTATGCAGGGAAGACCGCTGGCGACGACACTGGACAGGCGTACAGATCTCGTATCTGTCGTTGTGACACAAAACGGGGCAGAGCAGGCTTTTACGGATCAGGACAATATCGTACGTGCGGCGGAAGTGGCAGGTGTCCTTTCGAGACGGTTTAAGACGACACAGGAGCATGAGCCGGATACCTGCTATGTATTCACCTTTCAGGATGGAAGAGAATTGAAGATCGGTGTTTATGAAAACGATATTTATTACGATGGACAGTGGTATACCGGAGCGGCTTCTACGCCGGATCTGTTCCGCAGTATGACCGGCAGCAGATTTTTTGTCATCGAAACGACGATGCCGGAGATGGAAAGTACCGCTGAGTAAAATTGAAAAATAAAATTTTTCAATCACGAGATTTGTGTCTGCGCGCACTTGACACAAACTCGGCATGCGCAAAAAGCGTGCGCAGAAATGAGTGGAAAGAACAGAAAAATGTGAGGGGGCAGGCTTTAGAGAAGTCTGCGGAATGGAGTACGATATGAAAATCCTGTTGGTAATTGACCAGTTCGATCAGGGAAATAACGGAACAACGATCAGTGCGCGTCGGTTTGCCCAGGCGCTGGCGGCGGATGGCAACGAGGTTCGGGTTGTAGCGGCGGGAAAACCTGCGAGAGGCAAATATCCGATGCCGGAGATCCATTTTCTGCCGGTTGCGGATTCTATTATCAGAAGTCAGGGCATGGTGTTTGCAAAACCGGATCGCAGCGTACTGGAACAGGCGATTGCATGGGCGGACGTGGTGCATTTTATGATGCCCTTTGCGCTTTCCCGTGTCGGACTGCGGATTGCAAAGGAAATGGGCAAACCGGTGACAGCGGCGTTCCATGTGCAGCCGGAAAACATTACATCGACGATTCATCTTGGGAAAAATAAAAAGGCCAATGAGCTTTTGTATGAATGGTTCCGAGATGATTTTTATAATGAATTTACGCATATCCACTGCCCGAGCCCGTTTATCGCGGGGCAGTTAAAGGAACACGGCTATCAGGCAAAGCTTCATATTATATCGAACGGTGTATCGGATGAATTTTATCCGCGCGTGCGCCAAAAGGAGCCGGAGCTGGCGCATAAATTCGTCATTTTGATGATTGGACGTTATTCAGAAGAAAAACGGCAGGATGTTTTAATAGAAGCGGTAAAACGATCTGCACATTCCCACAGGATTCAGCTGATTTTGGCGGGACAGGGACCGAAGGAGCGCAGCCTGCGCTGGCAGGGAAGGTCGCTGCGCTATCCTCCGATCATGGGATTTTTTGATACGGAGCGACTGTGCGAACTGATGGCGATGAGCGATTTGTACGTCCATGCGGCGGACGTCGAAATCGAGGCGATCGCATGCCTGGAAGCGGTTGCGTCCGGGCTGGTTCCGGTCATCGCGGATTCGCCGCTTTCAGCTACCTCGCAGTTTGCCCTCGATCACAGGAGTTTATTCGAAGCGGGCAACGTAGACGATCTGGCGGAGCGGATTGACTGGTGGTATGAGCATGCAACAGCACGGCGTCAGATGGCACGTGTCTATGCGGAGAGCGCCAACCAGTATCGGCTGAAAAATAGCATTCGGAAAGCAGAGCAGATGTTTGCGGAAGAGATTGCGGAGACCTTGGGATAAATGGAATGGAGGCAGCACAGGGATGATTTTGGTGAAAGACCGTACAGGATCAAAAAACGGCACCGCAGACAGCACCCTGGTCGGAGTGTTTGACTCCAAACGTCCGTTGTACCGGCTCGTAAAGTGGCTGATCCTGCACATTTTTCCGCCGGTGTTCCGGCTGTTGTACGGATTTCGGGTGGTCGGCAGGATGCCGGAGGAAAAGATGGAGAACGGCTGTATCAGCGTCTGCAATCATGTTCACAAGCTGGACTGCGTGATGCTGGCATGCGTGTTTCAGGACTATACGATGCAGTTTTTATCGTTGGAATCTAATCTCCACATTCCGGTCGCAGGTGCGATTGTGCGTCTGATGGGCGGAATCGGACTGCCTGCAAAGCTGGACGGGTGGCGACCGGTTTTAAAACGCATAAAACAGGGACTGGATGAGGGTCAGATGCTGCAGATTTACCCGGAAGGAGAGCTGATCGACGGCTGTCGGACGCTCCGGGCGTTTCAGCCGGGTGCGTTTCAGATCGCGTGTTGGTTCCGGAAGCCGATGATTCCGTGCCTACTGCGGTTTTATCCGCGTTTTTCCAAAAGCGGCAGACGAAAAAGGGACGGAATGGAGCTGGTTATTTTAGAGCCGGTGGACATTCCGACCGATAAAAAGGGTAAACGTGCGGCAACAGAGCTGGAAACGCAGATCCGATGTCAGATGGAAGCTGCACGGCTTGCAGTTGGTAGAGAGGGTGCATGAGGATTGTGCATTCTATTGTTTAGATAGAGCAGGAAAATCCTGCGGAAATGGAGCAGAAAGTGAAAATTACCTGGCTTGGTACGGCAGCAATTCGTCTGGAAGCGGACGGTGAGACAGTTTTATTCGACCCGTTTGTACAGCTGGTCGGTGGGGAAAATCCGAACTGTCTGGATGACTTTTTACAGGATCAGACGATCTGTGTGACCCACGGGCATCTGGATCATCTGATGGAGGTTCCGGAATTTCTGGATCCGGAAAGCGATGCGGAGGCGACCGTTTACTGCGGAGAAGTGGCGGCAGAGACGCTTTCCGATATGGTGGAGAACACCAGCAACGTAGTAAAGGTGAGACCGGGCGACGTGATCCGACTCGGGGATGTACGGATTCTTGTAATGGAAGGAAAGCATGCGAAGCCTGGAAAAAGTCAGGTATTCCAGAAGCTGTTTTCCCGCAGATTTTTGCAGTATTTCAGAAATGCGCTGGCACTTGCATATTTGAATCCGAAATTTCCGGAGGGCGGACAGACGCTGATGTACGAGGTGCATGCGGAGGGCAAACGCGTGCAGGTGATGGGAAGTCTCGGACTGCAGGAGGATCAGGAATACCCGCAGGGTGCCGATCTTCTGATTCTGCCGTTCCAGGGAAGCGAATTTCTGGAAGCAGTAGCGCTGGAGGTCGTAGAGCGGCTGCAGCCCAAGCGGATTTTGCTGGATCATTTTGACGACGCATTCCCGCCGGTATCGGAGCATGTCGATACGAGACGGTTTAAAAAGCTGATGGATGAGGAATATCCGCAGATCAAGGTCGTAAAGCCGACGGCAGGAAAAACGGTGGTGCTGTAACGGGATTAAGTTACAGTTCACCCGCGCCATTCGCAAAACCGCGTCTTCGACGCTCTCCGCTGCTTCGCAGATTTGTTATCGTACGATAACAAATGCTTCGCGCAGATCGCACTGCGGCGGATCGGAATCCTGTCACTTACGTGACCCGCCGCAGGCGAAGAATCCTGCAAAGCAGGATTCTTTTTTGCTCATAAAATGGCGCTCCCTTCGTACCCTTCTGCGTTCAGATTTTCGTGCAAGCACGGAATCTGAACGCAGAAAGGTACGAGTGAACTGTAACGGGATTTTATAACGTATGGAGAAACACCAGTGCTACCGGTTTGCAGTTTGAGATACAGCATGATATAATAAGTAGAAAGAGCGGCTTTTCGTGCAGATATCACTCAAATAGCCGTATAACATTTTGACAGGTCTTTGCAACATGGAAGAATTGCAGCTGCGGGGGCTTATGTTACAATAGGAGGGAACAAATGGAAAAACCGACATTAGTAATTCTGGCAGCAGGAATGGGAAGCCGTTATGGCGGCTTAAAGCAGATCGATCCTGTAGATGACAAGGGGAATAAGATCATTGATTTCTCGATTTATGATGCAGTCAGAGCGGGATTCGGCAAGGTCGTTTTCATCATTAAAAGAGAGCATGAGCAGGATTTCAGAGAGTGCATCGGCAATGCAGTCAGCAAACATATTCCTGTAGAGTATGTATTCCAGGAGCTGACGAAGGTTCCGGAAGGATTTCAGATTCCGGAAGGCCGCGTAAAGCCCTGGGGAACCGCACATGCAATCCTGTGCTGCAAGGGCGTAGTGAATGAGCCTTTCGCAGTGATCAATGCAGATGACTATTATGGAAGAAGCGCTTTTGAAGAGCTGTACCGTTTCCTGACCACACATCACGACGATGAAAAATATCGTTACGCGATGGTTGGCTATCAGCTGGGCAACACTTTGACAGACAACGGTTCCGTTGCAAGAGGTATTTGCGTAACCGACGAAAACGGCTATCTGCAGGAGATTGCAGAGCGCACCAAGATCGTGAAGACCGAGGATGGCGCGGCATACACAGAGGATGATGGTAAGACCTGGATTCCGGTAGGATTAAAGACTCCGGTTTCCATGAACATGTGGGCATTTTCTCCCAGCATTATCAACGAGCTGCAGAATGCAGTAGATCGTTTCTTTGCAGAAGAAGTTGAAAAGAATCCGCTCAAGTCCGAGTGCTTTTTGCCGATCGAGGTAGATAAGCTGTTAAAGGCTGGAAAAGCAACCGTTGAGGTGCTTCATTCTGCTGACAAATGGTTTGGCGTTACCTATAAGGAAGACAAACCGTTTGTGATGGAGTCGATCCAGAAGTTAAAGGATGCCGGTGTTTATCCTGATGTTCTGTGGTAAAACAATAAGAAAAGTCAGCAAAAGAATGGAGGAAACGAAACATGGCAATTTTAGTTACAGGCGGCGCCGGATTTATCGGCAGTCATACCGTTATTGAATTACAGAATGCCGGATATGATGTCGTTGTAGTAGATAATCTGGTAAATTCCAGCGAGAAATCCCTGGAACGTGTAGAAAAGATCACAGGAAAGAAGGTTCCTTTTTACAAAGTGGACATTCTCGACAGAGAAGGCCTGAATGAAGTTTTTGCAAAAGAAAAAATCGATTCCTGCATTCATTTCGCAGGCTTAAAGGCAGTCGGTGAATCCGTACAGAAGCCCTGGGAATACTATGAAAACAATATTGCAGGCACTCTGACACTGGTTGATGTAATGCGCAAGCACAATGTGAAGAATATCATCTTTTCCTCTTCTGCAACCGTGTACGGCGATCCTGCGATGATCCCGATCACCGAGGAATGCCCGAAGGGACAGTGCACAAACCCCTACGGTTGGACAAAATCCATGCTGGAACAGGTTCTGACAGATATCCAGAAAGCAGATCCGGAATGGAACGTTGTTCTGCTGCGTTATTTCAACCCGATCGGTGCTCACAAGAGCGGTCTGATCGGTGAAAATCCCAATGGTATTCCGAACAATCTGATGCCTTACATCACACAGGTTGCAGTCGGCAAGCTGAAAGAGCTGGGTGTTTTTGGTGACGATTACGACACTCCGGACGGAACCGGCGTCAGAGACTACATCCATGTCGTTGACCTTGCAAAAGGCCATGTAAAAGCCCTCAAGAAGCTGGAGGATCATTCCGGTCTGAACATTTACAACCTGGGAACCGGACACGGCTACAGCGTGCTGGATATCGTGAAAAACTTCGAGGCTGCTACCGGCGTGAAGATCCCGTATGTGATCAAGCCCCGCCGCGCAGGCGATATCGCAACCTGCTACTCCGATGCGAGCAAGGCAGAAAGAGAGCTTGGCTGGAAAGCAGAATACGGCATCAAAGAGATGTGCGAGGATTCCTGGAGATGGCAGTCGATGAATCCGAACGGATACGACGACTGAGAATAAAAGTAAAAGCAACGGGACGATCGGTGTCAGTAGAAAAGACGCTGACCGTCCTGTTTTAGTTCATGACAATAGAATGCTTGCAGAGGGCGCATCTATTGTTCATGACAATAGAATGCTCGCAGAGCGTGCATTCTATTGTTTGAAGGAGAGATTATGACACAACAATATCAGGAGCTGACAGAGCAGTTGGCGGCGCTGGTGGATGCAGAGTGGCCGATGGTCAGCAATCTTGCAAATGCGGCAGCGCTTTTATATGAAAGGTTGGATCGCCTGAACTGGGCAGGCTTTTACCTGACGGACAATCATGTGCTGTGGCTGGGACCTTTTCAGGGAAAAACAGCGTGCGTGCGGATTGCAGAGGGAAACGGCGTCTGCGGGACAGCGCTGCAGACGGACAGCGTACAGCGGGTCGAGGACGTGCATGCGTTTCCCGGACATATTGCGTGCGACGCGGCATCCCGGTCGGAAATTGTGCTTCCACTGCACAAAAACGGAGAGGTAATCGGTGTGCTGGATATTGACAGCCCGGAGGTTGGAAGATTTTCGGCGGAAGATGAAGAGGGATTGCGAGAGGTTGTGCGGATTCTGGAACGGATTATAGTTTGCTCGTAACTTTTGACAGGCAGATTCCTGCTCACATGAAAATCTGACTGTCAGAAATCATGAAGGGAGCGGGTGAACTGCTGAGGAAAACAAAATGGATAAAATAGCAAAAGTACCGCATCTGCGGGAAGAACTGGACTGGTTGGATCAGACCTACGGTGTGGAGAAAGAGGGATTTTTTCATCAGGAGCACTGGCAGCTGCTTGTTGCGATCATGCTGAGCGCGCAGAGCACGGACAAGCAGGTGGATGAAGTCCTTCCGAAGCTGTATGGTCGTTTTCCAACCGTGCAGGAGATCGCGCAGGCGACAGAAGAGGAAATCGGGGAAGAAATCAAGTCGGTTGGCTTGTATAAAAGTAAGGCAAAGCATGTTAAATCCTGTTGTATGCAGCTTGCAGAACAATATGGCGGCGAAGTGCCGACGACGATCGAAGAGCTGGTAAAGCTGGCGGGAGTCGGAAGAAAGACCGCAACACTCTTTCTGGCGGATGCGTATGGAATTCCGGGCGTGACTGTGGACACGCATGTGTTTCGGATTTCGCATCGGCTCGGCTGGGCAAACGGCAAAAATCCGGTTGAGACGGAAGAGGAGCTGATGCGGGTGCTTCCAAAAGATCACTGGAACCGGATCAATTTTCAGCTGATTTATCACGGCAGGAGCATTTGTACCGCAAGAAAAGCGAAATGCAGTGAATGTGGACTGCAGGCGTGGTGCGAAAAGCGCGTGGAGAAAAAGCAGGCGTAGGCGTTGGTTTATGTGGCGATTATGCGGACAGCGGGCGGGAGATACAGGAACAGCTGACAGTACAGAATACGGGATTGGGGAAACAGTATGTACGAAAAATATGAACTGCCGATACGATTTACGGAAGAACAGAGAAAAAAGTATGCAGAATGGGGCATCAAAAAAGGAAAAGTTCTGATGCCAATGGCTGCAGTAACAATTGGAATCGATCTGCTGACAGTGCTTTGGGTTGTCGGCAGAGTGTGGCTGATTCGTGAGAGCGATCCGATCTGGTTCCAGATCATTTGCCAGAACGATGGAATCGGGGAAATTTCCAGTACGATTGCGATTATCCTGACCTTTTTGATTTTAAAACCGATCGATCTCATTTTGGATAAGATCTGGCATCGCCCGGAAGGAACGGAGTGGCTGGAAGTTGGGCTGACGGAAAATGGCGTGACGGTGAAGCGGACATATAGAGCAGGAGATGCCGGGACGGGTGTGGACAATGCTGCTGGCAGAAGTTGTTGTGGGGAAATTACGGTTTTCGAAACACATCCGCTGATACAAATGGACGAATACCTGGACGCTGAGAAAAACGCGGTGCGTGTCCAGGGTGTTTGGTTGGAAATCGGGGAAAACACCCGGGAAAATATTTACACGCCCCAACAGCAGAAGCACTGGCTGGATCAGCCGGAGGGAAAGAGCGGCAGCATTAACAGCGTGCAGAAACTGCAGAAGATTATCAAAGGCTACGCGGCAGCGCTGGAGGAAAAAGAAAAAGAGCGGGCGTGGCTGGTGGAACAATGAATGTACGTGATGTAGTTCCAAGATCTGTGATCTGGTAGATTTCCATATCTGTGATTGGGCTTTCTCCGAAATACCACTTTTTTACACATATATGCGCCTAATTTTCCTCGAAAACCGTGTTGCTCCCCTTTATAATAAAGACAGGATTCAAAGGGTGAAGTCTGTGCATCGAAAAACAGACTGCGGGAGGATGATATGCGCGAGTTGATCTATGATAATGTGCGAATTCAGTTTTTGTCAGAAGAGGTACTTCGGCTGGAAGTCAGATATGGGGCATATTTCACGGATCGGAATACGCTTTGGATTCCGGACAGGGGAGCGTTTGAAAAGGCAGGAAAGAGGCTGCCGGAAAGTCAAAGCAGATCCCGGGAAAATCAGGGCAGGCAGCAAAGCTTGGTGGTAAGAGAAGAGGCAACTCAGGAACACAGCCGTCCGCAGCGGTTTTTGCTGGGAGACCTTCTTCTTGTTTTGCCGAATCCGAAAGAAGGACTGAGGGGGCTTCAGATTTTTAGAGAGGGCAAATGCGTTTATCAGTACGAAAGAGTAAAAATAAACGGAAAGCTTCCGGCTCCGGCACAGACTCCATGGATTTATCCGCTGCTGGACGTACCAAGAATTTTGCTGCCGGAAAAAAACTGCAGCACTTCTGAAAAGAAAAAAAATATCCTGCAATGGGATGCGGAGGATCTTTATCTTCTGGTGTGCAAAAAAGATGCAAGAAAGCTCCGGGAAACGTATGTCTGTCTGACCGGAAGGGCAGATATGCTCCGGGAGGCTGTATTGGAGGATCAAAAAATTGAGCCTTGTTTGAAGCAGCCACTGAGATTACTCAAAGCGGCATCAGATGGAAAAAGTGAGGCAGAAACACCTGCTAATAGATTGTATACAGAGATCCTGAAGAGCCCTGAGAGATATTTTCAGGACAGAAAAAAAGAATTGCCCTATCTGGATTATCTGGAAATGACGGAGTGCCAGAGAGAGACAAATTTAAAACAGATGCTTCGAAAACCAGGAAACGGCAGTCTGTTGCCGATGTTGTACAGAAACGTGTATGAAAGCTGGGAGAACGGCATGCCGATCTGCCGCCGCCTGGACTGGGAATATCCCCAGGATAAAAAGGTGCTGCTATATTTGCAGGAGTTTATGATCGGAGATCTGCTTGTTGTACCGGAAAAAGAAAAGTCTGAAATTTACCTGCCGGAGGGATTATGGCTGTATCCGTGGACAGGAAAGGTATATCAGGGAAAACGCTGCAGGAAGCTGAAAAATCAGTCAGAGCAGCTGGAACTCTATATCCGGCTGGGAGCGGTTTTGATCCTGGCGGAGGATACTGCCTGTGTCAAGGAGCAGAGCTGGGAGCTTTTGACGATGGATTATTATCCCTGTAAAGAATGTTTGCAAGACGGATTTCTGTATGAGGATGACCGTGAGACGGATGCCTACAAAAACGGAAAATATCGCAAGACCTATTATCATACCTCCTATGATGGAAATCAAAAGGCATATGGACTTAGCATTTCAAACGCGGAGGGAGACTTTGGGGGCAGGTTTGCAGGTAAAAGGCGGACGCTGCGGATCCGGTGTCATGAGCTTTTGGGAGAACGGGTAAAACAGGTGTTGATCAATGGGAGAAAACAGACTTTTGAGAGAATCTTGAAATCAAAGGCGGCGAAGGTATTCGGGACAGCAGGCGCAGCACCGGACAGCGATGTGGCAGAGCTTGTGGTAGAACATCCGCTGTCAGAATGCTTGCATGTGGATTTTGTGATGGAATGACAGGGCGTTCGCCTGTTTACGTAGGGGGGAGCGGCTTGACATAATCGTCACGTGTGGATAAGTCATTTCGAAACCAACTGGGCGTCACGCCGGTCCAGCGCTTAAAGAGGTTGGTGAAGTGTCGGTAATCCGGGAAGCTCAGCAGGTCGGATATTTCCTGAATGGACATTTCCGTAGAGCGCAGAAGATCCTGTGCAATTGCCAGCTTTCGGGACAAGTAATAATGATAGGGCGTCATATGAAAGGTTTCTTTAAACAGATGAATCGCACGGGAATTGGAAAGATGTACCTGTGCAGCGATATCTGCGATGTTGAGCGGTGCAGTCAGATTCTGCTCGATGTAGGTTTTCATGATCTGGGGGGCAGAGGTATCGGTCTGCAGTCCGTTTAGCTGCTCGGAAAACTGAATGATATGCTGATGGAGTAAAAGAGCCAGCTCGTTTTTGTTGAGCGAGGGCTCTTTTTCCAGCTTCTGAAGGATCTGCATCAGGTAATCGCTTTTCCAGAAATTCCGGACGCAGCAGTTGAAGCCGAGCTGATAATCACTGAGCAGATGACTGATCAGGTTTCCCTGACCGTTGAACCAGATCTTTACCCAGGGATCATTATGGTCGGAATAATAATGATGAAACGTACAGGGATGCAGAATGTAGGCATCCCCTGCCGTGAGCCTGGTTAAGGTGCCATTAAATTCCACATAGCCGGTTCCCTGCAGCACGCATTCAAACACATAATGATCTCCGTTGAAGCGCCGGATGTGGTAATAAGGATCGCGGTAGCTGATCCCGGCGGAAAGCGGGGCAAATTCCGGAGAAGCCATGCCTGTGTAGGGGCAGATCTTTTCAGAGTGGATTTCATAAAGGTCGCGTTTGGTAATCAATGTGGTGTCCTTTCTGTCAAAGAGCAGGAAAAGTTACAATTGGTTTTGCCCGGTTCTTTTGTTTCTTGTTTGTGCAGTTTTTTGTATCGATATAACTGGGCATCCGCCTTTGAAATCGCTTGCTCTATGCTGCCTTCAGATTTATGATAAATGCTGTATCCCATAGAAACCAGAGGAAGATTGCAGTCCTGCTCCTGGCTGGAATTTAAATTATTTATAAAAAGGCTGATTGCATTTAAAATATCAATTTCATCTGCTTTATCAGATAATACACCAAATTCGTCGCCGCCGATCCTGTAACAAAATCCGATGCCTGAAAAAGACTTCAGTATCAAACCGGCAATCGTGCTGAGACACTGGTCTCCATACTGGTGCCCAAATTGGTCATTGATTTTTTTGAAATCATCCACATCAAAGAATATAATCGCCCCATAACCCAGGGACTCCAGATGCTGGATTTCATATTCATAGGCGCGGCGGTTAAACAGACCGGTCAGGATATCGTGCTTCTCTTTCAACTCACAAAAAAACGCATAATAAAGGATGAGGGATAAGGAAACGCAGGACCAGGTTGTATGAATGGATGGAAACAGAACCTGTATAGAGGTTCCTCCAAGAATGAACAAAAACAGCAATAGCAGTGCAAAGCAATCTTTGTTTTGATAACGCTTGGCGATGTATAAGGTTTCTTTAAAAAGTATGGTCATGCTCCAGATATAAGCGGCAACATAAACAAAAAAACAAGGTCCGCGGAAATATTCATTTTGCTGAGAAATGGAAAATATCAGACCGAATTTTGGCGAGAGCATAGCCAAAAGCATGTTGGTAACAGCTGGAAGGAACAGGTAAAATATATTTCTGTAATTTTTATGGTTAAAAACAAATGCAAGAGAAATGGTAATAAATGGAGAAAGTGAAAAGCCGAGCACATTAAAAAACATATTCGGGAGACTAAAAGAGGCAACCGGCTGTCCAAAAACAGAGGTTCCGATTTCCGCAAGGATGACAAGTATCGTGCAAAAAATGGCAGTGGAAAAAAAACGCTTCATTTTACGGTTCAGAAGGTTGTTTCTGCCGACAACAAAAGCTAATAGCAGCATGGCTAAAATATTCGTTATGGATAGGGCAACATAATTTTCCAGCATTTCTGACCTCATTTCTGGTTTGAGTTATTGTAAGATGATGATAGCACTTTTTTATACATATACGCAAGCTTTTTGTATAGTGAAAAACGGAGGCGGAGATTATGATGAATGAGTAAAGTGCATAAGGAAAGCAACAAAAAGATAAAAAATGACAGCAATGTTACTACACCGCCCTCCGGCAGAAGCTTTTTTGCAGATAAAAAGGGAAGATCGAATAGGTGCAAAAAAGTAGTGAGCATTTTGGGAAAACGCGTGACAGACAGGGATCTTTTACCGAAAGGTTTTCATTGCGGGAAATAAAAAAGGAGAATAGAGAGGAAATTATGAAACCAAAGAATATGCTTCTGACGTTGGATACATGTCTGGAACAGGAGAAAACGGGGAGAAAAACAGGGCTGCTGGTGACGGCACTGATGAATGGACTGATGCTTGTTCTGTCCCTACCCTTTATGGACTGGATCCAGCTGGTAAATATTCCGAAGCTTTTTGCTAAGCTGGGGATTACAAGAGAAGCAGCAGGCAGCCTGTATTCGAGCTACAGTATTTTTTCCCTGCTGGGATTTGTAAAAAATTCCGGAAAAGGCGTTTTCGGATTGTATGCGATGCTGCTGTTGATCCTGCTGGTTGCAACCTGGTATCTGGAGCTTCTGTATATCTGGAAGGTCTGTCGCAACAGCAAAGGGGACGATGGGAAGGGAGAGCTTCATACTTATGTGATCGGAAAGGCCTCGACACTTCTGACAGCACTTCTGGTGTTTGGCTCTTACGGTTTTGTCCTGTATTCCAACAATGTGGTGAAAATGAAGGGCTTTTCCGGATCGTGGATCCTGGCAGTTGAACTGATATTGGCGCTTGCAGCCTATGGACTGATCAAGCGGATGGAGGCGAAGGAGAGGATCCGCTGCCATGAACACGGGCTGATCAAAGAATTTCAGAAAAACTGGGTACTGTTTCTGATGCTGATCCCGCTGTGTGTGTTCTTTCTGATCAATTCCTACCTGCCGATGATCGGTATTTACTTTGCATTTGTGAACTTTAATTTTTCAGACGGTCTGTGGGCAAGCCCCTTTGTAGGACTGAAAAACTTCGAATTTCTGTTCCAGTCCCAGATGGGCAGACTGATCCGCAATACGGTTTTATATAACGTAGTCTTTATCGGGCTTGGAAATGTGCTTCAGATCTTCTTTGCGATCCTGATCAGCCAGCTGACGGTAAAATGGTTTAAGAAGACCGGACAGACGCTGATGTTTATGCCCTACTTCGTATCCTACGTTATGTTAAAGGTCATGGTCTACAGCCTGATGGAATATCAGTATGGTGCGATCAATAACATGATTCGTTCCTCGGGAGGGACGGCGATCGATTTTTACAACACACCGGTGTACTGGCCGTTTCTGATCACCCTGTTTTACATGTGGAAATCCGTCGGCTACGGTATGGTTATTTATCTGGCGACGATCATGGGCATTGATAACGAGCTGTATGAAGCGGCAAAAGTAGACGGTGCGAATATTTTCAAGAGAATCCTTTACATTACGCTGCCGCAGATCAAGCCCACATTTATTATCCTGCTGATCTACTCTCTGGGCAGCATCATGAAAGGTAATTTTGAACTGTTTTATCAGACCGTCGGAAACAACGGACTTTTGTATGACGTGACAGACATTCTGGACACTTATGTATATCGGATTACGGTCGGACAGCCGCTGAGCATCGGCCTTGGTTCTGCAGCGGGTCTCTTCCAGTCGATCTTCGGATTTGTGGTCGTTATGGTGACGAACTGGGCGATTAAGAAAAAAGATTCTGAGTACGCATTATTTTAAGGGAGAGGAGAAGATTGAAAAATAAAATTTTTCAATCGCGAGATTTGTGTCTGCGCGCACTTGACACAAACTCGGCATGCGCAAAAAGCGTGCGCAGAAACGAGGAGAAAATGCAAAAAGAAAAGACAGGAAGTAAGATCAAACCTTCCACAAGCAATATTGTATTCAACATACTGGCATATTCCCTGGTCGCCATTGTCTCGATCGTCTGTGTGCTGCCGTTTTTACTGGTAGTATCCGGTTCGTTTACGGATAACGGAGTGATCGTGAGGGAGGGCTATAGCCTGTGGCCGAAGGTTTTTTCCCTGGAGGCCTACAAGGTCATTTTTAAAAATCCTGCGTCTATTCTGCAGGCATATAAAATGACGATTTATTACACAGTTGTCGGTACGGCAGTCGGTCTGTTTATGACGACAATGACAGCCTATGTTGTGTCCCGCAAGGAGTTCAAGTACCGCAACATTGTGACCTTTATGATGTATTTTACCACGATCTTCGGCGGCGGTATGATTCCGTGGTATCTGCTGTATGCGAATGTCCTGAATTTAAAGGGAACGGCATTTGTTATCTGGTTTCCCGGCATCACGAGCTCATTTCTTGTGATCCTGATGCGGACATTTATTCAGAGCAGCGTGCCGGATGCGATTGCGGAATCTGCCAAAATCGATGGAGCGGGACCCTTTACGATCTTTATCAGAATCGTCCTGCCGGTATTAAAGCCCGGTCTTGCAACAGTGGGATTGTTCCTGGCGCTTGGCTACTGGAATGACTGGTATCGGTCGTCCCTGTTTTCCACAAATGCCAATACCTATGAGCTGCAGTTTTATCTCTATAATATGCTGAGCTCTACGACCGCATTAAAGGATCTTGCAGTCGGAGCAACGGCACAGATCGAGAGCATACCGGGGCAGTCGATGAAAATGGCGATGGCGGTCATCGTAACCGGACCGGTGCTGTTATTCTATCCGTTCGTACAGCGGTATTTCGTATCCGGTATTACAGTCGGTGCGGTAAAAGGCTGAGAAGCTGTATATAGAAACGGAGCATCCGTTTTTATAGATATAAAAATTCAGGAAGAAGAGGAATGCCGTAGATCATACGGAAACGCAGGAAAGGGAGGAAACATATGCGTAAAAAAGTTGTAAGTGTACTATTGACAGCTGCAATGACCGCTACGATGTTGGCGGGCTGCGGCAATAAGCAGACTGCAGATAGTCAGCTTGGGGAAAGCTACGAGGAAACTATGGCTGCAGTGCAGAGTGAAGAGGCTGCCACAAAAGAGACGGAAACCACAGCACAGGCAAAGGAGCTGGATTATTCCGAACGGGTTGACCTGGTATTTTATCTGCTTGGTGACGCACCGGCAGGGCTGGATCGCGTAGAGGATAAGATCAATGAGATCCTGCTGGAAAAGGCAAATGCAACCGTAGATTTTCAGTTTTCTACATGGACAGACTGGGGTGAAAAATACAAGCTGCAGCTGACCACCGGCGGTGTAGATTTAATCTATACCGCAAGCTGGAATAATTTCGGACAGCTGGCACAGAGCGGTGCATTTTTACCGCTGGATGATTTGCTGGATCAGGTATCTCCTGATTATAAAGCTCAGATCGACCCCGCAGCGCTGGAGGGCTGTCGTGTAAACGGAAAGATCATGACCATTCCATGCCTTTGGAAGCAGTACACACCCGGAGGAATTGAGTACCGCGAAGATCTGAGAGAAAAATATGATCTTCCAGTGCCGGATTCCATCGAAAATCTGGAAGCATACTTAAAGGGCATTCAGGAAAAGGATCCCAGCCAGGGACTGCTTGCGCAGAATCCCCAGGGTATTTTAGCATATGAGGATGATCCGGTTGTGGGAATCGAGAGCGGATATGGTCAGCGTGTGAAAATGGCAGACCCGACGAAAGTTGAGGATTACTGGTTCTCTGACGAGTTCGTAGAGGATATGAAGCTGTTGAAGGATTGGGCGGATAAGGGCTACTGGTCCAGAAGTATTCTTTCCAACACAACAGATGCAGGCGAACAGTACGATAACGGTCAGTGTGTAGCCTTAGTTTTCGGTATGAACCCGAACAAATACGCAACCCGTGTAGAAACATGGAAAGCAGATCACCCGGATTGGAAAACCGCATATTTTACATTTGGTGAAGCTGCTGGTAAGGTATGGTCCACAACCCCTACTGCAGATGCAACTGCAATTACCAAAGACTGCAAAAATCCGGAAAGAGCGATGAAGGTTCTCGAGCTTCTGGCAACCGATAAGGATTTGAACCTGCTGACTCAGTATGGCATCGAGGGCGAGGATTATGAGGTAACCTCGGATGGCCTGTATCAGAGTCTGAACTCTGACTTCGGTTATGAAGGCTTAAATGCATGGTCCTTAAGAAATCCGGAGTACAAGCTGCCCAACGGCGAAGGCGGAAAGCTGCTGCAGGAGATGTTTGACAATTATGGAAAGATTTGTGAAGAAAAAGGTATGCCGAGTGTAGATCCTTATAGCGGTTTTTCTGAGGATTACAGCGCATATTCTGCAGAAAAGGCAGCAATCGATGATGTAGTAAGCGAATATCTGCTTCCTCTGCAGAACGGTCTGGTAGACGACGTGGATGCAGCTGTTGAAACCTTCCGGGAGAAAGTAAAGGCAGCAGGGCTGGACAGCGCAAGAGAAGGCTGGGCAGCACAGTGGCAGACATACTGTGAAGAAACAGGACTGAAGTAAACCGTTACGATACCAGATGCCTGAGGGAGCGTTTGTCAGGCGTGTCCTGTAGAAGATAAAAAGAAGAAACCCGTGGCGATTCCTGAGGTTTGATGTCAGGATGCCGCGGGTTTTTTGGATGAAAATGAGTTGTAAGAAAGTCTTTTCTATGACCTATTTTATTCAGATCAATTTTATTAAAAATGATTTGAATAAAAATGTTTTAAATAAAAAGAGGAGAGGAAGATGCTTTATTGCTTACGTTAGATTCTCTTTACGAATAAAAAATGTTATACTGTATTGACGCACCAAAACCAGGCGACGCCGACGGTGTCATTTGGTTTTGGAAAACAAACACAAAAGGAAAAGGGGAAAACGCCATGAAAACAACCGTTGCAATTGTCGGCCTTGGAAGCCGCGGAAGAGTAACTTATGCGCCGATTGCCAAACAATATCCGGATTTAATGGAGATTACAGCACTGGCGGACATCAATCCTGCCTGTGTAGAGGAAGCTGCAAAAGAGTACAACGTACCGAAGGAGCGCTGCTTTACGAGTGCGGAAGAACTTCTGGCGCAGCCGAAGCTGGCAGATGCGATTTTTATCTGCACACAGGATCAGGATCATGTCCGGGAAGCGCTGCTGGCGCTGGAAAAAGGCTACCATATCCTGATGGAGAAGCCGATTTCCCCCAGTGCAGAGGACTGTAACAAGCTGCTGGAAGCGTCCCGCAAGTACGACAGAAAAATCGTAGTCTGTCATGTGCTGCGCTATACGCCCTTTTTCTCGAAGATCAAAGAGATCATTTCTGAGGGAACCATCGGCGACGTCGTAACGATTCAGGCCATCGAGAACGTCGGCTACTGGCATCAGGCCCACAGCTTCGTGCGCGGCAACTGGAGAAACAGCAATACGACCAGCCCCATGTGTCTGCAGAAGACCTGTCACGATTTCGACCTGTATTTGTGGTTGGCGGACAAGACGCCAAAGCGCGTGTCCTCGATGGGAGATACTTATTTCTTCAAGGAAGCTTGTGCACCGGAGGGTGCTGCGCTTCGCTGCATGGACGGCTGTAAGGCAAAAGGAAACTGTCCGTTTGATGCGGAAAAAATTTATATCACCAACAAGCGTACCGGCATCGCACAGGGCAACACCGAATGGCCGGTTGACGTTCTGGCAATTCATCCGACAGAGGAAAGCATCTATGAAGCGATCAAGACAGGACCTTACGGACGCTGTGTATTCCATTGCGACAACAACGTTGTAGATCATCAGATCACGAATATTGAAAACACCGACGGCAGCAACATCAGCTTTTCCATGAGCGGATTTACGAGTGACGGCGCTTCCCGTTACTGTAAGATCATGGGAACAAAAGGCGATATCACAGCGGATATGACAAAAAATATTATCGAAATCGGACTGTTTGGACAGCCGAGAGAGGTGATTGATGTGACGAAGCTTGCGACGGATTTCAGCGGACATGGCGGCGGTGACGTCAGAATGGTTCTGGAATTTTTGGAAATGATCACGACCGGCAAGGAACCGCAGGGTATCACCTCGCTGGAGCAGTCGATCAACAGCCATCTGGTTGCGTTCGCTGCGGAAGAATCCAGATTAAACCATGGCGCGCCGGTGGAGATCGGGTAAACGAAAATATAAAAGAATATAAAAACTCCCCATATCCGCCACTGCTGACAGGCCACGCAAAATGTGGATACCTGTTCAGACAGTGGTTTGGATATGGGGAGTTCGCACTCATAAAAATGTAATCTTATCATTATAATTCGCTCATAAAAATGTATTTTTAGAAAAAAATACGCTCATAAAAGTGTAAAATGGTGTATACTATAAAATAAAGATACGGTCGGAGGTACACCTTATGAGTTATTTGATTCGAAAAACAGATACTTTTTTAAGAAACTGGAAGAAAAATCCTGATCGGTATCCTTTAATTATAAAAGGAGCAAGGCAGGTCGGAAAAACCGAAACGATTCGAAAGTTTGCAAAAGAAAATTATAAAAATTTAGTTGAAATAAACTTTATTACAGAACCGGCTTATAAAACAATCATTGACGAGGGCTTTTCGGCAGATAATATTTTGAAACTGATCAGCAGAATCGATCCTTCCAAACATTTCGATACAGGTGAAACTTTACTCTTTTTTGATGAAATCCAGGACTTTCCGGAAATTGCTACGTCTCTCAAATTCTTCAAAGAAAACGGCAAATATGACGTTATATGTTCCGGCTCCCTGCTTGGTGTGCAATATCATCGAATTGCCAGCATCAGCGTCGGTTATAAAACCGATTATCAGATGTATTCTATGGATTTTGAAGAGTTTCTATGGGCAAAAGGATATCAGGAACAGGTTATATCCGATATGCTTGAGCACATGCTTTCCGGCACACCATTTTCAGCATCGGAACAAAACACTTTTTCAAATCTTTTTCTGGAATATTGCATTTTGGGTGGCATGCCTGCGATTGTTTCCAATTACATTGCAAAAGGAACATTCGAAGGTTCCCTGCAATTACAGAGACAGCTTTTGACAGATTACGAAAACGATATTATAAAATATGCAGAAGGATTGGATAAAGCGAAAATTCTGAGCGTTTACCGCTCCATTCCGGCGCAGCTGGCGAAAGAAAATAAAAAGTTCCAATACTCCAGGATCGTAAAAGGAGCCCGTTCAAAAGATTACATGGGCTGTGTAGAATGGTTGAAAGATGCCGGTTTGATCACTTTATGCGATTGTCTGCAATTTCCGGAACTTCCTCTGAGAGGAAATGTCTGTGAAAACAAATATAAAGTATATATTTCGGATACCGGCTTACTGGTAGCAAGTCTGGATGATGAGGCACAGGTAGATCTGAGGGCAAATAAAAATCTGGGTGTCTATAAAGGAGCACTTTATGAAAATTTTGCAGCGGAAGCATTTATAAAGCAGGGATATGGGCTATACTATTACTCGAAAGAAAATTCTACATTGGAAGAGGATTTTTTTATCCGTAGCTCCAATGAACTGATTCCGGTAGAAGTAAAATCAAATACCAATCGTTCAAAATCGATGGCACAACTGATAAAAAGCGATACTTATCCCGATATCAGACATGGAATAAAATTTACAACTGGAAATATTGGGATCAGCGATGATATCATTACATTTCCATATTTTTGTACATTTCTGTTAAAACGATACATGGAGATGCAAAAAATTTTCAAATAAAGAACTTTGTTGTTTTGAATAAAACTCCCCATATCCGCCGCTGCTGACAGGCCACGCAAAATGTGGATACCTGTTCAGACAGTGGTTTGGATATGGGGATAATTTTTTGTCAAATCATATCAATAGATACGGTTGTCATATGCCGAAATGTTCTGCATGGCACCAGGATTGCGCTGCAGCAGAGCTGTTCTTGGCGGCTTCACACATCGAATTCGTCATCCATCGCATCGAAGAACACGATGCCGATGATGCCGCGTCCGGTGTGTGCACCGATGGCACAGCCGATGGTGGATTCGACCAGCTCCTTTGGAGAAACAGCCTGCAGCAGAAGGTCTTTGGTATACTGCAGGGAATCGGGATCTTCCCCGTGGCAGATGCCCATGATCTGACGGGACGGGTCTGCAATGTTTTCCTGTGCATATTCGATCAGGGCTTTTAGGGATTTTTTGCGGCCGCGGATGGTTTTTAATACCTGCAGGCTGCCGTCCTTGTCAACGATCAGAACAGGCTTCATATCCAGCAGCTCTCCTGCGGTTCCCTTCCATTTGGAAAGGCGGCCGCCCTTGATCAGATAACGGAGTGTGCTGACAGTAAAAACATGCTGGATGTGGTTGACATAAAAATTTGCGGCGCGCAGCAGCTTTTCTTTGTCTGCACCGGCCTCCTGTAAAAGCAGCAGCTTATATACGATCAGACCAAAACCGATGGCAGCGGATTTGGAATCCACGATGGTCAGATCGAAATCCGGATAGTCCTCAAGGATATTCTGCTTTGCGATGTTAGCGGCATTAAAGGTGCCTGCGATTCCGGTGGAAAAGCATAGATAGATCACGCTGTCGTTATGTTCTGCATAGGGGCGGAACGCTTCCTCAAACATAGCGGGATTGATGTGATAGGTTTTGATATCGCGGCTGACGTCATCCAGAATTTCATAAAATTCTTTCGTGTGGATGGTCGCACCGTCTAAATAATCTACCCCGTCGATAACAACAGGGGTCGGAATAACGTGCAGATTAAAACGCTCTACAATATACTGAGGCATATCGGAGGCGGAATCTGTAATAATTTTCAGCATGGGTTCCTCCATCGGTTTTTTTATACCTGACTCATCTGGTTGAGCAGGCTAATCTTCATATCATATAATTTCTGGGAAAGATCGACATAAACGCCGTGGGGATTGACCAGACGGCGGGTTTCTTCCCAGAGAGTTTCCAGTTCTTTCTGGCAGTAATCGCGGATGTCCATGACCTTCGGAGAATGGTAAATACATTTACCGTGGTCGAAGACATGAACCATCAGCTCACGCAGTTCATAAGTACCGGGCAACAGCTTCGTCTTTTTCCAGGGTTCATTGGGGTCAAAGAGGACAAGGGGTTCGTTTTCATCGTAGGTTTCGTCGACAAGGCAGATCAGGTCGGCCTTGATCTTTCCGGTATCTTTTTCATAAATCCGGTATATTTTCTTGTTGCCCGGGTTCGTGATTTTTTCGGAATTCTCAGAAAGCTTGATCTTGGGGATAAATTCACCGCTCTGTGCATCCTGGATCGCAGCGAGTTTATAAACGCCGCCGAAGGACGGCCAGTCTTTGCTGGTGATCAGATGAGTGCCGACGCCCCAGGACGTAATTTTACAGCCCTGTACCTTCAAACTGTCGATCAGGTATTCGTCAAGATCGTTGGAAGCAGAAATCACAGCGTCCGGAAAGCCGGCTTCATCGAGCATCTTCCGGGCTTTTTTGGACAGATAGGCGAGGTCGCCGCTGTCTAAGCGGATGCCGTAAAAGGTGAGGGGAATACCTGCCTCACGCATCTCGGTGAACACGCGGATCGCATTCGGAACGCCGGATTTTAAGGTGTCGTAGGTATCGACTAACAGGATGCAGGCGGAAGGATACATATCTGCATAGGTTTTAAATGCAGTGTACTCATCCGGAAAGCTCATGATCCAGCTGTGGGCGTGTGTGCCTTTGACAGGAACGTCAAAAAGCTGTCCTGCGAGAACATTGCTCGTGCCGACACAGCCGCCGATCATGGCAGCCCTTGCGCCGAGGGTTCCGGCATCCGGACCCTGTGCGCGGCGCAGACCGAATTCCATAATGCCGTCTCCACGGGCTGCGAAGCAGACCCGGGAAGTCTTTGTCGCGATCAGGCTCTGATGGTTGATGATATTTAAAATGGCGGTTTCGACAAGCTGTGCTTCCATGATCGGCGCGATAACCTTAATCATAGGTTCTCTGGGAAACATGATGCTGCCTTCCGGGATCGCGTAAATATCACCGGAAAAATGGAAGTCACGCAGATATTTCAGAAAATCTTCCCCGAAGATGCCAAGGCTGCGCAGATAAGCAATATCGTCGTCTTCAAAATGTAGATTGTTGACATAATCGATTACCTGCTCTAGGCCTGCACAGATGGAATAACCGGAATCCATCGGATTATTGCGGTAAAATGCGTCAAAGATAACGGTTTCGTTACGATCCTTGTTGCGAAAATATCCCTGCATCATAGTCAGCTCATATAGGTCGGTCATGAGGGTAAGATTCTGTTTTCCCATGTTTTTCTCTCATTTCTGCGCACGCTTTTTGCGTATGTCGAGTTTGTGTCAAGGGCGCGCAGACACAAAGCTCGCGATTGAAAAATGTTATTTTTCAATCTTTTCTCCATTTCGGAGCAGCTGGTGTGAAAAAAGTGTTGTGCCTCTTTTCCGGCTGCCCTCAGGTTTACTGCGGAACGGGCAAAACAGCAGACCGCCCCGGTTTTGTGATTGTGAATGATCTGAATTATTTTAACATACTCTCAGTTTGAGGGCAACGGATAGAGAAAAATTTACAGCCATCGGAACGTCTTTTGGGACCGTTCCGGTGGCTGTTGATTCATGACAATAGAATACTCGCAGAGCGTGCATTCTATTGTTTTGTTGCTTTACTCAGCTGCAGTCGGTTGTTTTTCAGAAAGTGTGATCAGGATCAGTCCGGCCGCAAAGAGGAGGATCAGAGACAGCACGCCGTATTTGGAGTTGTGGAAAAAGTATGCACAGAAGGAAATGATCAGCGGGCCGAAGAAGTCCGCAAACTTGCCGAATACGTCAAAGAAGCCGAAGTATTCGCTGGATTCGTCCTTCGGGATGATTTTTCCGTAGTAGGAACGGGACAGTGCCTGGATGCCGCCCTGACAGATACCGACAGAAACCGCCAGGATCCAGAATTCCAGCTCGGTGTCAAGTCCGTAGCCGAACAGGCAGATTGCCATGTACATGACGATGAAAATCTTGATCATACGCATGGAGCCGAACTTCTTGGCAAGTGTTCCGCTCAAGATGGAGCAGGGGAAGGCAACAAACTGGGTTAAAAGCAGGGCGAGAACCATAGCATTGGAATCGATGCCGACTTCTCCGCCATAGGTGGTTGCCATGGAAATAATTGTGTAAACACCGTCGATATAGCAGAAATATCCTATGATAAAGAACAGCATCCGCTTGTCTTTTGCCAGCTTTTGAAAGGTTGCACCGAGGCGTTTAAAGGTAGCAGCAAAAACATGGGGCTCATGAGGCAGGGAATATTGCTGGTGCACATTTTTGTACAGCGGAATCGACATAATGATCCACCATACCATCGTGATGACGAAGGAAATCCGTGTTGCCGTAACCATAGGAAGACCGATGGTATCGCAGTTTAAGATCAGGAGCAGTCCTGCAACGAAGGGAATGCAGCTGCCGATATAGCCGAATGCATAGCCGCAGGTGGAAACCCGGTCCATCCGCTCATCTGTCGTAACATCGATGAGCATAGCATCATAAAAAATGTTGCAGGCGGCATAGCCGATCCTGGATATGATAAAGAAAATCAAAAAGGACAGCCACCCGGGTGCGAATGTGAAAAGGAAGCCTCCGGCGATGGCGATGACGAAAAAGATCGTGAAAATTTTCTTTTTCATATTTTCGTAGTCTGCAATTGCACCGAGAACGGGGGAAAGCAGGGCGAGGATCAGGATGGAAATGCTGGTTGCGCTGCCCCAGAGGGAGGTGGCGGAGGTGCCGCTCATGCCGGAGCCCTCTGCCAGACTGCGGAAATAGATGGGGATTGTCGCAGTAACGATCATAATAAAAGCGGAATTAGCCACATCATAGAGAATCCAGCTCTTTTCCGCTTTGTTGAGCCGTTGGGAGGAATCTTTTGTTTCTTTCATATGAAATACTCCTTTGTATTTTATTCATGACGATAGAATATTCGCAGAGCGTGCATTCTATTGTATGAAATCCTGATTTTATTGTAGAGGATGAGCGGAGGGAAAGCAACGAAGAATCTATATTTTGTGAAAATAATACAAAGGAGAAACATAAAACACAGATCCCCTTTACAGCGTATTTGCATTTCTTACTCTCCGTGCCGGTTTACATAACTGTTTTCAAATTTCGAATACACGATCGTCTGTGCGTGGTACAGGCTGTAATATCCGGAAAGCATGTAGCTGACGGCGATTGCGATCAGGTAGTAATAAGCGTGGTCGAAGCCGAACAGCTCGAAGCTGATCAACAGCGCGGTGATTGGGCAGTTTGTCACGCCGCAGAAAACAGAAACCATGCCGATTGCGGCACATAGCGGAGCACTTGCACCTGTCAGAATGGCAAACAGACAGCCGAATGTTGCACCGGTAAAGAACGAGGGTACAATTTCGCCGCCTTTAAAGCCTGCACCGATGGTGAGTGCGGTGAAAAGAATTTTCAAAAGAAAGGCAAATGCCGCAGTTTCTCCGTGTAAGGCGCGTTCGATGATATTCATGCCAGGACCGAAGTAGTCGTCGGTGCGCAAAAGAAGCGAAAGCAGGATAATAATGACACCGCCTGTAAATGCGCGAACAAACGGGTTCGGAAAAAATCTGGCATAAAGGGCCTTGATGACGTGCATGGTTTTGCAAAACAGGATGCTGACAAACGCGCACAGGACGGCGAGCAAAATCACGCGGGCGGAACCGCCGAGGTTTAACGTGACATCCGATGAAATCGCAAGATTTTCAAAGGGAGCGTGAAATGCTTTGGCAAGCATATAGGCAGTCAGGGAAGCCCAGATGCAGGGAACGAGCGCCGCATAGTACATGATACCGATGCTGGCGATTTCCATTGCGAGAAAAGCAGCTGCCATAGGGGTTCCGAACAGGGCGGAGAAGGCAGCGGAAATACCGCTCATGAGCATGATTTTTTTATCCTTTTCATTAAAACGGAGCTTTTCCCCGATCTGTTCCCCGATGCTGCCGCCAATCTGCATGGCAGCGCCCTCACGTCCGACGGAGCCGCCGCACAAAACGGTCAGGATGGTGGAAATAAAGATCAGAAAGCTCATGCGAAGCGGAATATGAGCTTCTTTATGGATGCTGTTGATAACAGTGTCTGTGCCGGCATTATTTTCATAGTGAAAAAAACGATACAGAAATACGATGGCAAGTCCGGCAACAGGTAAAAAGAGCACAACCCAGAGATGGGCATGTCTGAAATCGACTGCGAATTTCAGCCCAAAATTAAATATAGTGCTGACAGATCCGACAACGAGTCCGGTCAGGGTTGAAATAAGCATCCAGCGAAGAAACTGGAAGAGGTTGCTTGCACTGGAGAAAAAAGGATTGTTTGCAAGCTTGGAGCGCAGGCGGGCTTCTTCGGCCTGCAGGGAGGAGATGGGTTCCATGAAGAACCTCCTTTCGGGTGGTAGTGGTTTATCTGAACAGTATTGTATGATGTCGGGGTCAAAAGCCCCCGACCTTGATGCCTGCGGATTGTTCCGTGCTGCGCACTCCCACAATCCTGCCCGATAGTCGCATATCGTGGGATTATCATCCCACTTTTATGCTCCTATCGGGGGCGGGTCAAAAGGTCTTTCACCCACCTATGAGCAAGCTCATGTGGGCTTAGACTTTTTGACCCTGGCATCATTGTATATCGGAATGGGGAAAATGTAAATTGTTCGAAATGCGGTATTCTTGAAGGTGCCGAATGTCTGCAGAGAATGCTTTTCGCGAAGAACCTGCCTCTCTGCCCGGCGCTGCGCCGTGAGGTTGGTTCCGGAAATCCACCTAACAGCTCACGCTCCCGGAAAAAAGGAGAGGGCGCCGGTTTTCCGACGCCCTGAAAGGAGAAAGTAGTGTGAGGTTGAAATAGTTCAATCTGCACCGAATATAAGAGAATGTCTGTCTCAAAAGCCCAATGTTAAGGCTCAACAATGTGTCCTGCATGATCCAGAGCTTCCTGAATTGCTTTTTTGACCTCAGGATCTTTTTCCTGGGACATCTGATAACGGACACGCGTATTTAAATAATCCGTATTCAATTTCGCAGCAACACAACATGCCTTGGTACGGATCGCAGGATCTTCATGTTCCAGATAATGTGTAATCTCATTGAGGGAATCCTCGTCGGCAATGTCGCCGAGCGCTTCCAGTGCTGCGCAGATCACTTCGGCATCGGAATGCTTACCCTCCATCAGTTTAATAATAGAAGCTGTTTTATGCTTCGTATCAAGTTTGTGGATTTTTTCAATTTTGCCCTGATCACTCATAGTAGTCCTCTTTTCCGAGCGAGCGGTTCGTTTTCGCGAAGGTTCGTTCCTATTGATAAATACTAATGTAGTCCAAAACTGTGTCGATTGTGTGAAAATCTGATTAAAAAAAGATAAAATCAGAGAATCACTTTAAATGTGCCGTTTGCTCCAGGAAAATCTTCCCATTCCGCTTGACAATGCCGCAATTCGGGTTTTATAATCTATGGCATCGGAATGCACACGCATTCCAGCCTCATAGAAACAGGTTATAAAAAAGAAAAACTGTGACGAAGACAGTAAGCCATCGTTGAAAGCTGCAGCGAGCCGGTGCAGGTGCAAGACCGGTGCGAGTAGAGTTGGTTGAAAATCCCTTCCGAGTTGTGCGGTCAAACGGTATCCGGGGCAGATCCGGTTTCCAAAGAGCAGAAGCTTTTGCAGGAAACACAGGATCAGGGTATCTGGTAGGCAGCAACGTCAGTTTCCGGCGTTATCGGAGCGCATATTTCCCGGCAGAGTTGATTTGCAGCGGGCGTATGTTGTAACGGGTGGTGAAACGAAGTCACTAACAAGTGCCTCGTCCCTTTACAGGGGCGGGGCTTTTTTATCGTCTTTCAGACGATAAAAAAGCTCAGATCGCACTGCGGCGGAATGGAATCATGTCGCATGCGCGACCCGAGGGCATCAGTTTATTCAAAGGAAAGGAACAAAGCCATGTACAACAAAGTTGACACAAACTTGAATTTCATGGAACGCGAAAAGAACGTTGAGCAGTTCTGGCGTGACAATGATATTTTTAAAAAGAGTATGGAACAGCGCAAGCAGGGTCCGACCTACACATTCTATGACGGACCTCCGACTGCAAACGGCAAGCCGCATATCGGACATCTGGAAACCCGTGTTATCAAGGACATGATTCCTCGTTACCGCACCATGAAGGGCTATTATGTACCCCGTAAGGCAGGCTGGGATACCCACGGACTTCCGGTTGAGCTGGAAGTGGAAAAGCTGCTGGGTCTGGACGGCAAGGATCAGATCGAACAGTACGGACTGGTTCCTTTTATTGATAAATGTAAGGAAAGCGTCTGGAAGTACAAGGGTATGTGGGAAAAATTTTCCGATACCGTTGGTTTCTGGGCAGATATGGACAATCCCTACATCACCTATGATGATAACTATATCGAATCCGAGTGGTGGGCATTAAAGCAGATCTGGGACAAAAACCTGTTATACAAAGGCTTTAAGATCGTTCCCTACTGTCCTCGCTGCGGAACACCGCTGTCTGCACAGGAGGTTGCGCAGGGCTATAAGGATGTCAAGGAACGTTCTGCAGTCGTTCGCTTCAAGGTAGTCGGCGAAGATGCTTATTTCCTGGCATGGACAACCACGCCGTGGACCCTGCCCTCCAACGTTGCACTCTGCGTAAATCCGAACGAAGCATACTGCAAGGTAAAAGCTGCTGACGGCTATACCTATTATATGGCAGAAGCTCTGCTGGATACTGTTCTTGGCAAGCTGAATGCGGAAAATCCGGAAGCTCCCGCCTATGAAGTGCTGGAAACCTACACCGGTAAAGATCTGGAATACAAGGCGTATGAGCCGCTGTTTGATTGTGCAGTGGATATCTGTAAAAAACAGAATAAGAAAGCCTACTATGTAACCTGCGATACGTACGTTACCCTGACAGATGGTACCGGCGTGGTTCATATCGCACCTGCATTCGGTGAAGACGATGCAAACGTAGGCAGAAAATATGATCTTCCGTTCGTACAGCTGGTAGACGGTAAAGGCGATATGACCAAAGAAACTCCCTGGCCGGGTGTATTTGTAAAGAAAGCAGATCCCCTTGTCCTGCAGGCTCTGGAGGATGCGCACCTGCTGTTTGCGGCTCCGAAGTTTGAGCACAGCTATCCTCACTGCTGGAGATGCGATACGCCCCTGATCTACTACGCAAGAGAATCCTGGTTCATCCGCATGACGGCAGTCCGCGATGAACTGATTGCAAATAACAATACTGTAAACTGGATTCCGGAATCTATCGGTAAAGGACGTTTCGGCGACTGGCTGGAAAACGTACAGGACTGGGGTATTTCCAGAAACCGTTACTGGGGAACTCCTCTGAACGTATGGGAGTGCTCCTGCGGACATATGGAATCCATCGGCAGCCGTCAGGAGCTGTTTGAAAAATCCGGCAACGAAAAGGCGCTGACTGTAGAGCTGCATCGTCCTTATATCGACGAGATCACAATGAAGTGCCCGGAGTGCGGCGGTACCATGCACCGTGTTCCCGAAGTAATCGACTGCTGGTTTGACTCCGGCGCAATGCCCTTTGCACAGCATCATTATCCCTTTGAAAATCAGGATGTATTTAAGAGACAGTTTCCGGCACAGTTCATTTCCGAGGCTGTTGACCAGACAAGAGGCTGGTTTTACTCTCTGATGGCGGAATCTACGCTGCTGTTTAACCGCTCTCCTTTTGAAAACGTTATCGTTATGGGTCACGTTCTCGATGAAAATGGTCAGAAGATGAGTAAGTCCAAGGGCAATGCGGTAGATCCTTTCGAAGCTCTGGAAAAATACGGCGCAGATGCAAACCGCTGGTATTTCTATACGGTATCCGCTCCCTGGATTCCGAAGCGCTACAGCGGCAAGGCGGTTATGGAAGGTCAGCGTAAGTTTATGAGCACGCTGTGGAACTCCTATGCGTTCTTTGTACTGTATGCAAATATCGATAATTTCAATGCGGCAGAGCACACTCTGGAATATGATAAGCTTTCCGTTATGGATAAATGGATTCTGTCCAGACTCAATACTATGGTAAAGGCTGTGGATGAAAACCTGGATCAGTACCGTATCCCGGAAGCTGCAAGAGCACTGCAGGATTTTGTGGATGATTTAAGTAACTGGTATGTAAGAAGAAGCCGGGAACGTTTCTGGGCAAAGGGCATGGAGCAGGATAAGATCAACGCTTACATGACACTGTATACAGCGCTTGTGACAACTGCCAAGGCTGCAGCCCCGATGATCCCGTTTATGACAGAGGATATTTACAGAAACCTCGTCTGCAGCGTAGATGCAAGCGCTCCGGAAAGCGTTCATCTGTGCGACTTCCCGACCGTGGATACCGCTATGATCGATGAGAAGCTGGAAGAGGATATGAAAGAGGTTCTGGAAATCGTCGTTATGGGACGTGCGTGCCGCAACACGGCAAACATCAAGAACCGTCAGCCTATCGGCACGATGTTTGTCAAAGCCGACAAGCAGCTGTCTGATTTCTATCAGGAAATCATTGAAGACGAATTAAATGTCAAGAAGGTAGTATTCACAGATGACGTGCGTGACTTTACGGCATACACCTTCAAGCCTCAGCTGCGCACCGTGGGACCCAAATACGGCAAACAGCTTGGCGGTATCAAACAGCATCTGGATGGGCTGGATGGAAATGCTGCAATGGATGAGCTGGAAAGCGTTGGAGCACTGAAATTCGACGTGAACGGCACAGAAGTGGAGCTGACCAAAGAAGACCTGCTGATCGATATGGCTCAGAAGCCCGGTTATGTATCTGAGGCAGATAACTACATGACAGTCGTTCTGGACACCAACCTGTCTGAGGAACTGCTGGAAGAGGGCTTTGTATACGAAGTCATCAGCAAGATCCAGACTATGCGTAAGGATGCAGGCTTTGAAGTGATGGATCACATTAAGGTTTCTGTCTGCGGCAATGAGAAGGTAGAAGGCATTGTTGCGCGGAATGAAGCAATGATCGCCGGCAAGGTTCTGGCAGATGCGTTTGTTGGCGAAGAAGCACTTGCAGTCAGCAAGGAGTGGAACGTCAACGGAGAAACCGTTACCATCGGTGTAGAAAAAGTAAACGCGTAAACAGCGCAAGCGGGCGGCGCAGGCAGGGCGGTTGAAGCGGCAGCTTGCCGTCAAATGGCTCTGCGCGTGTCATGCGTAGCATCGGGCGGCTGAAAGAAGTGCGGCTGTCCGATGCCAATATGCGAATAAAAAATCCCGGAGCAGGATGCTGTCTGGCAAATATTTGCTGAGAAGACATTCTGCTCCGGGTTTTTTGTGTCTTTGCCGGATGGCGTGGGGCGTTGCACCAAGCCTGCGCCCTCACTCGTCCCGCGTCAGCTTCCGAATCCAGTTGCCGTAGTTGGATTCCAGAAAGGCGGGCACGCATTTAAAAATCTGATCTGCGTTCAGGCACCAGACCACGACGGTCGGGGATGCATGCATCACAAACGCCATGAAAAACGACAGCGGCAGGACGATGCACCAGATGCTGATCAGGTCCATTTTGACGACGAAAAGTGCGTTCCCGCCGCCGCGGATGATGCCGTTATTGGTGGGCATCTGATAAGTCATGCCGACGCAGATGACACTCAGGATGATGAGAAAAGTATTTGCCATTTCCTTTGTGGCAGGCTGCAGATCGTAGATCGAGAGGATCGGGATACGGATGAAAAACAGTGTAATGCCGGACAGTACACCAATGCATAAAAACAGACGCTGCAGCAGTTTGGAATAGTGTTTTGTCAGCGGGATGTCACCGGAGCCGACTGCTTTTCCGATCATGACGGAGGCTGTGGAGGAAGCACCGACGGCGGTGGATTTGATGAGCATGTAAAGGGTCGAGGCAACGCTGTTTGCCGCGATGGCAGCAGCTGTCATATGCCCTAAAATAACGGTCTGCAGGGCGGTATTGACGCCCCAGAGTCCATTCGTGACGAGCATAGGGGCTGTTGTTTTGAGGTAATCCTTCGTCAGAACCGGATCGACATGGAAGTAATTGGAAAAATGCAGCCCGAGCTTTTTGCCTGCGCTGCGGAAAAGGTAAACAAGCAGAACGATAACCTCCAATATGCGGGCGGTCAGCGTGCCGATCGCCGCACCGCGGATGCCCAGCTGCGGGAATCCGAAATGACCGAAAATCAGAAGATAGTTAATCGAACAATTGACAAGAAGCGCCATGCAGGAAAGCCGGAACGCAATGCCGACGATTTCCACGCTTCGAAGGGTTGCGAGCAGAATCTGTGTGATTGCAAAGAACAGGTAAGTAAAACGGATAATACTCAGATACTGTGCGCCCTGTTCGAGGATGGCGGAATCCGTCGTGAAAATCCGAAGCGCCTGTATCGGGAAAATGCTGACCAGCAGGAATAAAACTGCAGAAAGCAAAAGCCCGAAGTGCATGGCGGATGCGGCGATTTTGCGCAGCGGGGAAAGCTGCTTTTTGCCCCAATACTGGCTGCCGAACATGACGAGTCCATCGCCCAGGGCAGTAAGCAGGCACTGATAGACGAACTGAATTTGATTGACGGCTGCAGCACCGGACAGTGCGGATTCACCGTAAGCTCCGAGCATCATGTTGTCGGCGAGATTGACGGAAAGCGTCACGACATTCTGCAGGACGAGCAGCGGATACATGGAAAAAAATGCCTTATAAAAAGCGGAATCGGACGGCTTTTTAGAATGGAATCCGAAGCGGCTGAGCCGGGAATCGGACAAATTTTGACTGGAAATGGATTGTTCCTGTTGCATGGGAGTGACCTCTTTCGTAAATACATTTTTTGCGGGCGGGAAATCTGCCTACACAGTCGCGCCATTCGCAGCTTCCTGCAGATAGATTTTTCTGCGAGCAGAAAATCTATCCATAGAAAGCTATGAGTAAGCTACGAGTGCACTGTACCACGTTTTGCCATGGAAAAACAATGGAAAAAAACAACTTCTTGCACGAATGCAGGGGGAGAATTATAATAGAAATGGCGTTCTGGCAGTTCGTGAACAGAAGTTAGAGAAAACTGACCAAAATGACCGCAGCAGAAATGAGGATTGCAATGAATTTACTTTCCATAGAACATTTATCAAAATCATACAGCCGACGGCAGCTGTTTGACGATACGTCGTTTTTTCTACAGGAGGGCGAAAAGGTCGGGATCATCGGCATCAACGGAACCGGCAAGTCCACGCTGTTAAAAATCATGGCGGGGCTGGAAGAGACGGACGAGGGTACAGTGACGAAAGCGAACCATGCGGTGATCGCCTATCTGCCCCAGCATCCGGTCTTTGATCCGGAAATGACGGCCCTTGACTGTGTGCTGGCAGGACACAGGGAGTTGTCCGGACCGGAATCCGGACAGGCAGAGAAGCGGGATCATCAGGATGCGGCGGCGCTTGTGACAAAGGCGAAAACGATGCTGACGAAGCTGGGCGTTTCGAATTTTGACCAGAAATCGGGCGAGCTATCCGGTGGACAGAGAAAACGCCTTGCGCTGGTGAGCGTTTTATTAAAGGAAGCGGATATTTTGCTTCTGGACGAGCCGACGAACCATCTGGACCATGAAATGGCGGACTGGCTGGAGGAGCAGCTAAAACAGCGCAAAGAGGCATTGGTGATGATTACTCATGACCGGTATTTCTTAGACAGTGTGTGCAATCGGATCGCAGAGGTCGACAAGGGAAAGCTTTATTCTTACGACACGAACTATGCCGGTTATCTGGAATTAAAGGCGCAGCGGGAAGAAATGGCACAGGCAACGGAGCTAAAGCGCCAGAATACCCTTCGGACAGAGCTTGCATGGGTACAGCGCGGTGCGCGGGCGCGTTCGACAAAGCAGAAAGCGCGTCTGGAACGCTATGAAGAGCTGAAAAATCGCAAGGCGCCGGAGACGGACGGACAGGTGGAGCTCGGCAGCATTTCCACGCGCCTTGGCAGGACGACCCTGGAAGCCCGTCATGTGGAAAAGGGATACGGGGACAGAATTCTGATTCACGACTTTTCGTATATTTTTCTGAAAAATGACCGTGTCGCGTTTATCGGCGCAAACGGATGCGGAAAGACGACGCTGATGAAGCTTTTGACCGGAAAGGAACAGCCCGACAGTGGTGAAATTATCGTCGGACAGACTGTGAAAATCGGCTATTATGCGCAGGAAGTGACGCATATGGATCCGAATATGCGCGTGATTGACTATGTCCGTGAGGTTGCGGAATTTGTGCCGACGACGGAGGGAAGCGTGTCTGCGGCGAAGATGCTGGAGCGCTTTTTGTTTGAAGGAAGCGAGCAGTATACGGAGATCGGGCGCCTTTCCGGTGGGGAAAAACGGCGGCTGAATCTGCTGCGGGTGCTGATGGGCGCGCCCAATGTTCTCATTTTGGATGAGCCGACCAACGACCTCGACATCACAACACTGACAGTGCTTGAGGATTATCTGGATCATTTTGAGGGGATCGTCATCATCGTTTCCCATGACCGGTATTTTCTCGACCGGACGGTGAGCCGGATTTTCGCCTTCGAAGAGGGCGGACATCTGCAGCAGTACGAAGGCAATTACAGCGATTATGCGCTGCGTAAAAGTATGGAGACGCAGGAATTTGACAGTATAACAGAAGCCGGAAACGGCGGCAGAAAAGAAACCTCAGGGGAAAGGGGCGAGTCTGCAAGGGCAACCTGGAAAAAGCCTGCGCGGAAGCTGAAATTTACCTATCAGGAACAGAAGGATTATGATACGATTGAACAGGAGATGGCGGATCTGGAAGATTTGGTCTGTCGACTGGACGAGGATATTCTGAAGGCGGCGACGGACTTTGTCCGTTTAAACGAGTTGTCGAAGCAAAAGGAAGAGGCTTCTGCAAAGCTCGAAGAAAAAATGGAGCGGTGGATGTATCTGGAAGAAAAAGCTGCCAGAATTGAAGCCGGAGAACTGGAGGAAAACACAGAAAATGAGTAAGAAACTGGAACGTAACGACCCGTGCTGGTGCGGCAGCGGCAAAAAGTACAAGAATTGCCACATGCGGTTTGATGAAAAGATTCATGGCTTTGAGCTGGAAGGACATATCGTGCCCGGACATGATATAATCAAGACGCCGGAGCAGATCGAGGGCATCCGGGAGAGCGGTAAAGTGAATATCGCCGTTCTGGATTATGTGGCAGAGAATATCTGTGCCGGAATCAGCACAGAGCAGATCAACAAATGGGTTGACGACAAGACCCGCGAACTGGGCGGCATCCCGGCTCCGCTCGGCTACGAGGGATTCCCGAAGAGCGTTTGCACTTCCATCAACGACGAGGTATGCCACGGTATTCCAAGTGAGGACGTGATCTTAAAAGAGGGCGATATCATTAACGTCGATGTTTCTACGATTTACAAAGGATATTTCTCCGATTCTTCGAGAATGTTTATCATCGGAAAGACGACGCCGGATAAGGAAAAGCTCGTGCGGGTTGCAAAGGAGTGCGTGGAAGAGGGCATCAAGGCGGTAAAACCGTGGACATTTCTGGGGGATATGGCGGATGCGGTCAACCGTCATGCAAAGGAAAACGGCTATAGTATCGTTGTGGATATCGGCGGACATGGCGTTGGACTGGAATTTCATGAAGATCCCTTTGTCAGCTATGTAACGCCAAAGGGGACAGAAATGCTGATGGTACCCGGAATGGTATTTACGATTGAGCCGATGGTAAATGCTGGAACAGCTGAAATTTATCAGGACGCCGATAATGGCTGGACGATTTATACAGATGACGGCAAGCCGTCCGCACAGTGGGAGGTTACCGTTGCGGTAACAGAGGATGGCTGTGAGGTTTTGGTGTGGTAAGGTGCTTTTGCAGGCTTGCCGCCGATAAATAGAAAAATTATTCCATAATCTGATTGTCCAGTAGGATTTATTCTTAAAATCGGCGATGCTAAAAGTCGTACAAAAAGACAAAATGTATAAATCACTCTGAACAACAAGGAGATATGAAATGACGACGCTCTTATTACTTGTTATTTACATTGCGTTTATTAGTTTAGGAATTCCTGATTCACTATTTGGGACAGCTTGGCCAGCTATTTACTCTGAACTAACTTTGCCCATTTCCTATGGAAGTTTTGTAACAATCATAATATCCTGCGGAACTATTATTTCCAGTCTTTTAAGTTCACGGTTGCTTGCTCGATTTGGAACTGGATTTATTTGTATATTCAGCACGGCATTAACGGCAATTGCGTTGTTGCTATTTTCCTTTTCTAATAACTTTTACTTGTTATGCGTCTGCGCCTTACCTCTTGGATTAGGCGCAGGAGCAATCGATATTGCACTTAACAATTACGTTGCCCTCCATTATTCCGCAATACACATGAGCTTTTTACACTGTTTCTACGGTGTAGGTGTATCGGCCAGCCCATATATCTTATCAAAAATTATTGGATCACAAGGAAACTGGCGCACCGGGTACCAAACTGCCGCCAGTATTCAATTTGCAATTCTATTATTATTGATAGCCACAATAACCCTTTGGGGCAAAACTAAGATTTCGGTATCTTCTGCTTCTGTACGCCATGCATCCGGTCTTTCTTTTCGTACAATGGTCCGGATGCCAGGAGTCAAAGAAATCTGCTGTATGTTTATAACATCTTGCGGAATAGAATATACCTGTGGTAATTGGTGCAGTACATTTCTCGTTGAAAATAAAAATATGCCGATTGCCAACGCGGCTCAAGTAGTTATGTTATATTATATTGGCCTTACGCTTGGACGATTTTGTTCCGGTTTATTAGCTGTGCGGCTACATAGCTGGAAAATCATTCGATTGGGGCAAATTGTTCTTGGTGCAGGAATTCTCTTGCTCTTTATGCCTTTCCTGACAACATCCGTTATAGGCTTTTTCTTGATCGGCTTTGGTAACGGGCCGTTATTTCCAAACTTAAACTATTTAACCCCTGAGAATTTTGGAGAAAATATTTCTCAAAACATTATGGGAATACAGATGGCAGCTTCGTATCTGGGGATTATGTTGGCACCAGCCGTGTTCGGTATTCTCGGACAATGGATTGGGGTATGGTTACTGCCACTCTTTCTCATCTGTTTTTATTTTGTTATGTTGGCTTCACATTCACGGGCAAAACATTTTCTTCAGTCAAATTCCTAGTACATATCCAATTCTGTATGGACAAAAAGCACCTAGTCATTTTATACTGAGTGCTGCATCAAATTTATATTCAATTATTCAAATTTGGTCAAACCATACAGCTGAGTTTAGATACAGTAAAACTCCGGAAAACCTTGATTTTCCGGGGTTTTTGAACCATTTTGATACGGTTTGAACAGCAGATTATCTCTTGCTGAACTGAGGCGCGCGACGGGCTGCCTTGAGACCTGGTTTATTTTTTCCCCAGCTCCCAGAATGCGACTGCGCTTGCAGCGGCAACATTTAAGGAATCCACTCCGTGGAACATCGGGATACAGACGGTGTCGTCGCAGTTGTCGATGGTTTCATCCAACAGTCCTTCCCCCTCGGAGCCGAGGATGACAGCGAGCTTTTGTTTGGAAGAAAGTTTTGGATCATCAATCGAAACAGAATCACAGCGAAGCGCCATTGAAACGGTGTGGAAGCCGTGATTTTTTAATTCGGAAATCCCCGGAAGCGGCCAGCTGCTGTCCAGGAAGGTCCAGGGAATCTGGAAAACGGTTCCCATGCTGACACGGATCGCGCGCCGGTAAAGCGGGTTGGAGCAGTCAGAGGTCAGCAGTACGCCGTCCATGCCGAGAGCGGCAGCGGAGCGGAAAATTGCGCCGATGTTGGTAGGGTTCATAATATTTTCCAGAATAACAAGACGGCTGGAAGCCTGACAAAGCTCTTCCACAGAGGGAAGCTTCGGACGTTTCATAGCGCAGAGCATACCGCGGGTCAGGGCAAAGCCTGTCAGCTGTGTGAGCACCTCAAATGGGGCGGAAAAAAACGGGATATCCGGGCAGCGTTCCAGAAACGGAAGCGCCTGATTTTCCAGATGTCTGTCCTCCGTCAGAAAAGAGATCGGGATGCAGCCGGCGTCCAGCGCGCGTTCGATGACCTTTGGGCTTTCAGCAATAAAAATTCCATTCTGCGGGTCGCAGCGGTTTAACAGCTGATTTTCGGAAAGACGGGCATAGATGTCCAGCTGCGGGTCAAGAAAATCAGTGATCGGTAGTATGGTCGGCATATGTTTTACATTCTCCAGCTTCTTTGAGCGCCCGGTTCCATTTGCGGAGCGTGTCGGGGTCAATTTTACAGATTTCTCTGTCGTAAGTATAAATTCCGTTTGTTTCCTCTTCAATGTCGGAAAGCTGTGTATACACGGTCGCGCCGATGCCTTTCTTGACAGCGGGCAGAATCGTCTGTCGGATCAGGTCGATATAGCCGTAGGTCAGCGTACCGGTGGAGTTGAATTTTTTGTAGCCGTATACTTTTTTACAGCAGCTGTGTCCGGGGATCGAAAGGGAATATCCCCCGAATTCGGTCAGCGCCGCCGCGCGTTTGCTTTCCGGTTTGAATTTTAATTTCAGAAAATAATAATGCAGGCTCAAAATATCGCCGCCCTTCTGGTCAAACCAGCCGCTTGCGTGATCGACCAACCGGGAGGAATCGAGGGTGCGGATTTGTTCGCAGGCCGCGAGCGCGTCGAACTGCCCCCAGCCTTCATTAAATGGAACCCAGACGACGATACTGGGATGGTTGTACAAAAAGGCGATGGTTTCTGTGATTTCGCGCCGGAATTCGTCTTTTCCCTCGGGATGGAGCCGGGAGAGCAGACCGGCGTGCTTTTCATCGTCGGAAAAAGAAATATGGTTCCAGTTCATCAAAGTCGCCAGATAGGTGACGAACCAGTGTTTATAGGCGGAACCGCCGTTTACCATATCCTGCCAGACGAGCATGCCCAGCTGGTCGCAGTGGTAGTAAAAACGCTCGGGCTCGATTTTGGCGTGTTTGCGCAGCATGTTGAAGCCGAGCTCCTTCATCCGCGAAATATCGGCGATCAGCGCTTCATCCGTCGGTGCGGTGTAGAGGCTTTCCGGCCAGTAGCCCTGATCCAGCACACCCGCCTGAAAATACGGTTTATTGTTTAAGAAAAAGCGCTGTGTGCCGTCCGGCGCAGTCTGGATATCGCATTTTCGCATCGCAAAATAGCTGGATACGCGGTCGGCGCTGCTTTTCAGGCTGACGAGATATAAAAACGGGTCTTCCGGTGTCCAGGGATGGAAATCGGGCAGGGAAACGATCAGCTCGGAGTTGGTCATACCGTTTATGCAGACCGGCTCCATGTCTTTGCCGGAGATCACGCATTCGACCGGGGCGGAATGCTGTGTCAGCACTTTTAAGTGGACGAGTCCCTGATCATAGTCGGTGTGATAAAAAATCTGTTCTATATAATTGACTGGAACAATTTCCATCCAGACCGTCTGCCACAGGCCGCTCTGCGCCGTATAAAACATGCCGCCGGGCTTTAAGGACTGCTTGCCGCGCGCATGCCAGGACGTGTTGCTTTCATCCTGAATCCGGACGATCAGTTCGTTGTCGCCCTCTTGGAGATAATCCGTGATATCTGCAGAAAAAGGCAGATAGCCGCCGCAGTGACGCACTGCAGAAATCCGATTGACAAAGACCTCCGCCGTCTGGTCTGCAGCGCCGAAATGGAGCAGGATGCGCTTATCCTGCTGTGGCTTTGCGAGGGTGATGGTGCGGCGGTACCAGAGATATTCGCCGGGCTTTAGCTGTCTGGAAACGCCTGAAAGCTGACATTCCGGGGAAAAGGGGACCAGAATGCTCAAATCGAAGGAAAGCGGGATTTCCGGTGTTTTGGAAAAGGCGCATTCCCAGCGCCCGTTTAAATTCAAATAAGAAGTACGAACCAGCGACGGCCGCGGATATTCCGGGAGAACGTTATGTTCATCGACCTGCCGACTGAATTTTGTCTGAAGCTGTATCATATAACCTCTCATTCTGTCCTGCAGCAGTGACAATCCCATGCAGGGCAATCCTTGCGGAGTGGTTTTTTATATCTATGATGCCGGATGGGTCCGTGGGCAACATGGCAAAAGCCCCGACCTTGAGGTCTGTAGAGTGTTCTGTGCTGCGCATTCTCACAATCCTGCATCATCCTATATCAGTATATAGGAATGCGAAATTTTTGACAAGAATCGACCCGGAAAATGTGCCGCAGTTCGCGTGTCTCTTTTCGCAGGAAAGCTGAGCTGCGAATCAGCGGAAGGTATCGTAAAAAAATATTTTAACGTACAGAACATCAGTTTGTCAATCAGTTTGTAACTGGATGACAGACGTAAAAATCTGGAATAAAATGATAACAGAGTAAAAAACAGGCTGCCGCAATCCCACTGGCATAAGGCGATGGGGAGTTCACAATGCAGACAGGGGCGATGACGATGAAGAGCAGGATGACGGTGACAGAGGCGCTGAAGGAGCGCGAACTTTTAAAGAAGCGGATCACGAAGAAGATCGGACGGCTGGGAAGGGAGGCAGGCACGGACGGCGCTTTTGCAGAACGGAGAAGCGCGCGGTTCGACGCGTCCAAGACAGGCAGAAAGCAGGCACAGTCAGCTGTGTCTGGCAACATAGGGCATGGTGCGGTATCTGACGGGACAAGTGCGCATTGCGGTGCGCACCTCGATGCTGCCCTGCAGCAGATCCAGGCCCTGATCCTCCGGTATGATTCGATCTGCAGCGCGGTCGCCATATCGAACGGAGAGACATGGCTGGATACCTCGCGCGGCTATATGACCGTCTCGGAGGCAGTCGCCCTGCGCAGCCGCCTGAACGATAAAGAGACAGCAGACACTGCATTTGAACAGCTGTTGACGAATCGCTTGGAAAGCATTTTGAAAAAACAGAAGACGTTTTCCAAGCACGGTCAGAATCCGTCTGGACGCCGCCCGGCACTGAAAGGAAATGTAGTGATTTTGCAGAATCCGTCTGCAGGAAGAGGCAGCGCCGGGCAGGAGAAAGGCAGCCGTGCCAACGCTGGACAGCTCAAGCCGCCGCAGCCTATCCTTTCTGCACAGGAGCTGTCGAAGCTCCGCAGTCTGACAGAAAGGATTCAGGAGAGCAGGGAAGAATTACTTCTGGAGCTGGACACGAAGCTTGCGCTGTCAAATGCTGCGACCTGGATTGAAGTGTAGCAGCAGGAGACCTGAATCCGCCGCGCCTGTTTGGAGGTGGATGCAAAACTTTGAAGAGGTCTGCGAAGCAGGAAGCCCATTGGCTTTAGACAATGTGTAGTGCACATCCTCCTCAATAGGACAGAATGATACGTATAACAAAACGGATTGCTCAGACCCTCCGCACGAAATTCCCAAAACGGACCCCAGACACACTACCCTCCCCGGTAGTTGTGCCCCAAGCAAACAGAATTTAGTCTGGTAGAAAAGATAGAAAGATAGTTTAAATTTTGATTGATGATACAGACCTGCCGGAGTTGCCGGACGGGTTGAAATCCATGAGAACGGTCAGCGCTGTCCGGGCGCGGGAATTCCGCATGGCTGTGCGGCGGGTCTTTTCCAGTAAGCTGTAACGAATCTTTTGGTGCGAGTCCGTACAATGGGACATGCAATGCGGCAGAATAAATAGAAAATAACAAGTAATTGTTCCGCAGGTCTGCGCATTTACTGCGCTGACCGTAAGAGAACTTAGACGAGAAGGCAAAAATCCTATCGGCGCAGCCGATTTGAAATGGATTTTTGCGCGTAACTGTGAGGGTACGGAACAGTTACAATAACAAAAGCAGACAGAAAGGAAACAAACGGGAGAAGGGCAAAACAGAGAAGATGGAGAGACAGCAAGGAGGGACAGAAATGACAGGATATCCGCTTATCGATGTGTTACGGACAGGACAGAGGTTAAAAGAAGCCTGTATTAAGAAAAATATCGAGGCAAAAGAAATCAAACAATTTTTGGGGCTGGCGGCGATGCAGTCTATCTATAACTGGTTTCAGGGCAAAGCATTGCCATCACTGGACAATTTTTATGCGCTGAGCAGTTATCTCGGAACAGAATTGGATTCCCTGATCGTGCCGCAGGGGTACCATCAGGAGCATGAAATATTGGAAGATACCTCCTTTTTCAGACGGCAGGCAGTTTATTTTGGGCTTTTGCTGGAAGCAGAAGCGCAGAGCAGTTCATAAAATCGTAAGGGACGAGTGAACTGTAATACCAAATTTTCCGGAAATCCCGCGGCGTATGTTGTAGGAGAGAAAGTTCCTTGCTATAATAAAAGGATGAGGTTGGCGAGAGCACAATGCAGTCGAGCTGCATCGCAGTCAAGCTGCATCGCAGCCATCGGCAGGGGCAGCAGGAACGAACCGCAGACAGCGGGAGCGGAGGCTTACAGCATGATCACACGGGAACAGATTCGAAAGCTGGCAGGGTATTCTTATTCCAGAGGGGTAGATATCTGGCGGCAGGGCAAGATCAGGCGGTTTCAGATAAAAACTACGAAAAAAGGCAGGCAGATTCAGGCGGACGTCAAAGGGAGCGGGAGAAATCTTTATAACGTGAGGATCCTGCTGGATGAGGAAGAAGACAGCGTGCAGGAGGCATGGTGCGATTGCCCTGCATTTTATTCCTATGAGGGTCTGTGCAAGCATTGTACGGCGGTGCTTTTGTATTATCTGGAAAATCCGGACCGGGTGGAAGAAGAGCATATGAGCCTGCCGGAGTTCTTGAAACAGCGTGGGCTGGAAGGCTTCCAGAAAGAAATCGGTGAAGCTGCGGACGGGATAAAGATTCAGGAAAATCGCAGATCCCCGGGAAATACTACAGCCTCCAGAAGCGATAGCATGCTTCTTGCCGGTGTTCCGAAGCGGAAGACGACCAGACAGTTAAAAGAGCTTCTGCAGAAACAGACTGCCCGGCATATGCTTCCGGTTCTGCAGGAAGAAAGCTTCGGGAAGGTGCGGCTGGAGCCGCTTCTTATTTGTGATACGCGTGAATGCCGGGCGGAATTTCGGATCGGGATCGGCAGGATGTATATTGTAAAGGATATTTTTTCCATGATCCGTGCGCTTCGGGAGCAAAGCAGCTATTCCTATGGAAAAAGTCTGGAATTTGTTCATATAAAAGGAAGCTTTACCGAAGAATCGCGGCCGCTTGTGGAATTTCTGGAGCAGTGGGTTGGCCGTTATGAAAAGGCATATCTGCAGACGAGCGGTTATTCCTATCTGTATCGGGCGGCGCTTCCGAAAGCTCGGACGATCGTGCTGGATGGCTGGGGACTGGATGGATTTCTGGACGCGATGGGAAACCGGGTATTTTCCGTACAGCTGGATGGAACGGAGAGCAGTTGGCATGTCACGGACGCAGCGCTGGAACGCAGACTGCAGCTGACGGGAACGGAAGGCGGTGCAGAGCTTTCCCTGGAAAATGTGTTCGGATATGCCTGTGAACGGGATCAGGTGTATTTTAAGGACGGACTGATTTATCGGGTTTCCAATGAAGGGCTGGGAGAAGTGACCGAATTTTTGGACTGTATGAAAAAGCTCCCGAACCGGACGGCTTTTTTGCAGGAAGAGGATTTGCCGGCATTTTTCAGACAGTTGATGCCGGTATTAAAAGAACATTTTCAATGCGAGATCAAAGGAGTCGGGGAAAAGCAAACGGAATTGGCGGCAGTAAAATTCCGGTTTTATCTGGATATGCCGCAGGAGGAAATGGTCAGCTGTCGTGCAATCGCCTGCTATGGAGAACGGGAGTATAGTGTATACGATTTGATAGAGGATATCGACAGGCGGGATCTTGTCAGCGAGTCGGAAGCAGCGCGGATTTTAAGCTCCTATTGCAACACTTATGATGATCTGAAAAAAGAAATGATTATTTATCAGGACGATGAATTGTTTTACCGTCTCCTGACAGAAGGAATCGTGCAGCTTTCTGCAATCGGTGAGGTGTATGTTTCCGACGCACTGAAAAAAGTGCGGGTTCTGCCGTCGCACGGCGTATCCGTTGGAATTTCCATGGGCGGCGACTTGTTGGAGCTGACAGTGTCTTCTCAGGATATGCCGAGGGAAGAGCTGATGGAAATTTTGTCCCGTTATGATCGGAAACGAAAATTCTACCGGCTCAAGAACGGCGACTTTGTAAATATGGAAGAAAATGGTCTGGAATCCCTGCAGGAGGTGCGCCAGGCGCTGCAGCTGACAGATAAGCAGCTGATGCAGGACAAAATCGAGGTTCCGGCGTACCGGATGCTGTATCTGGATGAGACGCTGCAGGAAAACGCCATGATGGAGGTGATTCGGGATGTATCTTTCGCGAGTCGGATCGAGAAGCTGCAGAATCCGGATTTCGAAAAGGAATATGTGCCGGACTCTTTAAAAGGAATTTTACGGGAATATCAGAAAGCCGGTGCCGCGTGGATTGGAATGCTTTACAGTAACCAGTTCGGCGGAATTCTGGCGGACGATATGGGGCTTGGAAAAACGCTGCAGGTCATCAGCTTCCTATTAGTAGAGCACACCGGATGCAGCCTGATCGTCTGTCCGGCGTCACTTGTTTATAACTGGAAGCATGAGCTGGAACGGTTTGCGCCTTCGCTGAAAGCGGATATGGTAACGGGAAATGTTCAGCAGCGCAAGGAAGTTCTGGATCGCTGGAAAGAAGTGGATGTATTGATTACGTCCTATGATCTGCTCCGTCGGGATATCACAGACTATCAGGAGCTTCATTTTTTCTGCGAGGTGATCGATGAAGCGCAGTATATCAAAAATCACGGAACGCAGGCGGCGAGGGCAGTCAAGCAGGTTCAGACCGGATTCCGGCTTGCGCTGACGGGTACACCGATAGAGAACCGGCTGAGTGAATTGTGGAGCATTTTTGATTATCTCATGCCCGGGTATTTGTACAGCTATCAGCGGTTTCGGACAGAGCTGGAACAGCCGATTGTCCAGCATAAGGACGAAGACGCTGCGAAGCGGCTGCAGCGGCTGATCCGTCCATTCGTCCTGCGGCGCCTGAAAAAAGAAGTGCTGCAGGATTTGCCGGACAAGCTGGAGGAAAACCTGTATGCCGATATGGATGGGGAGCAGCAGGAGCTGTATGATGCCCATGTCAGACGTATGAAGCTGATGCTGGAGGAAAAATCCGACGAGGAAATCCGGACGGATAAGATCGAAATTCTGGCGGAACTGACGCGCCTTAGACAGCTTTGCTGCGATCCGGCGCTTTTGTATGATAATTATAAAGGAGGATCTGCAAAGACAGAGCTTGTGCGTGGGCTGATCCGAAACGCAGTGGAAAACGGGCACAAGGTACTCCTGTTTTCTCAGTTTACAACGATGCTGGAACGCCTGTACCGGATTTTGGAGGAGGAAAAGATTGCAAGCCACATGCTGACCGGCGCGACTCCGAAAGAAAAGAGAATCGAAATGGTGGAGTCGTTTGCGCACGATGAAGTTCCGGTATTCTGTATTTCTCTGAAAGCGGGAGGAACCGGGTTGAATCTCACGGCGGCAGACGTGGTGATCCATTTCGATCCGTGGTGGAACAGCGCAGTACAGAATCAGGCGACGGACCGTGCACACCGGATCGGGCAGAAAAATGTGGTCAATGTTTACCGGATTCTTGCCAAAGGGACGATTGAAGAGAAAATCGTGGAGCTGCAGGAACGCAAGCTGCAGCTTTCAGACAGAATCCTCGGAGGGGAGAGCCTGCAGGCGCAGGGTCTGACCCGCGAGGAACTGTTGGAACTGCTGCGGTGAGTGCTGTCAAATTCAGGATACGGCTCTCTGGCAGGCGTGCAGCAGATGCTCGTGCTCATATTTTTCCTTGGTTGCCATACCGCCGCGGATATGGCGCTCGGATTTGTTGATATCGAGTACCTTTCGGGCTTCTTTTGCCAGAGCCGGATTGACCTGCATCAGACGTTCCGTGATATCTTTATGTACAGTGGATTTGCTGATTCCAAACTGACGGGCAGCTTGTCGGACGGTCGCGTTGGATTCGATAATATAGCCGGCTACTGCCAGGGCACGTTCTTCAATATATTCTTTCATAAAATCCCCTAAAGAACATTTTTTACAAGATATTACGGGGACAGGGAAAATATGCTATACTCAGCGTAAGGGAAAAAGCCAGACAAATGAGAAATAAAAAACCGCATATTTTGCGGGATGGAGGGGAAAATGCTTTATTCGGGGAAGGATCTGCGGAAGCTGATTATACCGCTGATCATTGAACAGATTCTTGCAATTGCTGTTGGAATGGCGGATACGATTATGGTTTCTGCGGCGGGAGAAGCGGCGGTTTCAGGCGTTTCACTGGTAGACACGGTCAACATTTTGCTGATCAATGTGTTCTCTGCTCTGGCAACCGGCGGTGCAGTCGTTTCAGGACATTTCCTTGGGAAAAAGAAAAGAGAGGACGCATGTAAGTCGGCATGGCAGATCTTATTGTTCGCCACACTGCTCGCGTTCGTTATTTCCGTTATTTTTATAACGGCACATGATCCGCTGCTGCGTCTGATGTTCGGTAAAATCGAGGATGACGTTATGAAGGCGAGCAAGACCTATCTGATTATCACGACGTATTCGTTTGTTGCACTTGCTATATATAATTCCTGTGCGGCGTTGTTTCGGGCGATGAACGAATCAAAGGTGACGATGTGGGTATCCTTGCTGATGAATGTAATCAATGTGGTCGGCAATGCGATCTGCATTTATGGTTTGCACATGGGCGTAGCAGGCGTTGCGATCCCGACTACCATTTCCAGATATGTAGCGGCAGTTGTGATTTTTTTGTTGATGTTCCAAACCAAAAAAGAAATCAACCTCTGCGGGCAGATTACCTGGAAGTTTAATGGCAGTCTGATTAAGAAGATCCTGTATATCGCGATTCCAAACGGTCTGGAAAATAGCATGTTCCAGCTGGGTAAAATTCTCGTTATGAGTGCAGTCGCAACAATGGGGACTTCTGCGATCGCTGCAAATGCGGTTACGGGCACAATTGCGAACTGGAATAACCTGCCGGGCTTTGCCATCAACCTTGCGATCGTATCGGTAGTCAGCGTATGCGTTGGCGCAGGAAGATATGACCAGGCGCGTTATTATACCAGACGTCTTTGCAGGGATGCGATGATCGGGATCGGCTGTCTGTCGATCATTCTTTACCTGTCAGCTCCGATACTGGTAACCTTTTTCAATCTCGGACCGGATGCAGCTCAGCTGACGATTCAGATTGTACGGATCCATGCGGTTGCAAGTGCATTTCTTTGGATGCCGGCGTTTGGCGTTCCGAATACACTGAGGGCAGCAGGCGATGTAGTCTGGCCGATGAGTGTTGCTATTTTTTCCATGTGGGTATTTCGAGTCGTGCTTGCTTACGTATTCACTTATGTTTGTCACTTTGGCCTGGTTTCCATTTGGATGGCGATGTTTATCGACTGGGTTGTGCGGGAAATCTTCTATGTGCTCCGATATAAGGGACATAAATGGGAGCATTTTGCGCAAAAAAGTTGAAATAAGGTTACCGAATTGCACTGACCTTAGATGGTGAATGATTAATCGGTGCGATGGTCGATCTTTTTCGTAAATCAGAAAAGGAAACGGCATGGAAAACCTTTGACAGAACAGGGGATTCCAACTATAATTGTTCATTATGATGATATCAGGTCAGTGGTCATGGAGTGCGGGTACACTTTTTCAGACTGTTGGCCCTGTTGTTTCAAAATTAACTCGAGGAGGAGACGAATGGATCGGGAACTTGTTATTGTTCTTGACTTTGGCGGACAGTACAATCAGCTGATTGCCAGAAGAGTCAGAGAATGTAATGTATATTGTGAAGTGCATCCTTATACGCTCAGTCTGGATAAGATCCGGGAAATGAACCCTAAGGGTATCATCTTTACAGGTGGTCCCAACAGTGTATACGGAGAGGATTCCCCCAGATGCCCGAAAGAGATATTCGAAATGGGTATTCCGATTCTGGGAATCTGTTATGGATCACAGCTTATGTCCTATATGCTGGGCGGCAGCGTAAAAACTGCGCCTGTCAGCGAATATGGTAAAACTGAGGTTGCAGTGGATACAGAATCTGCATTATTTAAAAATGTATCCCCCAGCACGATCTGTTGGATGAGTCATACCGATTATATTGAAAAAGCACCGGAGAAATTCAAAATTACAGCCCATACACCAGTGTGTCCGGTTGCAGGAATGGAAAATGCAGAGAAGAAGCTGTATGCAGTACAGTTCCATCCGGAGGTTATGCATACTCAGGAAGGCACTAAGATGCTTTCCAATTTCGTATATGATATCTGTGGATGCACAGGCGACTGGAAGATGGATTCTTTCGTGGAGACAACGATCCACCAGATCCGTGAAAAGGTTGGAGACGGCAAGGTGCTGTGTGCACTTTCCGGCGGTGTGGATTCTTCTGTTGCAGCAGTTCTGCTGTCCAAGGCGGTCGGCAAGCAGCTGACCTGCGTGTTTGTAGATCATGGTCTGCTTCGTAAAAACGAAGGAGATGAAGTAGAAGCTGTATTCGGCCCGGACGGTCAGTACGACTTAAACTTTATCCGCGTAAACGCACAGGAACGTTTCTATTCCAAACTGGCGGGTGTTTCTGATCCTGAAAAAAAACGTAAGATTATTGGAGAAGAATTTATCCGAGTATTCGAAGAAGAAGCAAAGAAAATCGGTGCTGTGGATTTCCTCGTACAGGGAACGATTTATCCGGACGTAATCGAGAGTGGTCTCGGTAAATCTGCTGTGATCAAGTCTCATCATAACGTAGGCGGTCTTCCGGACTGCGTTGATTTCAAGGAAATCATCGAGCCGCTGCGTCTTCTGTTTAAAGATGAGGTTCGTCGTGCCGGTCTGGAACTTGGCATTCCCGAATACCTTGTATACCGTCAGCCGTTCCCCGGTCCTGGTCTGGGTGTTCGTATTGTAGGCGAGGTGACTCCGGAGAAAGTTCGCATCGTTCAGGATGCAGACGCTATCTACCGCGAAGAGCTTGCCAAAGCAGGCTGCGACAAAGGACTGGGACAGTTCTTTGCAGCGCTGACCAACATGCGTTCTGTTGGCGTTATGGGCGATGAAAGAACCTACGATTATGCAGTTGCGCTGCGCGCAGTCATCACATCTGATTTTATGACCGCAGAAGCTGCAGAAATCCCGTTTGACGTGCTGTTCAAAGTTATGACCCGCGTCATCAATGAGGTGAAAGGCGTCAACCGCGTACTCTACGATTTGACGAGTAAGCCGCCTGGGACGATTGAACTGGAATAAACAAATTAAAATGCCGAAAGCTTGTATTCATGACAATGGGGAGGACCGCTGCGTAGCAGAGGAGGGACCCCATTGTATATGCAGGCTTTCGGCATTTGTTTTATCAAATGGCTCTAGTTTGGCTCTATTTGTGGGGAGAGTAATTGATGCAAATGTAATTATTCAGAAGAATGAAAAGGAAAAAATGATATGAAGAAATGCAAACTTCTTTTATTTGATTTAGACGGAACTTTATTACAGAGTGAAAAAACAATATCAACAAGAACATTATCAGCTCTAAAAAAATGCAGGGAAAATGATATATTGATAGGTGTTTCCACCTCCAGAAGTGAGCAAAACTCTTTGGTATTTTTAAATGAATTGATGCCCGATATTTTAATATCGAGTGGAGGGGCATTAGTAAAATACAAAACAGAATATATTTATAGGGCAGAATTTTCCGAAGAAGAAACGAATGTGATGATTGACATGGCAAGAAATATTTGTGGAAATGATTGCGAAATTACGATAGATACAATAGATGCACATTATTGGAATTATAAAATAGATCCTAAGAAGTTAGATAAGAGTTGGGGAGATAGTATTTATACAGATTTTTCAGATTTTAACGAATGTTCATTAAAAATGTGTGTCGAGATATTTAATCAAGATAAGGCAGATAAGCTGGCTCGAAGTCTCTCTGATTGTGATTGTATTCGTTTCTCTGATGGATTTTGGTACAAGTTTACAAAAAAGAATGTGACGAAAGAAAACGCAATTATGAAGATTACGGAAGTATGTGGATTTAGTACAGATTCAATTATTGCATTTGGAGATGATTATGCAGATATCGGAATGCTTGAATTATGTGGAACAGGTGTTGCAATGGGGAATGCGATTGATGAGGTAAAAGAGAGAGCGGATATTGTAATTGGTTCAAATGACGAAGAGGGAATTGCGGATTTTATTGAGAATGAAATATTATAGATATGTACATGGAGAGGAAATATGGTGGAAGTAAGATTTTATGATACAGTTAATGACGAACTATTGAAATTTGCAGTAATTATCTCACAGAGTAACGGCAAGTGGGTATTTTGCAAGCATAAAGAAAGAGATACATATGAAGTGCCGGGAGGGCATAGAGAAGATGGGGAGGATATTTTTGAAACAGCTAAAAGGGAGTTGCAGGAAGAGACTGGAGCTATCAAATTTGAGATAAAACCAATATGCGTATATTCGGTGACAGGTAAAACTAGAGTAAATGATACCGGTGAAGAAACGTTTGGACTGCTTTGTTTTGCAGAGATAACTGAATTTGCGAAAGAATTACATAGCGAAATGGAGAAAGTTGTGCTTATGAATGAGTTGCCTGAGAACTGGACATATCCGTTGATACAGCCGAAATTGATAGAGAAGTATTTACAGGTAAAAAATAATTCTATAATTGGAGCAACAGTAACTGTCACAGTCTATAGACCATTAGGAAGTTATCATCCTGAATATAAGGATATGTATTATCCAATAAATTATGGTGACATTGAAGGAGTTATGGCACTAGATGGAGAAGAGCAGGACGCTTATATATTAGGTGTAAATGACCCAGTAAAGAAGTTTACAGGTAAAATTATTGCCATTGTTCGGAGAAAAGATGATATAGAAGAAAAGTGGGTAGTTGTGCCTGACGGAATGACTTTTTCAAAGGAAGAAATCAGGAGACAGATTCATTTTCAGAAACAATATTTCGACAGTGAAATTGTGATGTAATATTAAGGAGATTGCTATGTCATTAGGATTAAAAAGGGGAATAGTGCAGCTTGAACCACATGATAAACAGTGGGATGAGGCTGCCATTCAAACAATCAAAATATTTAAATCTATATTAGGAGATGATGCTATTGATATACAGCATATTGGAAGTACAGCAATACCGGCAATTAAAGCAAAACCGATTATTGATATTGCCGTTGGGGTAACTGATTTTGAGAAAATAATGTCATATAATGAGCAGTTACAGAAGGAAGGAATCTTTTATCGTGGTTCGGATGTGGAAAATCAGATTCTTTATGTAATGGGTGATATGGAAAAGGATATCAGGACACACCATATTCATGTTGTGAAGTGGAATGGAATTGAGTGGAGGAATTATATTCATTTTAGAGATTGTCTAAATGCTAATGAGAATATGGCTTTGCGGTATCAGAGGGTGAAGGAAGAATTGGAAAGTAAGTATGCTGATAATAGGGGATTGTACACTAAAGGAAAGAAAGATATAATAGATATTATTCTCAATAATTAATAATTTTTATTTTGTATGTCTTGATAAGGCAAAGCAGATAGAGGAAGTTATGAAAGAAATGCTAAGAATGAAGGTGTGTGGAAAATATCAATGAATTTTATACATTTTGAGTAATGCGAGCAAGAGAAAGTATGCCTATGTTTGATATACCGGAAGAAATAGATGAAATAAAAATAAAAAAAGATATAAATGATTTTATGAGAAAAATCCAAGAAGAGACAAAACCAGAAAAATGTATTCTTTGTGGAAAAGAACAGACTAGTTTTTGTAATTCTCATTCTGTACCTAAAATGGTGCTCAAGAATATTGCTAAAGCAGGTAAACTATATCATGCAAATAAGTTGATTGAAATACCTGTTGTAGACAAGGAAAAAGGTATAAGTAATTCGGGAACTTTTCATTTTATTTGTCGAGATTGCGATAGTAAGCTGTTTCAAGAGTATGAAAATGTAGATGCCTTACAAGAAATACCGACAGAAAAAATGCTGGCAGAAATAGCATTAAAGGATATTTTGTTAATGCTTTCTAAACGAAATCAGGAAAAAAGAATATATCAAAAAGGAAAACAGAAAGGTATTTTGCAAAATGTTGAAGTAATGGAAGAAATACAGCAACTTGATAATAAAGATTATATGGATGAATTGAATTTATATAAGGATGTTTTGTATAAGAATTCTTGCAATAATTTTAAGATTATCATGTGGGAAAAAATTCCATATGTAGTTCCGATTTCAACACAAACATTAGTAGCATTACCAAAAGATACAGAAGGTATTGAGATAAATAATATTTATGATATGAGACCAGAGGTAAGGATGCAAAACATTCATATAGGTGTGTTTCCGATGAATGACTATTCGATTGTTTATGCTTTTTATCATAGACGAGATAGGTTATATCGAAGACTGCATCATCAGATGAATTGTATGTCTCTTGAGAAGAAACTAGAGCTTATTAATTACTGGATTTTTAAATATACAGAGAATTATTATATATCACCCGAAATACAGATTGTGATAGATAAAGATGATAAATTAAAAGAACTGAGTAGGGAAAACAATGGAATGCCTAATCTTGGTTATGTTACAACAATGGATTTTCTGTTTCATAAGGATGAGATAAAACCAAGTGAGGTTACTAATCTATTAAGAGAAATGTATGCAGTGAAGAAATAAGGGATAACTATGGAAGATAATTTGAGCTGTGAAATAGAAAATCTTTTGATGTTGGACCATAACAGGAGTTATTGGAATTATTAAAGCGATTATATAGATTTTTAGTGTTAGTTGTAAATGAACGTATGATGGGTAAGTATGTTCATAAGTACATGACATGTGGAGATTGTGGTGGGACTACACAGAAAGGATATGTAGAAATCCTTGAATTTACGCACTTTGTAGAGTTTTTCAGTTTCAACAAAATTAGTGAAAATCACAGGGAAAAAGAGCTTGTGAGGAAAGTAACTGTTGTTGTAGCGTTAGACCTCGGTTGTGGGAACACAAAGAATTCTGAATATGAAAGTAAATAGAGAGCTATCAGATATATTGATAGAACATGGGGCTGTCGCACTAACGTGCGGCGGGAGTATCCCAAAGTTTGTGTAAACCTCCAAACTGATGTAAGATAAAATTACTCAGTTTGGAGGTTATTTTTATGGCAAGAAGAAAAGACAGCCCACAAAAAGCAGCAATGAGAGAAATGATGCGTGATTATCTGAAAAATAATGATATCAGCATCAAAGACGGCACCGATGTAAATGGCATCATGCGTGACATGATGTCTGTCCTATTGGAAGGTGCTTTGGACGAGGAACTGGATGAAGAATTAGGATATTCCAAGTATGATTATCGTAACAAAGAAACAGACAACAGCAGAAACGGTCATTCCAGCAAAACCATGCACACCAGTTATGGAGATATGGATGTGGCGATCCCAAGGGATCGTAACGGTGATTACGAACCACAGCTGATTAAAAAATATCAAAATACCGTAACTCAGGACATGGAAGAAAAAATACTTTCCATGTATGCCAAAGGAATGACCACCGGAGACATTGAATCCCACATGCGTGAATTATACGATATTGATATTTCTGATAGCACAATCAGCCGGATCACAGACAAAATCCTGCCGATTGTAAAGGAATGGCAGGAACGTCCTCTGGAAGAAGTGTATGCTGTAGTATTTATGGATGCGATCCACTATCATGTCCGCAGCGAAGGACGTATCGTAAAACGTGCGGTTTACATTGCTCTTGGTATCGACATGAGCGGAAAAAAAGATGTCCTTGGAATGTATGTTGGAGAGAACGAAAGTGCGAAGTTCTGGCTTTCTATCATGAATGGATTAAAAAACAGAGGCGTTGAGGATATCCTGATCGCATGCGTTGATGGTTTAAATGGATTTCCACAGGCAATCGAGGCTGTTTATCCAAAAACAGAGATTCAGCAGTGTATCATCCATCAGATCCGTAATTCAACAAAGTTTGTTTCATACAAAGACATCAAAAAACTGATGGCTGATCTGAAGCTTGTATATGCAGCTCCAACGGAAGAAACAGCTTTAAATGAGTTAGAATTGTTCAAAGATAAATGGGATTCCAAGTACCCGAAAATCTATAAATCCTGGAATGATAACTGGGCAATCCTGTCCACTTATTTCAAATATCCAGAGGCAGTAAGACGCCTGATTTACACCACAAATGCCATTGAAGGCTTCAACCGTCAGCTCCGGAAAGTGACCAAAAGCAAAACGGTTTTTCCGTCGGATGACAGCCTTTTGAAAATGCTGTATTTGGCAACCATGGATATCATGAAAAAATGGACCGGTCACAGGCAGGACTGGGGACAGATCCATTCCCAGCTTGAAATTTATTTTGAAGAACGTCTGGCAGGACGGAACCTGTAAAACAGTCAATTTTAGGCAGGTTTTATTGACATGCCTAAAAACTACTGTATAATGCAGATATGGGCAGAATCCGGAAAACCGGCTCTGCCCATTTGTAACTATTCACAAATCTTATATCAGTTTTTAACGTTTACACAAAACTTGAAACGGTCTCTAAAGAAAGAGTCTAATTCTGCACCAATACTTTGTATTAATAAGGCATATTCATTTGAAAATGTAGAAAAATTTGAAGTAGATAACCCTACATAATTAAATGTAGTCATTAATTTTTTCTCAAGCATTAAGTAGTATCCCCCAAAATTGTTTAGAAAATCTTGTCTACGCATCCTATTTATTCCTTTCATTAAACTGATTTTTTTATGAAATTCATATATGGAATTATTTTATTGCATTCAATATGGTCTGTATCATTGGCAGATTGAATAGAATATATGAAGTAATAAGGGCTAGAAAAATACCTACTGCAGAAGAAATCAAGGTTTTGTTTTCTTCATAGCGTGTAAATGAGAGTATGAATTCAGAAATACCCTGAAAAATATCAGTTAGAATCAATAAGATAAGTGCAATAATAAGTATATACACAAGATTTCTGTATTCTTGTGTATCTGTAACATCATTTGGAAATTGTCCTGCTATTAATACAAAAGTATTTAGAATTAATACAAGTAAATTTAGTATTCTAATCATTTAATTGCCTCCTTCATCTTTCGGATTTGAGTGTATGAGAAAATCTCTGTAAATAAGATTCTTCTATGATAATTAAGGGCAATAAGCTTACGGATTAGGCTTATCGCCCTTGTTTTATATATAACAGTTGCTTACAGGAATGTCAAGGGCAGGCGGTTTCCCGCCTGTCTTTTTAAGCTGTCTTTTGATTATTCAGGTAAGCGTCCTTCGTACATAATACTCAGTTCTCCATAGACCTGGCCCCAATCCCGGATTGTGGTAGTCCACTTTTTCGTAGCCTCAAAAGTGGACAAATACAGGGCTTTTAACAGGGCGGTATCGCTTGGAAATACGCTCCTTTGGCGATTCAGCTTCCGGTAGGTGGAATTCAGTGATTCTATCGCATTTGTCGTGTAAATGACCTTTCTGACAGTGGTTGAGAACTTAAAAATAGGTGAAACAGCATCCCAGTTGTCCTTCCAACGCTTCATGGAATTCGGGTATTTGGGAGTCCATTTTTCAGTTATACGGTCTAAGGCAGCCAGAGCTTTCTGCTCGTCAGCAGCCTGATAGATGGTTTTTAAGTCTGTAGCAAAGGCTTTTCTATCCTTATCCGGAACGTATTTCAGAGTATTTCTTACCTGATGAACAATACATCTCTGGTATTCTGTTTTGGGAAACGCTGTTGCAATCGCTTCCTTAATGCCTGTAAGGCCGTCGGCGCAGATGATCAGGATATCCTTAACTCCTCGATTTTTCAGTTCATTTAAGACTGAAAGCCAGTATTTCGCACTTTCATTGTCACCGATTGTAATGGTCAGGACTTCCTTTTTGCCCTCTGTATGAATACCCAGAATGACATAAGCTGCAAGTTTACGAATGATTCCATTATCCCGTACAGAATAATGGATTGCATCGATGTAAAGGATCGGATATACCTCATCCAGTGGACGGTTCTGCCAGTCTTCAATCTGAGGAAGTATTTTATCTGTCACATCAGATATGAAACTTTCTGATGCTTCAAAACCATAGATATCCTCGATTGTTTCCGAGATCTGGCGAGTGGTCATTCCCTTTGCATACATAGAAATGATCTTCTGATCAATATCAGAAATATCTTTCTGACGCTTTTTCACAATCTGTGGTTCAAAGGTCGATTTTCGATCCTGTGGGACTTCGATTTCCATAGAACCATACCGACTGTTTACCTGCTTATGTTTATAGCCGTTACGATAATCATCGTTGTCAGAACGCTTGGACTTTTCGTATCCAAGGTGATCATCCATTTCGGCCTCCATCATTTCTTTAATGGTGCCACCTAAGAGATCTTTGAGAGCATCCTGGATGTCTTCTGCAGTCTCGATATCGTATTCTTCGAGAAGCTGCCGAATGATGTTTCTTTTACCATCGGTCATTTGTACTCTGTGTACAGGTTTCTTTTGTCTTGCCATAATAAAAGGCCCTCCTAATGATAATTATTTTATCATAGAAGGACCTTGCCTAGATTATTTTACAGAAAAAGTATCACAGACTCGGATTTGGAATGTTCAGAATCTCTGCTACTTCGCTGATGATGTTTTATGTACCAATTTATGGAGCAATTTTATATAAATATAGAGATGGTGGTTTTTCTGCATTGTTAAAGTCGATAGTTTGTCTGATTATTCCTGTTTTTATCACTTTTCGAATGCCGAATCTTATTGTTGCGATAATTATGATGATTAGTATGTTGATTCAGCTTACGGTGGCTATTCTAAAGGGGTGGTTCAAAATATCGGTAAAAAAGACAATTGTTAGTCTGTGGGCAGTTTTCATGTTTTTGCCTATTATGTTGTTGTTTGTGATGTACACATTTCATTTGTTGGCAGAGTATCAGGAAGCAAGGATTCACTCCTTTTTTTCTGCTTCAGGAGAAGGAGCTTATCTTACTTCAATACTAAGAACATTTAGCAAAGACATTTTGTTTGTAGGTAATAGCGGAAATGATGTGATTGGCAGTTTACCGGAGTTTAATAGTGATTACATTTTTTCTTATATTCTCAATAGCTATGGAAGTATTGCCGGAATCGTTGTTGTTGCTGTCTTGGCAGCACTTGTAATGTTTATTTTTGGAGCTTCTATTAAACAAAAAAATGAACTTGGCATGGTTATGGGATTTGGTTGTGGAATGATAATCTTATTAAATATTTTATTAAACTTGTTAGGTGCTTTGGGGATAATTCCACCAGCATCCTCCTTCTTGCCATTTTTATCCATTGGCAGAAGTAATATTTTATTGTGCTATGCATTGGTAGGAATTATTATGAGTATTTACAGGTATAAGGACGTGTATCCTAAAAAAATCAGAGCATCACAGGTTTCGTTTCAGAAAACAATAAATATATAACGATTTGGGAAAAAATCTCTGAATACAGTCAATTAAGTCGTTCTCAACGAAATAGTTTTGTGGTATACTGGACATGGCATAAATCTCCTTTGTAAAGATGGTTTCTAGTCAATTCCATTATACCAAACGGAGCAGGTTTATGCCTTTTTTATTGGCTGAGATATTGAATTTTCAGGGTTCAACACACCGTATTGGTGTGGGAAGTTTTAGTTATTAAATATTTTAAAATGTGAAGAGGATATATCTGCTGAAATGGATATATCTTCTTTTTAGGTAATTAAGTTGAGGCTAAAGAATGGACTGAATCAGAAAAGTACAGTAAAATCTACATTAGAAATGTTATCGGGAAATATTCATGGAGGGGAACTAAAGGATGAAGAATGAAATTGTATTATTTACAGATGGTGATGTTAATATAGAAGTTCAAATCAATCCTGAACAGGAGACCGTTTGGCTGACGCAAAAACAAATGGAACTGTTGTTTGATGTTAAACACGCTACAGTAAGCGAACATATTTCAAACATTCTTGCTTCAGGAGAACTGGATGAGACTTCTGTCGGTTTTTCCGACAGAAGTACAGGGGGACGAAAACCCAAAATTTATAATTTGGATATGATTTTGTCTGTCGGATATCGAGTTAATTCTAAAAGAGGTATAGCTTTCAGAAAATGGGCAAATAATGTTCTTAAACAGTTTATTTTGAAAGGCTATGCAATCAATGAAAAGCGCCTTCAGGCGCTTAAGAAAACAGTTGATATTCAGTCAAGGATGCTTGCAGATGCACTTGATATAGAGGAGAAAGATGTGCTCAGAGCTGTGAATGAATACACAGATGCATTGATTCTTCTGGATCAATATGACCACCAGGCATTAAGTAAGCCAAAGGGAAGTACTCCAGTATACCGCATTACTTATGAAGAGTGTGTTCAGATGGTTGGTCAGATGAAAGATTCTTTTAAAACAGATGTATTTGGTGTAGAAAAAGAGACTGGTAAGGTACAAGGAATTATTGCCGCAGTTTACCAGAGTGTATTCGGACAGGATGCGTATCCATCCTTGGAAGAGAAAGCGGCGAATCTATTGTATTTTATGATAAAGGATCATCCATATGCAGATGGTTGTAAAAGAATTGCCGCATCACTGTTCTTGGAATTTTTAGACAAGAACAATGAGTTGTTCTTGGATGGAGAGAAGAGACTCAGTGATGGAACGTTAGTAGCAATTACATTGATGATTGCAGAATCAAAACCAGAAGAAAAAGAAGTGATGGTAAAACTGGTAATGAATCTGTTGAAATTATAGTGGCATTGCATCTGAAACAGAAAAAAGAACAGATCGTGGTAAAAGGGAAGCTGGAAGCTGCATTTACTTACCTTCTGAACCAGGGAAAATATCTGCGGGTGTTCCTGGAAGATGGAGATGTTCCGATGGATAATAATGCCTCAGAACGTGCGATCCGCGGCTTCTGCATTGGAAAAAAAACTGACAGGTCATTGATACCATAAACGGAGCAAAGACTTCTGCTGTGATCTACAGTCTTGCAGAAACAGCAAAGGCAAGCAATTTAAAATCCTACGAGTACTTTGAACATTTGCTGACCGTAATCTCGGAATACATGGAAGACACAGACCGCAAATTTCTGGAAGAACTGCTCCCATGGTTACCAGCGCTTCCGGAAAACATTCGAAAATAAAATTTATATCAGGCCGCAAAAGTGGCTTAAGATTGTCAAGGTACTTGCTATGGTGCGTTTACGTAAGCGGGATATCTTTAGAAGGAAAAGATTTATTGAAAATTCCATCAAAGAGAAGAAATCCGATATTAGCTGATATATTCAGCCGCTTGAAATGCATGGAGCGTAGAGGCAGTGGATTTAAGAAGATATTGGCAGACTATGAGGGACAGGTTGAATTTGATGAGACCAAGATGCCAGTCTTTGAGGCGGATAATGATGATTTTACATTAACGTTGTATAATCTGAATTATGGCACTAATTATGCAACACAGGTGAATGAAAATGTCATAGAAAATGTCATAGAAATTTCGGAAGAAAAAATTAAGAAGTTAATGCCAGAGTATTCTAAGAAGAAGCTTGCTAAAGCATGTGAGATCCTAAAAATGATTTCGAAAATCCCGAATATTTCTATTGATGAATTAAGAATAGCCTTAGACGTTACGGATAGAACAATTGCTAGATATATATCAGAATTAAAGGATAAAGATATCATAGAACGAAAAGGTCCGGATAATGGTGGAGAATGGAAAATTAAGTAAGTGAATGACAGTAAATATGGCACTCATTGTGGCACCCAAACTTTCACTCAAGGATATTCCGGAGTTAGTCTCAACAAAGTCTCACGAGATTTGAGACTGAGTGAGACTCTATGATATAGCAAAATGCGATAGTACTGGCATTTTCAGGTGGATTATAAAGTTGTAGTCTCAAGTCAGTTTCATTTCTGAAATTGTTTGTTGAGACTAACATGAGACTGAGGAGGTTCAAAATCATGAACATAAGCAAAAAGGATTGGAAATTATTTCGAGAAAGATTATCAGACTGGCAGGAAAATTATATGGAAGGTCTTGTTAAAGAGTATGTAAATTTTCTAAATGATGATAAAAAGCCTGCATCAGATAAATTCTGGGAACTTGAAAAACGGATAAAAGAGGATAAGCGTCATCCGGGAGTTATCATGGAGATGAGTAAGTCAGAGGTGATATGGGATATTGTTCGGCTTATTAGACTGAAAGTAATTACATATGATGATTTATCAGACTTCAGTGACGAATTACAGATGGAAGTAAAAGAATACTTGAGATGAGCAGGTGATGGAACGGTTAGGATTATTCCTAAGAGAAAGCCTGTAAAGGTAATGGTAGATGGAATGGAGCTGATCAAATGACAAGAGTTTATTTCGTCCGTCACGCGCAGCCGGAACACGATTGGGAAGATGACAGGACAAGACCTTTGACGGAAGAAGGTAAGAAAGATTCTGCAATTGTGCTGGGATTTTTGAAGGATAAGAAAATAGATGCGTTTTATTGCAGTCCGTATAAACGTAGCGTGGAAACCATTGCAGAGGCAGCAGATTTTTTCACAAAAGAGATTATAACAGATGAGAGATTGAGGGAGCGTGAAAAGGGACCTGATGGAAACAACCACGGAATGTTCCGGAAACGATGGGCTGACCATAATTATCATGAAGAAGGCGGAGAGTCTATTGCTATGGTGCAAAATCGTAACATAGAGGCACTGAATGAGATTTTGTCAGATAATACGGATAAAGATATTGTTATAGGAACCCATGGTACTGCCCTTAGTACGATATTGAATTTTTATGATAATAATTTTGGCTGTGAAGATTTTCTGCGAATTATAGATTGGATGCCATATATTATCGAACTGGACTTTGAAAGCAGTTGTAACGCAACCTGTGTTCCTGAGAAAGAAGCGAAAACGGAATCTGAATGTCCGCTTTACAGTTTTAAGTTGGCTGCCAAACAGGAACATTGTCATATAGAGAAGGAATTTAAGGGTAGATAGCATGCGGATAAAAATGCTCGGTGAAGAATTCTGCAGTCATAATATTGAGATTGGCGTAAAGAGATGAAAAGAACAAGGGTATCAACTTCTCCAGGGAAGTGGAATTTTTCAAGGAGGAAATAAAAATGTTTAAGGTTGCAATATTACAAAAACGTGCCATTCATGCACAAATAGATAAGAACATTGAAAGTATCATTATGGCAATGAAAGAGGCTTCGGAAAACCAGGCAGATATTCTTTTGCTGCCGGAATGTTTTATTACAGGATATGATTTGCCTATGTCATATGAAAAAAGCATTGCAGATGATGATCTAAGAATTGCAAAAATATGTGAGAATGCTAAAAAATATAAAGTAGGCGTAGTACTTACTGCGTTTACAAAAGGCAATAAACAACCGCAGAACTCAGCCTTTGTTATCGACAAATCGGGTAATATATTGATGAAGTATTCTAAAGTACATACATGTGATTTTGCAGATGAAAAAAATGTTGAGTCAGGGAAAGAGTTTAAGGTGTGCGATTTTGAAGGAACACAATTAGGCATTATGATCTGTTATGACAGAGAGTATCCGGAAAGCGCAAAAATACTGATGCTGAAAGGTGCAGAGGTTATTCTTGTACCGAATGATTGTGGTTCTATGCAGCCAAGAGTAAGTGCACTTTCTACAAGAGCATATGAAAATATGGTCGCAGTTGCTATGGCAAATCCGAATGGAGATAATGCTGGATGTTCCTGTGCATTTAATCCCATTTGTTGGGATAGAAATGGAAACTGTGTTGATAACACAGTTTTGCTGGCTGACGATAAGACAGAGGGGATTTTATATGCGGAGTTTGATATGGAAGCTATTAGAGAATATAGGAATCGGGAAATGTTAGGAAACACATTTCGTAAGGTAGAAGCATACAGTCAGTTGTTAAGTAAAGAAATCAAGGAACCATTTATAAGGGATGGTCAGAATAGATAGATCAGAAGTAACAAGAGGGAATATTTTATCGAGGTTCAGATGTAGAATGTCAATTGCTCTATGTAATGGGTAATATGGAGGCGGATATCAGAACACATCATATTCATATTGTAAAATGGAACGGAACCGAATGGAAGAATTATATTCATTTCAGGGATTATCTTAATGCCAATGAGAATGTGGCATTGCAGTATGAAAAATTAAAGGAAGAACTTGAAAGTAAGTATGCAGATGACAGGGTCGCATACACGAAAGGCAAACAGAATATGATAAACAAAATTTCACGCAAATGAAAGAGGAGTGACCTATGATGCACAGAAGTTGATTTCTGACATTCACAGGCAGCCGTAGGTAGGGCAAGAAGACCAACTGTGAGGTGTCAGGAGAAATCCTGGCATCTTTTTTATGAGAAGAAATAGAATAAGCTGTGAATAAAGGGATAGCATAATGCAACGATTTTTAACAAAATTGAGTAGATAATGTTAAGGGAAGTTGGTCGTAAGGCCACTTTTTATATGCTAAAATATGTTAAAAATAATTGCAAAGGTGGGAAAAATATGGATAACACAAGAAGAATATATCTGGATAATATTCGCTGGATCACGGTCTGCATTGTTGTAATTTATCACGTGATTTATATGTATAACGGTGTCCAGCCGTTTGGAGTAATCGGTCCGTTTAAAGAACAGCAGCTGCAGGATGCTTTTCAATATTTTGTATATCCCTGGATGATGGCTTTGTTATTTACGGTGTCTGGTATGACAGTCAGATATTATATGGAAAAGCATAATGTAAAAGAATTTATTCGAGATAAAACACGCAAGCTGTTGGTTCCTTCCACCGTTGGACTTTTTGTTTTTCAATGGATATTGGGATATTATAATATGAAAATCAACGGTGCTTTGGAAAGTTTTGAGTCAGTTCCAGGAATAGTTCGGTATATGATCATGGCTATATCAGGAATCGGCGTTCTTTGGTATATACAGGTGTTATGGATTTTTTCGATGCTTCTGCTGCTGGTGAGAAAATTTGAAAGGGATCGTATCTGGAAAAAAGGAGAAAAAACACCAGTATGGCTGATGGTTTTGTTAACTGTCTGTGTATATGGATTCTCACAAGTTCTTAATACGCCGGTAGTAACTGTGTACCGGTTTGGAATTTACGGGTTCTGTTTTTTTACAGGTTATTTTATTTTTTCACATGATGAGGTTGTTGAACGCTTAAGTAAATGGTGGGGGATTTTTTTGATTGTGGCTGGTGCAACAGGAATATTCTACACAATATATTATTTTGGTGAAAATTATGCGGTAGCTCCTGTGCTTAATAATCTGCCTGCCTGTATTTATTGTTGGTTTTCAATTCTTGCGATTTTGGCATTTATGAAAAAATATGGGAATGCGGAAAACAAAGTATCAAGATGGATGTTAAAAAAATCCTGGGGAATTTATGTTTTTCATTATCTTCCATTAGCTTGTGCAGCTTATTACCTTAGAAGTTTTACATCAGAACTTCCGGAAGGAATTGTCTATATAGTTGTGGGAATCAGTGCATTTGCAGGAGCATTGCTTTTGTATGAAATCATCAGAAGGATACCGATTATTTGTTGGTGTGTATTAGGACTGAAAAAGGAGAAAAAAGATGTTTAAAGACAACCTTGTATCCCTGCGTAAAATGCATGGATTTTCGCAGGATGAGCTGGCCGAAAAGATTGGTATAAGCAGACAGACACTTTCAAAATACGAAACAGGAGTTTCCCATAGTTAAAGATACCACACCCAATATCACAAACTCACGCTTAAACAATATTCCTTAGTCAACCACATACAATAGCAAATACAAAAAAGCTGGAAGCAGACTTAATTTTGCTTCCAGCTTTTCTATATTATTTAGTTTTGATGAAGCCGTTCTATAATACTTGTTTTTGCGATCTTTCGATATATGATTGCCGGAATAATAACCGTTAGCGCAATCAAAAATGGATAGATAACAAACATAGGGAAAATAACAAATTTATAAGTGAAAAACCAAATGCTATTTGAAATTGCTCTTACAATGATAACCGATACCAGAGAACCAAATACGATTGACGCAACAACTGTTCCCGCAGCATAGTATAAGCCTTCAAATGACAGCATTTTCTTTAGCTGTTTTCCTGTCATACCAATACTTTGAAGCATGGCAAGTTCTTTTCTTCGTGTAATAATGCTGGTAAGAACAGAGTTTACAAAATTTGTAATTCCTATTAAGCCAATGATAATGCTTAACGCTCCCCCTATGGTAATAATCAGAGAGGTTAAATCATTAAAGGAATTGATATACGTTTGTTTAGAGTCGTAATTCATACTCGGCTCAATGTCCTCAACATAGCTGCTCAAAAATTCCTCCATATCAGCTTCCATACCGTCAACTACATTGAATGGGAAGCTAACCAAATGAGGTTGCTCGCAAAGAGGTAAGAAAACATCCGTCGGCATATAGAACTTTGCAAATCCGGTACTTCTTATCGTATCGGTGTTTTCATTGATTAGCACCTTTGCCATAACCTTGCAGTCAAAGTTATTATCTATACTACTGGAAAGTCCGTTCATTTGTACATGATTGAAGTGAAGTGTATCGCCAACATGAATATTAGGGTCATCAATAATGTTTCCATTGTCATCAGCGGTCAGGGCATACAGTACATAGTTCCCGGATTTTAATGCTTCCCAATCAATCGTTCCCTCTATAACATCCATTGAGTTCAGTAAAAAATCATCTGCTCCATATAATTGAACCAAAGGATTTCCCTCAGCGTCTTTGTTATAATTTGAGGTAACTCCATTCTCGACAGAAAATGCTTCTTCCAAAATCTTTGTAGTATATAACTCGCCACCCTCATCAAATGCCGGATTTTGCTTAACTGCTTCAATAAAAGAAGTGGAAAGGTCATTTTTGCTGTCGCTATTTCCAAACTTAAAATTGAAGTAATCCGCAGTAGAGATGATGAAATCCTTGTTTACAAATTTCTCTACATATTTTTCCACATCAAAGCCGCTTGCAAGTGTGAATACAGTGTTGAATAATACCAAACTCAAAGTCATAGAAATAATAACCAAAATTGTACGTTTCTTGTTCCGACCAAGATTTGATAATGCCATGCGATGAATTTTGGCTCCATGTATAGACTTTTTATTAGACGTCTTTTTGCCTTGAAATGCTGTTGCGTCATTTTCGGTATAGCGGATTGCTTCAATAGGCGATACTGAACCTGCTATTTTGGCAGGCTTATTTACGCTAATAATCACTGTAACAAGTGCAAATAAAGCAGCTCCGATAAAAATAATTGGATTAGCAGTTACTTTTACTCCTGCGTCCGAAGCATAAACTGTGCCGTTCATTAAAAATGGTACTAGTGCTCGTCCAACAAAGAAACCAATTAGCAAGCCGAATGGAATACCGATAAAGGAAAGTAACATAGCCTGTTTGCTGATAAGTTTCTTTATTTGTCGTTTTGTTGTGCCTAAAGTTTTAAGCTGTCCGTAGGATTGAATATCTTGAATGACAGAGATTTGGAAAATATTATATATAATCAAATACCCTGTTATCATAATTAAAAGTATGCCAACAATCCCCGAAATCAATAAAGCTGGATTTTCTAAAAAGTTACTGCCTTGATATGCAGGACTAACACGAGCGATCACATAATTGTCATCTGATGGACTTCCGCCCATAGTATCACAAGTATAGCCCGTTTCAGCAAGAAGCTGATGTAATTTTGATTCGATAGCTCCGTTTCCATGAAACATAACATAAGCGGCGACTACGCCGGAATAGTCATTATCTTCGGGATAGGTGTATGTTAAAAGTTCAGAATTATTGTCAACAAAGGCTTTAGAAACAATAAGTCGTCCAATATTACTTAGACTGTCTGTTTCCCAAAATCCGCATAGTACAAAATTCTTTGAATATGAAATTCCTTTAATTTGATAGTCCAAAGTTACGGTTGCTCCGATTTCAGCAGGAATACCAAGTGCGTCCAGCGTTTTGGTATCAGCCATAATTTCATTCTCTGCTTCAGGACGGTGTCCCGTTGTTGGCTCATACCGTGCAAACTTCAAAGCAGTATCGTCCATAAACCACATATCAGCACGCCATTTTTCCAGTCCGGGATTATTGATATGATAAGACACTGCCTTTGTATAGGCAATCTGTTCAATCATCTCATTGCCTTTTATATTATCAAAAACCTCATCGCTTATATAATTCAAAACCGCTTGACCGTCGCCACCTTGTTTTCTGATATTTTGGTCGTGAACGGTATCTATCAAACCAGAGCCTAATGTAAAAATGGTTGTAAAGAGTATAGTAGTTAGAGCGATTGCAATAATTGCAATGATATTTCTACTCTTTCCTGCTTTGAAATAACGGTTGGATAATTTTTTGATAACAGGGCGATTGCTATTTCCAAATAAAATATCATTCATAGTTTTTGCCCCCCTTATTCTGCAATTTTCCCGTCCTCAATGCGGACAATACGATCTGCAAGCTGGGCGATCTCGCTATTGTGGGTAATCATCACAATCGTTTGATGAAATTTCTGGCTTGTTACTTTCAACAGTCCCAATACATCGCTGCTTGTTTTACTGTCAAGATTGCCCGTTGGTTCATCGGCTAATATAATGGCAGGCTTTGAGACAAGGGCGCGAGCAATCGCTACACGCTGTTGCTGACCGCCGGATAAGTTGTTCGGCATATTTTGCAGCTTATCGCCGAGTGCCAGCATTTGCACAACTTCGTCCATGAAATTTTTATCTACTGTATCGCCATCCAATTCTACGGGCAAAACAATGTTTTCATATACATTGAGAACGGGAACAAGGTTATAGTTCTGGAAAATAAAACCGATATTGCGTCTGCGGAAAATCGTAAGCTGTTCATCGTTCAGCCCTGACAAATCTTTTCCCTTGACCTTTACATTACCGGAAGTGGGAACATCCAAGCCCCCCATCATATTGAGCAATGTGGATTTTCCGCTGCCGGAAGTTCCCACAATGGCAACAAATTCTCCCTGTTCGACAGTGAGAGTTACACCATCCAGAGCTTTTGTGATATTCGGCTCGGTGCCATAGTATTTTTTCAAGTTTTTTGTTTCTAAAATGCTCATAGAGAACACCATCCTTTCTTGTGATGGCTTCATTATAAAGGGCAATCCTCACAGAAATGTCACAGCCGACATAATAAATTGCCCTGAAATGTCACAATCCTGTGACATTTCAAAAAAACAGGTTATTCATGGGGAAGAAAAACGGAGAATGTTGAGCCTGTTCCTACTTGAGAAGTTACTTGTATATAACCGTTCTGCAAGCTAATAATTTCCCTTGCGAGATACAGCCCAATGCCGATTCCCTCTATATCGTGGACATTTTCTTCCCGATAAAAGCGCCTAAAAATTGCTCCCTGTTGGTTTTCGGGAATACCTTTGCCGGTATCAGTGATGCTGACTTTCAGGTGCATTTCCCAGCTTTCAACGCAAACACGGATAGAACCGTACTCCGGCGTGTACTTAACTGCATTATCCAATATGTTAAATAGGGCTTCTGCCGTCCATTTGCGGTCATGGGAAACAACCAATGTTTCCGGGCAGTTTACTTCAACTTGTATGTGCTTCCTTTCAGCGTTCAGAAAGATACCACCCAGAGCCATAGCAAGAGTATCATAAATGGGCTGCTGTTTCTTTTCAAGTGAGATAACACCCGTTTCAAGCCGGGATGTTTTTATCATAGCCTGCATTAAGAAATCCAGTTTATCAAGCTGTGTGCCACTGGCAAGCAGAAATTCCCGCTGTTTATCCGATGGCACTTCTTGTTCTAATAAGGTGGCATTTACCATTTTTAAGTTTGCTATCGGTGTCTTTACCTGATGAGAAATATCGGAAATCAATTCCTGTAAGTCAGCTCGTTCACTGGCAACGCTGTTTTTGCTTTCCTGCATAACCTCATAAAGACGCACCAGCCGATGATTGATTTTATAAAATAGGTTTTCTTCTTCGGCAACTTGTGATATATCTATTTTTCCATTCATCATTTCGTCTAAGGTGCAGCAAAGTATTTCAGAAAACAAAGTCAGCTTTCGCCGTATCAGTATCACAAAAACAGTAACACAAAGCAGAAAAAGCAGACAGAACGCCATGCTACAAAATACCACAGACATTTCTTTTGTCAGGATATATAGAACCGAAAACATGACCACGGATAAAAGTAAAATGGTAGTTGCCAGTATTATGCAGACTTTATTTAAGGAGAGTTTTTTTGAAATCATTTTTGCGCTCCTCCAATCCACATATAGCCCATACCGTAAACGGTTTTGATGTAGGAATGCTGGTTCGTTTCAATTTTACTGCGGATGCGGCTGATCGTTGTGGTAAGTGCGTGTTCATCCACATAATTTTCATCTACATCCCACAGCTTTTCAAGCAATACCTGACGTGTCAGGACAGTTTGAGAATTTCTTGTCAGCACTTTTAATAAACGATATTCCAACGATGTAAGGGTAATCGGCTGTCCTGCGAGACAGGCTGATAATTCGGAAAAATTGATATACAAATTCCCGTCATCGTAGAAATCGCCGCCGGATTGTGCTGAAATGCGGTTCAGTAAAGCAGATACTTTCTTTTGGAACACGCTGATAGGAAAGGGCTTTGTTACATAATCATCTGCGCCCAATTCAAATCCTTTCAGCATATCGCTTTCCATATCATTTGCGGTTAGAAAAATCACGGCGGTATCAGGACGGCGTTCTTTTACCTCATGGCATATATCAAACCCGTTCCCATCTGGCAGATTGACATCCAAAACGATTAAATCATAATCCTGTTTTTCAAGAAATCTTATGGCAACAGCCTTTGACATAGCCCCATCCACGGAATATCCGACAGCCGACAGATTATAGCTTAATGTCTTATTCAAAAGCTGGTCATCTTCAACAACCAGTATTCGCATAGTATCACATCCTTTTTCTTTTTATAGTATCAGCAAAATGTCACAGAAACCTCACAACGAGAAAAAATTTAATATTCTGTCAGTTCCACAATTACATTACTTTGCAGATACAGCCAGTCCGTAAATTCTTTCGGGCTGGCCGTTCCTGTTTTTACAGCCTTTTTTCTCTGTAAGGCTTCTTTCTTAAAGTCGGAAAAGGAAGCCTGTATTTTTTCCAGACGGTCAGCCGGAAAGCCTGCGGTATTTTTTACCCGGTTTATTTTGTTGCGCCAGTTCTGGCATTCATTTTTATAAAGCAGGTCATAGTTATTTTCTCTTGACCTCTCGTCAAATTCCCGCTTGTTTTGAAGCGCCTGTGCTTTTCGGCACTTGTCGCTGCACAGCTCATACCGCTGGCTCTTTGCCAGAAAATATTTTCCACAGACCTTGCACCGCCGGAAGCAAAGCCCCCAGTCATTCAGCCTGTTCAGATAATAGGTAATCAACGGGTAGAGGGACG
>NZ_JAOQJY010000015.1:35216-103240 GCF_025567525.1 Gallintestinimicrobium propionicum | reverse complement strand
AATCAGTACGGATATTATCTATTTTATGATGAAGTCTTTGCACTTTGAGCTTTTGCTTTTGTATATTCTTTTGAGTGGACTCTCCTTTCTTTGAATTTTCATACTTGCGTGAGAGACATCTTTGTTCTCTGCGCAATTTCTTTTCCAATTTTTTAACTCTTGCTGACTTATTGATATTTTTATAAGTTTTACCATTAGAAACAATCGCCAGGTCTTTCAAACCCAGGTCAATTCCTATACCGTCATTGCTATTATTAGCAATCTTAGCATCGGGAATTTCTACAAGAACTGACACATAATATCTGTCTGCTTTGATGGATACTGTACCGCTTTTGATTTTCCATCCGTCTTTCGTTGTTGGTATATAGCCTTTTTCTTTCATGCGTATCCAACCTAAAGTGGGTATGTTTAACCTATGTCTCTCGCATCTACAATCTTTAGGATTATTCTTTACGAAATACATTTTTACATCAGACTTACCTTTCCTTTTGAAATTAGGAAAAGCACTTTGGTGTTTAAAAAATCTTATAAATGCAGTACATCCATCTTCAATAGATTTTTTTACAGCTTTTGAATATGCTTCTTTGATCCATATTTTATCAGGATTATTAGGAATGTACTCATTATTGAGCCATACGCTAAAACTCTTGCCGGTCATAAACTTTTCACCCTTATCGTATAAAGCTTTGTTGTGACCGAGATAGAAGTTGTAGACGTATCTACAAGTGCCAATAGTCTTGTTGATCTTGATTTTTTGCTCGACTGTCGGATTTATTTCCGTTTTGAAGCTCTTTAGCAATTTCCGCATCCCCTTCTATTTGTTTTTTATACTTACGAAGGCCGTACAATCTACAAGAAAAAACGTGAAGTATGGATACAATATCCCGTACAAGTTCTTCTTGCGGTGATAGTTCTTCATTATTCACTACCACTATGGTTGTATTAAACTTCATACAGAATTTTTCAAACCAATCATAGCCAAATCTGACAAATCTATCTTTATGTGTAACTATAATAGTTTTGATTTTTTGTTCCATTACTTCATCTAATAATTGATTCCACTTTTTACGATTGTAGTTAAGCCCACTTCCATAATCTTCAATACATTGATCTACAATGATACCTTTAGCATTGTAAAACTGACGTAAAAAAATTACTTGGTTTTGTAAATCATCTTTTTGGTTTCTTGTAGATACTCTGGCATAAATAACAATCTGACGATTATCGTTTTCAGTATTTATGCCCTTAAACTGAAGATATTGATCATAAGTATAATAACGCCTATCAGTTGGAGTTCGATTTGCTTTTAGAATCCCCTCTCTATCCCAGCGTTGTAACGTTTTGACAGAGACACCCAATAATTCAGCAAAATCTTTTGGTTTGTAATTAGTGATATTAGATGTGTTCATAGCAATGCCCTCCATGAGTATATTTTAACACATTTAATCACTATTGATGGTGATTTCGAGTACTTAAAGTTTCCTCCTATACAAAAAGATCGGCTCCGATCACAAGCCGTCCCTTTTTGGTTGTGTTTTTTTCACCCCGGAAAATAAATTTTCCGAAACCTCTGACCGATACCGTGTCCCCGTCCTTTAACATCTGGCTGCCGTTTTCCGTCAACCTCCCGTTGACAAAGACCTTTTTCTGTGAAAAAAGCGTCTGCCCCTGGCTGCGCGACAGTCTCCAGACCGCGCTCACAATTCCGTCGCAGCGCAGGCTCGCCACATGCTCTTCCCGGTAAGAAAGTTTTTTCTCCGGCAACGCCTCCAGCTTTTCTACCGGCACGCAACGCACCTTTGTATGGCGCACCTGTTCGAGAGTTTCCTGTAAAAATACAGACATCGCAGACGTACAGAACACATACGCGCATTTGCCCTCCACACAGATATCCCCGATCGTGCTCCGGTCGATCCCAAGATTTAGAATCGCGCCCATAAAATCCCTGTGGCTGAAATTTTCCGCAAATTTTTCCGCCAGCGGCTCGATTTTTACCGCACAGATCGGAAACGGCTCTTCATATCCGAATTCCTCCGGATCTCCGAACCTGCCCATACACCGCTCTGCACCATCCATTCCGCCGTATAATTCGATATGTACTCCTGCCTTTGCAGCGCTTCTCCAGAGCACCTCCTGCTCTGCCAGCGATAAAAAGCCGGTAAAAACAAACAGATTCTGCTGCCAGGCGCGGTCTGCAAGCTCTGCAAACCGCTTCTCCAAAAGCTGCAGTTCCTTATCCCTCTCTGCCATAACCGTTTCCTGCCGATCAGGTAAAGCTGATAACCGGCTCTTTAGGCTGTTTTGCCTTTGTCACAGACTCTGCGTACAGCACAGGACCTTCGCCTTCATAATCCGCAAAATATTCTTTTTTGACTACTGCGGTCACTTTTACCCAGTCGCGTTCCTGATACAGATCGATCTTATCGTAAACGCACGCAAAGCCGAGGAAGGTCATATCCTCTGCACAGCAGGTCATTGCCATACGTCCGGGCACAAAATAGCCTTTCGGGAATTCCTCCGGCTTCATCACCATGCCGATAAACTCGATCGTCTTGCCGACATAGCGATCCACATGATCCAGACTGTCCAGATACCAGATGCCGTAGGTATTGTCATCCAGCACGATTTTATCCGCCTTTAAGTCATATGGGAGATCCTCTTCCATAATCTCGTCGATTTCCCCATCCTGATCCTCGAAAATAATCTCTGCAGTCTGGTTGAGTGCCTTGACATTTCTCTTATAGGTATTGAGGTCTTCGATACCATCACAGCGGTTGAAGATAATCATTTCGGATTTGCGGATCATGTCCGAAACCATGGATTTCATATTCGTAAAATACATAGGGAAGGTGGATGCATCGATCGTTGTGATCTGCTGCTCCACCTTCCAGTGCCACGGCAGGCGCAGGTCGCGGAACTTCCACATACCGTTATATTCTATGATAATGCGCTCCGGATGATACTTCTTTTCCAGCTCGACCATCTTTTCCGGAGTAAAATCCGCCTCTTCCTCGATGGTTTCCACGATCGTCTTGCTGCGCTTTAAAACGTAAGGGTCGTATTCTTCCTCTCCCTCCTCGCACAGCAGAAGCAGGGTTTTGCCGGAGCTCTGGAAATACGGCTGATCCAGTGTAAAGTTAATGAACTCTGTCTTCCCGCTCCCTAAAAATCCGTTGATAATATAAACCGGCTTCATACAGTTCTCCTCTTTTTATTCTTGATAATAGAATGCTCCCAGAGCATTCTATTATTTTCTGAACAGGTTTTCCAACTCTGCTTCCTTTAGCTTCGAACCGATGACGCAAATCTTACCGGTTACATCAGGTTTACCAGCACGCACATTGCTCTCTTCGGGAACATAGTCGAAATAAATCCATGTGCCGTCTGCTGCCGGAATCATACCCTTTGCACGCAGAACGATGCCGTACTTTTCTTCGTTGTCCAGCTCTTTTAAGAAGCCCTCAACCTCTTCTGTCGTGTAGGTTGCAGGAGTTTCAAAGCCCCAGCTGGTGAAGATTTCATCGGCATGATGGTGATGGTGGTGGTCATGATCGTGACAGCCGCAGGTGCAGTTTTCGTCGTGCTCATGATGATGCTCATGTTCGTCTTCGTCCTCATCATGGTGATGATGGCAGCAATGCTCGTGTTCATCTTCCTCCTCATCATGGTGATGATGGCAGCAATGCTCGTGTTCGTCTTCCTCCTCATCATGGTGATGGTGGTGCTCATGATCGTGTTCATCTTCCTCCTCATCATGGTGATGATGGCTGCAATGCTCGTGTTCGTCTTCGTCCTCTTCATGGTGATGGTGGTGCTCATGATCGTCATGCATTGCCTTTACCTGCTCCATCAGCTCTGCTTCCAGATCCTTTGCCCCCTCAATAGTAGCAAGAATCTCCTTGCCTTCCAGCTGTGCCAGCGGTGTTGTAATAATGGTTGCTTTCTCATTGTGCTCCCGGATCAGCTCTACCGCCTGTTTTACCTTTTCTTCGGATGCAACGTCTGTACGGCTTAAAATAATCGTTCCGGCGTGCTCAATCTGGTTGATGAAGAACTCACCGAAGTTCTTGATATACATTTTGCACTTGGAAGCGTCTACGACAGCAACCGCGCTGTTTAACTCAACCTCTGTGCCAAGTCCCGCATTCTGGACTGCTTTCATAACGTCAGAAAGCTTGCCGACGCCGGAGGGCTCGATCAGAATACGGTCGGGATGATAGGTGTTTAAAACTTCCTTTAAAGAAGTTCCGAAATCGCCTACCAGGGAGCAGCAGATACAGCCGGAATTCATTTCTTTGATTTCGATTCCAGCGTCCTTTAAAAATCCTCCGTCGATACCAATTTCACCGAATTCGTTTTCGATCAGGACGGTCTGGGTTCCTGCCAGCGCTTCCTTTAACAGCTTCTTGATCAGGGTTGTCTTACCGGCTCCAAGGAAGCCGGATACAATATCTATTTTTGTCATGTTTTCCTCTCATTTCTGCGCACGCTTTTTGCGCATGCCGAGTTTGTGTCAAGTGCGCGCAGACACAAATCTCGCGATTGAAAAATTTTATTTTTCAATCTTAAATCTCTGTTTCTTTGCTTTGACTGCTTTCTACAGGATTCGTCATTCCTAACCAGTCATCCTTATATTCTGCGCTAAAACGGGATAATTGTCAACACCTCATTATGGGACATAGAATGCTGTCTCATTGTGGAACACCCACGACAGCTTTCACCAGCCGGAACGCCTCTTTGCAGGTATCCGTCAGATTTTGCATCGCAGCGTCCCGATCCATCGCCTCTTCCAGGCTGACTGCCCTTTTCTGAATGCAAAACGCTGCGTCGATTCCGATCTCATGGCAGACTGTAAAGCCCTCCTGCAGTGCTCCGGCAAAAGCGATCACCGTACAGCCATGCTTTTTCGCGAGCTTTGCCACGCCTACAGGGGCTTTCCCCATCGCAGTCTGTTCGTCCATCCTGCCCTCTCCGGTAAGGACAAAATCCGCGTCCGCCATCTCGCGTTCCAGCCCGGTCTCTTCCAATACAATCCGGATTCCCGGCTCGAGCCGCGCACCTAAGTAGCTCTGGAATGCAAACCCAAGACCGCCAGCGGCACCCGCACCCGGACAATTTTCATCTGCCTGTAGAAAGTGCTCTTTCGTCAGCTGTGCATAGGAAAAGAGCCATTGATCCATCTGCCGGATGCTCTTTTTATCAGCACCCTTTTGCGGTCCGAATACGCTGCTGCAGCCAAGCTCTCCGCAGAGGGAATTTTCCACGTCACAGGCAACCCGAAACGTGCACTCCTTTAAAACCGGCAGTACATGTCCACTCCGAATTTCCGCAAGATCGGCTAACCCGGCCGCCCCGTTTCGCACCGGCTGACCACTTTTATCCAGAAATTCAAATCCAAGCGCCGAAAGCATCCCAACTCCGCCGTCGTTTGTCGCACTGCCGCCGATCCCGACAATAAAATGCCTGCAGCCTTTCCGAATCGCATCCCGGATCAGCTCCCCAACGCCGTAGGTCGTTGTATGTAGCGGATTGCGTTCTTCTTTGGAAAGTAACGGCAGCCCTGCAGCTGCCGCCATTTCTATTACCGCTGTTTTATTTTTTTCCAAAATACCGTAGGACGCTGAAATTTTCCTGCCGAGCGGGTCGCTTACCAGCGCTGTTTCCATGCGTCCGCCCATTCCGGTTGTCAATGCTTCCACCGTGCCTTCCCCGCCGTCCGCCAGCGGACGCACGACGATCTCAGCGTCCGGGAAAACTGCTTTCACGCCTGCTGCCGCCGCGTTTCCAGCCTCCATCGAAGTCATGCTTCCTTTAAAAGAATCGATTGCAATTACTGTTTTCATCCTGGACTCCATCCTGACTGCATTATCCTTTTCTTCGCACCATTTTCTCACAAGCGCTGTCAGTGCTGCTTTTTTTTTCCATCCTTGCGCCAGGTCTATTTTCTTGCCGCCGGCAGCCTTGTCCGAAACAACTGATGCCCGAGCTGTTTTCCATGAAACGGCACCAGTGGATACAGATAGCTTCTGCTGCTCACCGTCCGGTTAAACAACAGAGAAACCGCCAGAATCACGATTCCTCCAACATATCCCCAGACGCCAAAAATTGCCGTCAGCACCAAATTGATAATCCGCATAAATTTCAGCGCATAGCCAAGCTCCAGGCTGTTCTGTGTGTAGTTGGCGACTGCGACGAATGCCATGTACAACATGACCTCACTATTAAACCACCCACTCTTTACACTGAACTCTCCCAAAACCAACGCCGCCATGACCGACAGCGGCGTACTGAGCATATTCGGGGTGTTGACCGCCGCAAGCTTCAGACCGTCAATTGCAAGCTCCAGCAATAAAAGCTGCCAGATCAGCGGAATATAGACCGTATCCCGCACTGCGATGAACTCAAAGCCTTTGGGAATCCACTGTGGATATTCCATCAACAAAAGAAACGTCGGAGTCAGAAAATACGTTACAATGGCGATCAGCAGGCGCGACAGTCTCAGATACGTTCCCGTGATCGGCGGAAAATAATAATCGTCCGCTTCCTCCAGCACGTCAAACAGGGAGGTCGGTGTGATCAGCGCCGACGGCGAGTTGTCCACCAGAATGATGATATTTCCCTCCAACACCTGTGCCGCCGCGGTGTCCGGACGTTCAGAAAATCGGAACTTCGGAAACGGATTCCACCAACGTCCCTGATACAGGCACTCCGCAAGGCTTTCCTGGTTCAGCGTCAGCGCATCCACCTGCAGGTTCTGAATCCGGTTTCGGATCTTTTCAAGGAACTGCTGATCTACCCGATCCTCCATATAGCACAAAACGATGTCAGTGTGGGACGTTTTTCCTGCCTGCAGCATTTCCATCCTCAGCTGTGTGCTTCGGATCCTGCGGCGGATCAGCGCTGTGTTAAAGACAATGGTTTCCACAAAACCGTCCTTCGAACCGCGCAGCACCTTATCCTTTTCCGGCTCACCGACACTTCGCGCCGGATAGGTTCTGGCATCGATCAAAATGCCCTGCTCATATCCCTCCAACAGCAGGGCGGTCACGCCGGACATCACCTGCCTGCAGATTTCATCCAGATCGTCGCATAGATCGACCTCTCCATAAGGCACAAGCTGCCTGCTCATCTCTGCCGCGTCCTCCGGCATCTGCTCTTTCGTGATTCCGATAAAATGCTGCAGCAGCTTCTGCATCACTTCATCTTTACAGAATCCGTCGATCATATACAGCGCTGCATTTTTCTTCCCGATCTCCACATTTCGGTACAATACGTCAAAGCTTTCCCCAACGCCCAGCTGTCGATCCAGATAGTCTCTGTTCTTCGCCAGATCGCCGCTCACTTTTTTCATCGTCATGGAAATCTTCCTCCCGGATTTTTTGCTTTAGTCTGTCCAAAAGGGTTCCCTTTTATTCTACCTCTGTCTGAAGCTCCTGAAGCATTTTTGCAATCCGCTCCTGCGCCCGGGCGATCGTCTCGTTGACCGTATTCACATGCTCTTTATAATAAGTATCTTTTTCCTGCTGCTTTTGCTGCGCATCCACATTCTCTGGATCCTGCGTTTTGGCTTCCTGTGCCGCCTGCATGTCCTCGCAGGCTTTTGCAGCTTCTTCGATCGCGTCGTCGGTCGTCTTATTGACCGTATCAGTCAAGTTATTTTCATTCGGTGCGGTGGGCGCCAGAACTGTATCAGATGTGGTGTCGAGTGCGACATCGGAAATTGTGTCGGACGCAGGGTGGACTGCAGCCGTAACGGTCATGTTCTGCCCTGCAGCGGGCGCGCCCTGCTCTGTGACTGCCGTATCGTTTTTTTGACTCGCATAGTCCGTTTTTACGATTTCCTGCGATTTTTCCCTGTAGTCATCTGCTTGTCCCTGCGTTTTTTCGGCACGGCTAGGATTTTCTGCATATCCCCACTGCGTTCTTTCTTCGCTGTAGCTGTCTGCGTCCCACTGCCGCATCGCTTCGCTGCGTTTTCCAGCACTATTTCTGCCTGCATTTCCTGTAACCTTAAAGAACATCTGTCCCAGACCATTCTTCAAGCCGTCCAGGCTACTCTGTCCTGCACTTCTTGCATGATCTGACTTTAAAGCTGCCAACTGCTGTTTTAACTGCCGAATCTCCTGCTGTTGTTTCTGGAAAATCGTCTGAGCCTCTGCCTTTTTGCGCTTTAATTCTGTTTTCAGGCTATCCTCCCGGCTCTTCCATTCTGCCAGCCGTGCTGCAGTGTGTTCTTTCTCCTTTGCAAGCGCAAGTTGCTGCGTTTCCAGCTGGACACTCAGATCGTCAGCTTCCGCTTTCAATTCCTGCTGCTCTGCACGCAATTTTTCTGCTTCGGTTTCCAGTTTGACTTTCTCAGTCCTCAGACTTTTCAGCTCTGACAAAGCTTTCTCTTTCTCAGCTTCTAAAACTTCTGTTCTTGCCTGTAATTCGTCCTTTGCCTTCTGCAGCCCTTCAACTTCTGCCTGCTGTCCGGCTTTTTCTGTATTTAAGGTTTCAACTGCCGCTTCCAGCCCGATCTTTTCTTCCTGCAGCTTGTTCAGCTCGGTCTGCAGCTCTGCTTTTTCTGTACGTAGGCTTTCTGCCTCTGCCTGAATTTTTGTCTGCGCTATCCGCAGATTTTCCAGCTCCTCCAAAGCCTCTTCCTTCTCCGTCTGTAAGGATTCCGCCCTTGTCTGTAATTCGTCCTTTTCCTTCTGCAGCGCTTCCATTTCTGCCTGCTGTCCGGCTTTTTCTGTATTTAAGGTTTCAACTGCCGCTTCCAGCCCGATCTTTTCTTCCTGCAGCTTGTTCAGCTCGGTCTGCAGTTCTGCTTTTTCTGCGCGCAGACTTTCTGCTTCTGCTTGCAGTGTGCCAAGTTCCGACTCCATCGCATTCTTTTCTTCTTCCAGCTTCTCCGTGCGTTCCTGTTCATCCGAAAGCTGCTGGCTCAGTTTCTGCCGCATCAGGTTTTCCTCTTCCAGCTGCTGCGCATATTCCTGCTGTGCGCGTTCCGCAACCTGGCGTCCCCCTTCTATCTCCGCCTCAACCTCCTGCATGTAGTTCCATACTTCTTCTTTTTGAAATCCGCCGAATAAAACTGTTTTAAATAATTCCTTATTTCCCATCTGCCGATCCCTCTCTATATAAAATAAATTTTTAGTTCGTTAAAAATATATAAGAAGGCTAAGTTTTCTCACATACTCTTACAGTATACCATACTCAAAACAGAAAAATCTATATGAAGCAGCACAAGATCTTTCCGTTAAAACTTCTTTTTGCTATTTTAGGTTATCGTTCATCTACACCATTCGCCAAGCTGCATCTTCAATGCTTTCCGCAGCTTCCCATGTGCCTTTATTTTATGTTATACTGTTTTGTAAATACCAGGATCAAAAACAGGAAATCAAAGCGAGGTTATGTATGGATCAGCTGAATGATAGGTCCGTTGTGGAACAGCGGTATGCTACAGCAACCAATTTGCAAACGAGAATTACCATTCATGATAAATATTCGACAAACAAGATGGGATTCGGAAACTGGATTTTTTCCAATTATAAAATTGCCCCCGGAATGCGCATTTTGGAATTAGGCTGCGGGACAGGCGATATGTGGAAAAACAAAGAAGATTTGATCCGTCTGTGTTCCAGGCTGACTCTTTCAGATTTTTCAAAAGCGATGATCGCAGCTGCCAAAAGCAATATCGATGACATAATCGAATATCTTTATTCTCTTTCCAGTATGACGTCGATCACCGGCATTCCCAAACAGGCTAAAAAAGATATTTTGACCGCTCATACTACAAATGGAATTTTAAACGTGCCAAAAGAATATGGCATGTTTATCGTATCATAGAACAATCGGGAGTTGATTGAGGAGTGATAGATTTATGAATGCAAATGTTGATTTAACAGGTGTTGTGCTTGAAACAGATAGACTAATCATTAGAGAATGGAGTGAAATGGATTTAGAAGACTTTTTTGAGTATGCAAAAGTTGATGGAGTAGGTCAAATGGCTGGATGGAATCCACATACATCAATTCAAGAATCAAAAACCATTTTGGAGATGTTTATTAATGAGAAAATGACCTTTGCTTTAGAATTGAAAGAAAATCATAAGGTAATAGGTTCATTAGGACTTGAAACGCTTAGTCTTTTGTTGCGTGATGAGTATGAGAATTTAGTAGGAAGAGAACTAGGATATGTATTAAGTAAAGAGTATTGGGGAAAAGGTTTAATGCCAGAAGCTGTTAATAGAGTAATTAAATTCTGCTTTGAACAAGAAAATTATTATTACTTAATGTGTAGCCATTTTGTTATAAATAGTCAATCAAAAAGAGTTATTGAAAAAAGTGGTTTCCGCTTTGTAAAGGAAAATACCCAAATTGCAAGAGATGGACATGAGTATATTTCTTTGTATTATGTATTAGATAATCCCTTAAAAAAGAATTAGACAACTTCCAGTTTTGCAGAAAGGGGAAAATGATGTTAAGACTAAGACCTTATCATATAAAAGATGCTGAAACAATACTTTCCTGGGCAAAAGATGAAAAGGCATTTTATAAATGGACAGCAGGCGTACTGGGAACATACCCGTTATCGCTTGAGCAATTTCATTCCGTAAGTGATTTGATGGCTTTTACAGCGATAGATGATAACGATGTGGTTGGATTTTTTACAATGAGAAGACCAACAGCGTCATTTGATGAATTAAGATTTGGCTTTGTTATCGTTGATGCAAACAAAAGGGGGAAAGGCTATGGAAAACAAATGCTTCAGTTAGGATTACTCTATGCAAAAGAAATCTTTGGCGCAAAGAAGGTTACATTAGGTGTTTTCCGTAATAATGATCCTGCATATTATTGTTACAAGACCACAGGATTTCAGGATGTAGCATTAGATGAAATGGAAAAGTATCAGGTATTAGGCGAAGAATGGGATTGCTTGGAGTTAGAGATACAGCTATAATTCGGAAATCGGATATTAAAAACAGAAAAATAAACTTGAACCTGTGGAAGTAAAAAAAGAAAAAAGTTCTCAGAACGTTAAGAACCCGTGCACATGGAGGTATTTATCACTTTGAAAACAACAGGCATCATCGTAGAATACAACCCGCTTCACCCGGGACATATTTACCATATGGAACAGACGCGGAAGCAAACCGGCGCGGACTATCTGATCGCAGTCATGAGCGGCAGCTTTGTCCAGCGGGGCGCTCCGGCGCTTCTGGACAAGTATACCCGTACCCGGATGGCGCTGCTTGCCGGAGCAGACGTTGTGATTGAGCTGCCCGTCTGCTTCGCCACCGGAAGCGCCGGGGATTTTGCCGCCGGGGCAGTTTCCCTGCTGGACAAGCTCGGCTGCGTGGACGTTCTTTGCTTTGGCAGCGAATCCGGCGACATTTCCTTATTTAAAAAAACGGCAACTCTGCTGCAGTGCGAATCTGCTGCTTTTTCCAATGCTTTGAAAAAAGCATTAAAATCCGGGCTATCTTTCCCTGCCGCACGCCAGCAGGCGCTGCTTTTATGCCTCGATATGGCAAAAGATATGCCATCAACAGCCTGCCCCGACAACAATTCCACAGCAGAACAGATTGTTGCCCTGCTTTCTTCCCCCAACAACCTTCTGGGATTGGAATACACCTTGGCGCTGCTGCGGCGAAACAGCTCCATCCGCCCGTTCACGATCTCGCGCGTTGGCAGCGGCTATCACGATCCGCTCGGCGGTGCAGCAGACTTTCCCTCTGCATCCGCGCTGCGCAGTCTGCTCGCCAAACAAGGGAAGCAGGCTCTTTTGTCGCAGCTGCAGTGCTATCCCGAACTGCAGCCCCTGCTGCCGCTCTGGGAGGAAGTTTTATCGCAGAACACGTTTTTATTCTCCAATGACTTATCCAGTCCATTGCACTATCGACTGCTCACTGCCGCTCCGGGTTCCTTTGGGACGTATGCTGAGGTCGGAAAAGAGCTTGCCGACAAGCTCGAGGCGAACCGCCTTTCCTTTACCGACTGGGACGATCTCTGCACAAGACTCAAGACCCGCGAAATCACCTACAGCAAAATCAGCCGCTGTCTGTGTCGGATTCTGCTCTCTGTTTCGCAGGAAATGCTCCTTGCTGCCCGCGATAACGACTATACACCTTACGCCCGGATTCTTGGTTTTCGTAAGAGTGCGTCTCCCCTGCTGTCCGTGCTCAAGAAAAACAGCAACATTCCGCTCATCTCCCGCCCCGCTGCTGCAGCCCGCAGCCTTTCTCCGGAAGCACTCGCCCTCTATGAAAAGGATGTGCTCGCTGCACATCTGACGCAAACTGCACGCTGCGCAAAAACCGGGCAGCTGCCGGTTCACGAGTATACACGCCAACTGATTCTGCTGTAGTCAGACAACAAGACTGCGCTGCCGCTGCAGTGCCCGCGTTTTACAGCACGCTGTACCACCCTGCCGCATCCTCCGACAATCTCATTTCCCACTCTCCGGAATTCGCCATTTTTCTCTGTTGCATCCTGTTTTAAATCGCAATATAATGAAAACAGAATAAAAAACGGAGGAAAAATCCATGAACGAACAGCAAAAGTACCAAAAACGAAACCTACTTCTGTTCCCCCTCGGGACGGTCGGAAGAGATGCTGTCTACGCCCTGATCAACAGCTTTCTTCTGACTTTCGTTTTATTTACCCGCTCGTTAAACGCCGCACAGCTGACCGCGATCACCGCAATTATGGTCGCTGCCCGGATTTTTGACGCACTAAACGACCCGATCATGGGAAGCATCATCGAACACACCCATTCCCGTTTCGGCAAATTTAAACCCTGGCTGACAATCGGCGTTTTATCCACCTCCGTCGTCATTTATCTGTTTTTCAATACAGACCTGCACGGTTGGAGCTTCGTCTGCCTGTTCGGTATCCTTTATTTTTTGTTCAGCATCACCTATACCATGAACGATATTTCCTACTGGGGTATGATTCCGGCGCTCGGCTCCGATGCCAACGCACGCAATCAGTTTACCTCCCGTGCTACGCTGTTTGCAGGAATCGGTTCTACGCTGGCTTCTATCCTGATTCCAGTCTTTTCTACCGGCAAAAATGCCATCGGCGGAAGTTCCTTTACCGCCTATGGACGCATCGCCCTGATCATTGCGATTTTAGCGCCTCTGTTTTTGAGCATCACAATCTTCGGTGTACGCGAACGCCGTGACCCTCCCGCAGCGAAGCAGGAACGCTTCCGCTTCCGCGAAATCATCCAGACTATCCTGCGCAACGATCAGTTAGTCTGGATCGCAGTCATCTTTTTGCTGCAGCAGATCGGTAATGGACTGATCGTCGGCGGACTGGGATCTACCTATATTTATCTGACGTTCGGCTATGAAGGCGGTCTATATTCCCTGTTCACAATGGTCGGCATGTCCGCAACCGCATTTCTGATGGTCTTCTACCCTGCCATTTCCCGCAAATGCCCGCGCAAACAGCTGATGTCCATCATGGCAATCATCGCGGTGATCGGCTACGCGTTCCTCCTGATCTCCGGCTTCCTGGCAAAGACCGGCACCCTCGGCTTTGCCCTGCTCGTGTTAGGCTACATGCTCTCCAATTTCGGTCAGTATTGCTATTACCTGATTATGATGATCTCCATCCTCAATACGGTGGAATATAATGAGTACAAATTCGAAACGAGGGATGAAGCCGTCATCGCTTCCCTTCGCCCATTCATCACAAAGCTTGCCTCCGCACTGACCGCTGTCCTGACATCTGCAACCTATCTGCTGTTCGACGTTACCAGCTATACCAACCAGATTTCTTCGCTGGAACAGCAGTGCACCCAGGGGTTGATTACCGAAAGTGAAAAGCTCGACTTAATTTCCGGCGTGCTCTCCAGCACGACCTCGCTGCAGAGCACCGGACTTTTGCTGTGCATGTCCCTGCTGCCCTGCGCGATGATGCTTCTGTCCTACTTCCTTTATAAGAAAAAATATATTCTGGACGAAACAGAATACGACCGCATCTGTGTCGAACTGGAAAAGCGGCACGCTGCATAAAGCTATTGCTTTCCCTCCCTGCCACAGGCGAAAAACTGTGAAACAAAATTCTTTCCAAAAAATCCAAAAGACCGTCGGTTCGCGCCTTCCCAAGGCTCTGCAAAACCGACGGTCTTTTTCATTCATGACAATAGAATGCTCGCAGAGCGTGCATTCTATTGTTTATATTTTTTCAGAATTCGTCCTGCTCCTGCTACGATACCGCTTAGTTCTTGAAGCTATGGATCGGCGCAGGAATCCGTCCGCCGCGGTTTACAAATGCGTCACAGCTGAACTGGTTGACCGGCATAATCGGCGCATAGCCCAGCAGTCCGCCAAACTCAACGGTTTCGCCAACACCCTTACCGATAACGGGGATCAGGCGAACAGCGGTTGTCTTGTTATTGATCATACCGATCGCCATTTCATCCGCAATGATGCCGGAAATCGTAGTTGCCTTTGTGTCTCCGGGAATCGCGATCATGTCAAGGCCTACAGAGCAGACACAGGTCATCGCCTCGAGCTTTTCCAGTGTCAGCGCACCTGCTGTCACCGCATCGATCATACCCTGGTCTTCACTGACCGGAATGAATGCCCCGCTCAAGCCGCCAACATAGGAAGATGCCATAACGCCGCCTTTTTTCACCTGATCATTTAACAGGGCAAGGGCTGCCGTCGTTCCAGGTGCGCCGGCATGCTCCAGACCGATTTCACATAAAATATCTGCAACAGAGTCGCCGATTGCAGGCGTCGGAGCCAGCGAAAGATCGACAATACCGAAGGGAACCTTTAACCGCTTCGAAGCCTCTTTTGCCACCAGCTGACCGACTCTCGTAACCTTGAATGCGGTCTTTTTGATCGTCTCGCAGAGCACCTCAAAGCTCTCGCCGCGCACGGATTCCAGTGCAGTCTTTACAACACCGGGACCGCTGACGCCGACATTGATGATACGGTCAGCCTCTGTCACGCCGTGGAACGCGCCCGCCATGAACGGGTTATCGTCCGGCGCATTGCAGAATACCACCAGCTTTGCACAGCCTAAGGAATCCTGCTCCTTTGTGTACTCCGCCGTCTCTTTGATGATTTCGCCCAGCAGTCGGACAGCATCCATGTTGATACCGCAGCGGGTGGAACCGACGTTGACAGAGCTGCAGACATTTTCAGTTCTGGACAGTGCCATCGGAATCGAACGGATTAAAAGCTCATCCGCATGGGTCATGCCTTTATTCACCAACGCAGAATAACCGCCGATAAAGTTTACGCCTACCTCGTGGGCAGCTTTATCCATCACTTCTGCGATCTTTGCAAAATCCTCCGGCGTCTTACATGCGGCACCGCCGACCAGCGCAATTGGAGTCACGGAAATACGCTTGTTTACAATCGGCACGCCGAATTCCTGTGCAATCTCTTCGCCGGTCTTTACCAGATCCTTTGCGGATTCGGTAATCTTTTTATAAATTTTATCCAGACATGCGTTTAAATCCGAATCGATGCAGTCCAAAAGGCTGATTCCCATCGTAATGGTGCGTACGTCCAGATTTTCTTTCTCCACCATGTTATTGGTTTCGGTTACTTCATAGATATTGATCATGCTATTTTCTCCATTTCGCAGATGTATTTGTCGTGATTGAGCCGTTTACCGCGCCATTCGCAAACTCGCATCTTCGATGCTCTCCGCGCTGGCTACGCCACCGCTACTTTTGCTCATGGATTGGCGCTTCCTTCGTACCTTCCTGCAAGCAGATTTTCATGCAAGTATGAAATCAGCTCACAGGAAGCCACGAGTAAACTGGTGTCTCAGATTCTGTGCATCTGGTCAAAAATTTCTTCCCGCTGGCATTTGATAATAACGCCAATATTCTCTCCGAGCGCATCCAGCTCCTGCGCAATGGTTCCGAACTCCTTGGATACATTATTCATATCCACGATCATCATCATATTAAAATATCCCTGCACAATTGTCTGGGAAATATCCAGAATGTTGATGTTGTTATCTGCCAGATATGCACATACTCTTGCAATAATTCCGACAGTGTCCTTCCCTACTACAGTGATAATGCTTTTCTTCATGCTTTTCTCCTCTTTTCCGCGCACGCTTTTTGCGCATGTCAAGTTTGTGTCAAGTGCGCGCAGACACAAATCCCGCGATTGAAAAATTTTATTTTTCAATCTTTCTCCTCTCACAGTTCCTCATTTTTTTAAAAACAGATCATCTCCGAAACCTCATTGCGCTTCGCCACCTGAATCGGGAAATCACCCCCATGATACGGATTATCCGCCAGGTCAATTTCCATCCGCACGGTCTCATATGCAAGCTCCGGCAGGTTGTTTTCCTGACTCAGATGTCCCAGGATCACTTTTTTCAGGTTATCATGCAGCACCCTGCTTAACAGTCTGCCCGAATTTTCATTCGAAAGATGCCCGCGGTTTCCGAGTATCCGCTGCTTGAGATAATAGGGATAGCTCCCCACCTGCAGCATATTTACATCGTGATTTGCCTCCAGTAAAAGGACATCCATCCCCTTTAAGCATTCCACGGTGTAGTCATTATAAGTACCAAGGTCTGTACACACAGCAGCATGGCTGCTGCCATAAGAAAAACGATAGCCCACCGGATCTGCGGCATCGTGAGAAATACGCATCGGATTTACCGTCAGATCCTTAATTGTAAACGCTTCCTCTGCACAGACGGGATGAAAAAGCTCTTCCGGGATCTTTCCCACACTCTTCGTTTCCTGAATCGCGTCCGCAGTCTTTTCCGTCGTATAAATCGGAATTCCATACCGTCTGCTTAAAACACCAAGTCCGGCGATATGGTCAATATGTTCATGAGTGATCAAAATCGCATCAATATCCCGTCCTGTCAAACCAATATCGTTCAAGCCGTTTTCCACGCGCTTGCCGCTGATGCCTGCATCCACCAGCACATGGGTCGTATCCGTTCCCGCATAAATACAGTTTCCGCTGCTTCCGCTGGCAATACTGCATAATCTCATCTGCTCAGCCCTGCTTCCTTTAATCTTTCGTCTATCTGTCTGTAAGTATCCCCCAGGTCGGCACTATTGTCAATCACCACTTTACAGTGACATCGAAATTCTTCTTCCGAAAGCTGACTCGCAAAAATCTGTTCTACCTTTTCTTCGGAATATCCACGATCCTGTATCAGCCGCTTCCTGCGTACTTCTTTTTGTGCAAAAATGTACCATAGCTCATCCAGCAGCTCGCCATAGCCTTCCTCAATCAGGAGCGCCGCTTCCACAAAAAAGGCGTCGATTTTTCCAGCTTCGCGTTCGGCTTCGATCTCCTGCAAAATATAGGCTTTAACCGCCGGATGGATGACCGCATTGATCGCTTCCAGCAACTTATGGTCTGCAAAAATTTTCGCCGCCATTTTCTGCCGGTTGATCTGACCGTCCTCTTCCAACGTGTCTGTTCCCAGAAGCCGGACGAGGGCGTTGTAGCAGGGATTTCCCGGCTCACGAACCTTATGCGCTGCTTCATCCGCCAGCAAAATCCGGCAGTTGCAGTGTGTCTGAATATATGCTAAAATCTTCGATTTTCCGGCACCAACCCCGCCGGTAATTCCTATTGTTTTCATCATTTCGTTCCTTTTATTCATGACAATAGAATGCTCGCAGAGCGTGCATTCTACTATTTCGCGTCATACCAGTTTTCGCCGGTATGCAGATCCACCTCCAGCGAAACGGAAAGCTCTGCCGCATGCTTCATCTTATCCTTTAAAAGCTCTGCCACCTCTGTAGCTTCCGCACGATCGGTCTCGATCAGCAGCTCGTCGTGAATCTGCAGACTGAGCCTGGAATTCAATTTCCTGCGATGCAGCTCTTCCCAGACATGGATCATCGCAAGCTTCATGATATCTGCCGCCGTACCCTGAATCGGAGAATTCATCGCCACGCGCTCGCCAAAGGAACGCTGCATAAAATTGCTGGATTTCAGCTCCGGAATCGGACGTCTGCGCCCGTAGAGCGTCGTCACATAACCGTTTTGCTTCGCATCCTCCACCTGTTTGTCCAGAAATGTCTTGACCTGCGGATAGGTTGCAAAATACTGCTCGATATAGGTTGCTGCCTCTTTCCGCGTGATGCTCAGATCCTGACTCAAACCAAAGGAGCTGATGCCGTAAACGATACCGAAATTGACCGCCTTTGCATTGCGCCGCTGTAAGTCCGTGACTTCCTCAAACGGCGTATGGAACACCTTGGATGCCGTAATCCGATGGATATCCGCGTCACTTTTGTACGCCTCGATCAGCTGCTCGTCCCCGGAAATATGCGCGAGCACACGAAGCTCGATCTGGGAATAGTCCGCGTCCGTAAACAAGTAGTTGTCCTTTGGCACAAATACCTTGCGGATCAGCCGTCCCAGCTCTGTACGCATCGGAATGTTCTGCAGATTCGGTTCCGTTGAAGAAATCCGTCCGGTCGCCGTGATCGTCTGATTGAAGGACGTATGGATTCTGCCGTCCTCCTCGATATAATCCGCCAGACCGTCCGCATAGGTCGATTTTAATTTCGTCAGCCCCCGATATTCCAGGATATCCGCAACAATCGGATTGTCTGCTGCGAGCTTTTCCAAAATGTCTGCAGCGGTCGAATATCCGGTTTTGGTTTTCTTTCCGCCCTTTAAGCCCATCTTTTCAAACAAAATCTCTCCCAGCTGCTTCGGCGAATTGATATTAAATTCACATCCTGCCGCTTCGTGGATTTTTGTTTCCAGCTCGTTAATCCGGTCCACCAGCGCATCACCGTATGCCTGCAGCTCCTGTCTGCGTACCAGCACGCCCTCTTTTTCCATCTCATAAAGCACACGGGATACCGGCATCTCAATTTCGTCAAACAGCTTCTGCATCCCGGCTTCTTCCAGTTTTTGGGAAAGCACCGGCACAGCCGCATAGCATACATACGCCAGTGTTCCGGCATATTCATAAAATTCTTCCGGTCTCTGCGCATATGCTTCCTTTAAAGAAAGCTTTTCAAACAGCTGCTTTCTCGTGCGGATCATGCGATCGAGCTGCTCCTTTGCAATGTCCTCCGGCTCATAATCGTTTTTGAGCGGATTTAACAGATACGCGGCAATCAAAACATCGAACAGCGTCTTTGTACCGCAGCTGTCCTGGTCTTTTTCTCCATTGGACAAAAGCGCCGGATACGCTTTTTTGATTTCAAACGTAGAAAGGTCTATGCCCGCCAGATACAGATCGGAAAGCTGACTGCAAAGCCATTGCGCGGTCAAAAAGCCCTCCGCCGGAAGCACTGCGATCTTTTCTTCGCCCCAGCACAGCGCCAGTCCGCAAAACTCGGTTTCTTCTATTTTTCTGCACTTTTTCTGATCGGATAACACTGCAAAGCCACAGTGTCCCGCTTTTTTGACCGCCTCGAAAATCTCCTGTGCCTCTGCCAAATCGCTCGTCACATGAATTTTTGCCGTCAAGCTATCCTGCTTCGTCTCTTTCTGCTCGAATCGTCCAAGCAGATTTTTAAATTCCAACTTCCGGAACAGCTGATACGCATCCTCTGTATACAGCTCTCCCAGCCGCGCTTCATTCCAGTCAAGCACCACAGGACTGTCGATGCGGATCGTCGCAAGATCGAGACTCAGATATGCCAGATCTTTATTGGCGATCAGCGATTCTCGCACCGCTTTTTTCGTCACCTCTTCGACATGCGCATACAAATTGTCCAGCGTTTGAAACTGCTTTAACAGCTCGGAAGCCGTCTTTTCACCGACCTTGGGCACGCCGGGGATATTGTCCGCCGTATCGCCCATCAGCGCCTTTAATTCGATAAAGCCAGCAGGCGTCACGCCGTACTTTGCTTCGACGTCTGCTGCATAATAATCCTCGACCTCTGTCCGCGCGCCCTTGGTCTTCGGAATTCTGATTTTAATTTTGTCACTCGCGATCTGTAAAAGATCCCTGTCCCCGGAAACCAGGGATACATCCATCCCCTCTTTTTCCGCGCGCTTTGCAAGCGTCCCCAAAATGTCGTCCGCTTCCAGTCCTGGCTGCTCCATCGTCCGGATTCCCATGGCATGCAGCACCTGCTTCATCACAGGAACCTGCTCGTGCAGCTCCTGCGGCATCGGCTTTCTCGTCCCTTTATATTCCGGGTACATCTCGTGCCGGAATGTCGGCGCTTTCACGTCGAACGCGACCGTCAGATATTCCGGCTTTTCTTCCTCCAGAAGCTTGAATAAAATATTTAAAAAGCCATAGATCGCATTCGTGTGAAGCCCCTCGGAATTGGATAAATCCGGCACGCCATAGAAGGCGCGGTTCAAAATGCTGTGTCCGTCAATTAAAACCAGTTTTTCACTCATTTATAATACCACCATCGTCAAAATCATAGTCGCCGCCAGAATCGCCATCGCTTCTGTCGCATACAGCCCATGCTGTAAGGAACTCAGGATATGCAGATGTCGCTTCTCGGTGTCAATCCGCATGCGCAGCTCTCTGTTTAAATCGAACGTATCGCCGTTTTCCAGGCGCTGCATCCCGGTTGTCACCAGAAACTGTATGCTCAGCTCCTCAAGGCAGGAACTGCATCCATCCACATGATTTAAAAATTTCTTTTCCGTGCGGTTATCCAGTTCGTCCTTCAAAAACTGAGGAATCAGCTTTTCGGTCTGTTTGCAGTCCAGATCTGTCATATCACAGAGTCTCCTTTCATAAAAAATAGGCTTCGCCTATTCAACTCCCCTGCCCCTCAATCTTGAGGGGTGGGATTTCTTTTTGTTACTATTTCATGCATAATAGTCTTATGAATGTTTTACAACAGATTTTTACTGACTATTATGAAGAAATTGAATATACTCTTCATCCCAGAAAAACTGAGATGGAAAATATCGATAAGATGATTCATTGCGGTGATCCATCTTTCGGTGGTGCCATGTACGGCTGTCCTCACTGCGGAAATCTTAAATTTGTTCCTTTCCGCTGTCATAGCCGTTTCTGCCCTACCTGCGGCAACAAATATGCCATGGAACGCACTACCAGTATGTCCTTTAAACTGGTTAATGTCACACATCGCCATTGTGTTTTCACAATCGATAAAAGTCTTCGTGAATTCTTTCTCAAGGATCGTTCTCTACTCGATTGTCTGTTTCACTCTGCAAACAGCGTTATCACCCGTATGTTTTACAAAATGAATAAATCCAAAAACTTCACACCCGGTTTTATTATGGTTTTACATACTTTTGGCAGAGATCTGAAATGGAATCCACATATCCACTGCCTCATATCTGAAGGTGGTTACAGCGATGATGGTGTTTGGCGTAATGTCAAACACTTTGATTACACTTTTTTACGCAATGCTTTTCGCACGGCTCTGCTCAATGAAATGGAATCCAAAATCGGTTCTTCTTTCAAAAAAGTGAAGGCGAAATGTTATCGTGAACACCAACAAGGTTTTTATGTTTATGCCAAACCCAACCTCTGCGATCCCAGAATTGTTGTAAAATACATTGGGCGTTATCTTGGTCGCCCTGTCATTGCCACATCCCGAATTGATAAATACGATGGTGAAATGGTCACTTTCCATTACAACCGGCATGAGGATGAACAATACATAGAAGAAACGATTCCTGCTATGGAATTCATCCAGCGTCTCATTCGCCACATTCCTGAAAAACATTTTAAAATGATTCGGTATGGTGGGATTTATGCACGTCACCGAGAAATTGATTCCAAACTCTATCGTGCCATTTCCAAAAGCAAACATCATATCTACCACAGCTTTAATCAGTGGCGAACTGCTATTTTGTCTTCTTTTGGGTATGATCCCTTGGTATGCCCTGACTGCCAGCATAGGATGGAATTCTTAGAACTATACTTCAACCACCAGCGCGTTTCCCTCGAAGAAATGTACGAGAAAGTAATGTCCAAATCTCGTGGAAAGCGTTCTTCTGCATGATTTTCTCGATTCTTATGTTATAATCCTCTAAAAGGAGGATGAACACCATGAAACCAGATATCGAGGCACTGCGTAAAAAATACATGGATAATCCGCCGGAAGGTATGACATCCCAGGACATTCGCATTATGAGCGAGGATGCACTTCTGGATATGGACTATTTCTTAAATGATGATGAACTTGATGACGGTTTTGGTGAAGAAGGTTTTTATATCTTCTAAGCCATCTATCGTCTGCTTGTTGTGCCCGCCTCCGTGCGGGCCTTTTTCAATTCAAGAGAGCGCCGTAGGCGGTCTTTCCTATAAAGTAAAAAAAGACAGGTCTGCGAGCCGAAGCTCTGCAGAACCTGTCTTTTATACGTAAGCTCACGTCACACGCAATACTCACATTTATTCCCTTTGAATTAGCAGTATTTAGCGGTAGAAACCTTCACGCCAGGGCCCATGGTGGTAGCCAGGGTGATGCTCTTTAAATACTGACCCTTCAGTGCGCTCGGTTTTGCTTTCATGATAGCATCCATCAGCGCTTTGTAGTTCTCAGCCAGAGCTTCTTCAGAGAAGGAAGCCTTACCAACCGGAACGTGGATGATGTTGGACTTGTCCAGTCTGTATTCGATCTTACCTGCTTTGATATCGTTGATCGCTTTGGTTACATCCATGGTAACTGTGCCAGCCTTCGGGTTAGGCATCAGACCTTTCGGTCCAAGGACTTTACCCAGACGACCTACAACGCCCATCATGTCAGGAGTTGCAACTACAACATCGAAATCCAGCCAGCCTTCGTTCTGGATCTTGGGGATCAGCTCATCGCCGCCAACAAAGTCAGCGCCTGCTGCCTGAGCCTCATCGAGCTTAGCGCCCTTAGCGAATACCAGAACCTTAACGGTTTTACCAGTTCCGTTGGGCAGTACAACTGCACCACGGATCTGCTGCTCAGCGTGACGGCCGTCGCAGCCTGTTCTGATATGCACTTCTACAGTCTCATCGAATTTAGCTGTTGCGGTTTTCTTTACAAGGCCAATCGCTTCTGCAGGATCGTACTGTGTTGCGCGATCCACCAGTTTAGCGGCTTCGCCGTATTTCTTTCCATGTTTCATGTTCATTACCTCCATTGGTTGTTAACGTAATGCTTTCTACTCTGCATTACTCCCAGTTCTATTTACTCAGTCCTCTACAACAATACCCATGCTTCTTGCTGTGCCGGCGATCATGCTCATAGCAGATTCGATGCTTGCAGCATTCAGATCAGGCATCTTCAGCTCTGCGATTTCACGAACCTTGTCCTTGGAAATCGTAGCAACCTTTGTCTTGTTCGGAACTGCAGAAGCAGACTTCAGATTGCATGCCTTCTTCAGCAATACAGCAGCGGGCGGAGTCTTGGTAATGAAGCTGAAGCTTCTGTCCGCATAAACGGTAATTACAACAGGGATGATAACATCGCCCTTGTCAGCTGTTCTTGCATTGAACTGCTTTGTAAACTCTACAATGTTTACACCATGCTGACCCAGTGCAGGACCTACCGGGGGAGCCGGTGTTGCCTTGCCAGCAGGGATCTGTAACTTAATGTAACCGGTAACTTTCTTTGCCATGTCAGGCACCTCCTAAATATATTGTGGTATGGCGCAGCGTTTTCTCCTGCTCCAGCGGCAGGACACTGCTTCCACTGCTCAACGGATCGCTCCACTGAACGTCTCTGTGACCGCGTCCTAAAACGCTTAATCTAATTTCCGAACCTCCGAGAAGCTGATCTCTACAGGGGTATCCCTGCCGAACAGTTCTACGTTAATGGTTACGGTCTGCTTGTTATAGTCGATCTTGTAAACAGCGCCGACAGTATCTTTCCATGCGCCGGCAACGACTACGATGGTATCTCCTTCTGTAAAATCGATGGAGACATTATCCGATTTGATGCCCAGCGGCTTCATCTCGGCTTCAGACAGCGGAACAGGCTTGCTCCCCGGTCCAACGAATCCGGTCACACCTCTGGTGTTGCGGACAACATACCATGTGTCATCATTCATAATCATATTTACAAGAACGTATCCCGGAAACAGCTTCTTTTGAACGGTCTTTTTCGCACCGTTTTTCATCTCCACAACTTCCTGCATGGGGACGCGAACTTCCAGGATCTCATCTTCTAAATGCCGGTTCTCGATGGTTTTTTCCAGGTCAGCTTTGACCTTGTTCTCATATCCGGAATAGGTATGAGCTACATACCATTTTGCTTCTGCCATAAGAATCTCCTCACTTACATTGTCAAGAAATTGACACCGTACTGCGCTGCTACATCGATGAGCGAAATAATAATGCCCATAACAATAGAAACAAATACGACAGCAACGGACTGTTTTAACAGGGTATCCTTATCCGGCCAGATGATCTTCTTGAACTCGGCTTTGACACCGTCAAAGAATTTTACTTTGGGTGCCTTAGGCGTCTTGGACACTTTTTGTTCGTTTGACATACTCTGCAAACTCCTTTCAAAAGCAACGCGCCGCCGACAGCGGTCCCTCAGGACACATCACGGCAATTATTTTGTCTCTTTGTGCGTTGTGTGCTTCTTGCAGAATCTGCAGTATTTCTTGGTTTCCATTCTGTCAGGATGCGCCTTCTTATCCTTGGTTGTGTTATAGTTGCGCTGTTTGCATTCTGTACATGCCAGTGTGATTCTTGTACGCATTTTTCCACCTCCGTGCGTGCTCTTATTCTTCGCGCGCCTTCTTACGTCCTGCTGTAAAAAACTTCCGCCAGATCGCTCTGTCAGCGACTTTTTACATCCGTCCGTCGCTCTGCGCGTCTCTCGTGCACTCCCTCAAAATCCCGTCAAACGGCGGTATGAGGTCGTCTGCCTGGGTCACTCCTTCTTGCCGCGCCTTCTGAAAACTTTCAAAATTTGCGCACAAAAAAAAGACCTCAGATCTATCTTGCCTTTCGACTATACCATAAGCTGAGGCCTTTCGTCAATACATTTTTACACAGTTTACTCGTGTCCTGCGACGGGCGAATTTCATGCTTGCATGAAAATTCGTCTGACGCAGGACACGAAGGAAGCGCCTCTCTATGAGCAAAAGAAGCGATGGCGCAGCCAGCGCGGCGAGCATCGAAGATGCGTTTTGCGAATGGCGCGGTAAACTGTTTCGTAACCTCCCGGAACGCGCCTGCAAGCGAATTTCATGCTTGCATGAAAATTCACCCATCGCAGGACACGAAGGAAGCGCCTCTCTATGAGCAAAAGAAGCGGTGGCGCAGCCAGCGCGGCGAGCATCGAAGATGCGATTTTGCGAATGGCGCGGTAAACTGTTTCGTAACCTCCCGGAACGCGCCTGCAAGCGAATTTCATGCTTGCATGAAAATTCGTCTGACGCAGGACACGAAGGAAGCGCCTCTCTATGAGCAAAAGAAGCGATGGCGCAGCCAGCGCGGCAAGCATCGAAGATGCGTTTTGCGAATGGCGCGGTAAACACAGGAAGGACTTATCGCGCCAGCTCCTCTTTTACCATGTCCAGTGCACTCCGGATAACTTTATCCATATCATAATATTTATACTGTCCCAGGCGTCCGCCGAACAGGACATTTGCTTCCTTTTTCGCAAGCTCTGCATACTGTGCATAGAGTGCGCCGTTTTTCTCATCATTGATCGGATAGTACGGTTCGTCACCCTTTCTCCAGGTCGCGGGATACTCTCTCGTGATGACGGTTCCTTCTCCGGTCTGGAACTCGAAATGCTTGTGCTCGATGATGCGGGTGTAAGGAACCTCGCGTTCCGTGTAGTTGACAACTGCGTTGCCCTGATAGTTATCCTCTTCCGGAAGCTCTTCGGTTTCAAACCGCAGGGAACGGTATTCGAGCGTCCCGAGGCGATAATGATAATACTCGTCGATCATACCGGTATAGAGCAGTCTGTCCCAGCTGTCCTGTTCGTCTGCAGTCCTGGCCGCATTGGCTGTCTGGTATTCCTGAAGGGAAACACCGGTCAGAACCGGAATGTCTTCCAACAGTTTCTCAACAATCTGCGTATAACCACCCTCAGGGATTCCCTGAAAACGGTCATTAAAATAGTTGTTATCATAGGTAAACCGAAGTGGCAGGCGGCGGATAATAAACGCCGGAAGGTCTTTGCAGTCACGTCCCCACTGCTTCTCCGTATAGCCCTTGATGAGCTTTTCATAAACGTCGCGTCCCGCAAGCTGCAGCGCCTGCTCTTCCAGGTTCTGCGGCGTAATCCCGGCAAACTCTCCGGTCTGCTTTGCGATGATTTCCTTCGCCTCTTTCGGCGTCTTAATATTCCACATCCGGCTGAATGTGTTCATATTAAAAGGAAGGTTATAGAGTTCATCCCGATAAACTGCAACCGGAGAATTGACATAGTGGTTGAACCGGGCATACTGGTTTACATAATTCCAAACTTCTTCATCAGAAGTATGAAAAATATGGGCACCATACCGATGTACGTTGATGCCCATAACCTTTTCCGTATAAATATTCCCGGCAATATGATCTCTCTTCTCCACTACCAGAACCTTACGTCCCTGTTTGTGCATCTCATGTGCAAATACAGCGCCGAAGAGCCCAGCTCCTGCAATCAGATAATCATAGTGCATACTTTGTCTCCTGCTTTGTCAGCGATTATTTCGCTTTGTATTTTTTAATCTGCCCAAAGTCTTCCATCAGATCCATGACCTTGTCACGTCCTTCCTGGTTCAGCTTTACATATGCCTGCATGACACGGTTCTCCAGCAGCTGCTCGCTGATGGTGGTGTCTCTTTCCAAAGAGCTGAAGTCCACTGGATTTAAGTTCAGCTTATTGCACATTTTGATTACGGTACCATATGCCATGCCATCGATACCTCTCTCCAGCGCCGTTACCAATGTGCTGTAAGGAATCTGCATATCCATCGCAAACTGTCTTACACTTCTGTACTGACTTAAAATTTCCTTTTTCAGAATTTGTGCCTTCGTCATTTCTTTCCCTCCATTGTTGTTTCGTAAATCGTCTTGTCATGAATTGACTTATGGGCTCACCGTTCTATTGTACACAACGGCATCGCGTGTTGCAACACTCTCTTCTCAAAATTGTAAATTCATTCTTAGAGAAAGAGAGCCCCCTTCTCTTATTCTTCCCTACAACTAATCGATATTTTACTGTAATTTCTTCGCTTTGTCAATTTTCTTTTGTAAATATATCATACAAAACCCAGACCATTTTTCTGTGCATACTTACTATCCAGGGCAGGTTTAAAGTTTCTTTTATTCGTCTTCCACCAGCCGCATTCCGGCGGTTTCCGTCACTGGAAGCGAAAAGACGATCGACTTTGCCTTGCTTTCCAGCCCCGCCTTTTCCATGATCGCTTTCATAATTGCATTTTTGTCACAGTTCTTGACGACAATCAGGATCATCTCTTTTTCGGTTGCAAGGGAAAAGCCGAGGAACTGCTCCGCTTTCTGCATGCCGGTTCCCTTTGCATGAATGACCGTTCCGCCCGCCGCGTTCGCGCTGCGCGCCGCTTCCATGATATATTCCGTGTAGCCCTGATTCGCCACCACTACCAGAAGTTCATACTTTGTGTCCTTCAATGTGCTTTCCTCTCCTTTTTCAAATCCACGCCCTTCCGTCAGAAACTGCAGCTGCTTCTTTCCGCCGATGCTGCTGACGGGAATCACAAAGGCGATTCCGGTTCCGGGGATATCAATTTTCAGCCGCTTTTCCAGCCCGCTGCGGATTTCCTTCCATTCCCTGCCTGTCACGAACGCAAACTGGATTGCTTTTTCCGCCGCTTCCAGACCGAAGGAATCCAGCACCTCGCTCGTCGCCGTTCCCCTTCCCAACGTCACCATCGTCACAGTCACGCCGTATTCTTTATAAAACGCCAGAAGCCGGCGGTGAAAATTCCGGTCACTGATCGTAACCATTAAATATAATTCGCTCATTTATCCTCACATTCCGCAGCGTTGCGCTGCGTATATTCTCTGCAACACGGCGCTCCTATATCCTCTGCTTCCTTCCTGCCTCTCCGTGCTGCCATCGCTGTAATACGCGCTCCCCGCGTGCATTACAGTTCGATGATTGCATCGTCATCCAGCAGGTCGAAGGCATAGGCAGGCGCAGGAACCGCTGCTGTCTTTTTCTTTTCTGCCAGTTTGGAATACAGCCCCATCACCTGAATCGTGATAAGCGGCGTCATCGCAACCATCGCTACTACGCCAAACGCATCCGTTACGATGTTACCGCCGAGCGCCACGCACGCCCCCTGCGCCAGTGGTAACAGAAATGCCGCCGTCATGGGTCCGGAAGCAACACCGCCGGAGTCAAATGCGATCGCCGTATAGATTTTCGGTACAAAAAACGAGATCACAAGGGCGATCGTATAGCCCGGAATTAGAATCCAGAGAATTGAAATGCCGGTCAGCACGCGGATCATCGCAATTCCGAGGGAGATCGCCACACCTGCGGAAAGCGCCGTACCCATTGCACGCGCCGAGATCGCGCCGTCCGTGATTTCTTCAACCTGTTTGTTCAGAACATAAACGGCAGGCTCCGCTTTTACGATGAAGTAACCCATCACCATCGCAATCGGCACAATTACCCACGGATGGGAAAGCCCCGCCAACACCTGTCCCAGATAGTTGCCCGCCGGCATAAAGCCGACGTTTACGCCGGTCAAAAACAGCACCAGACCGATATAGGTATAAACCAGACCGATCAGGATTCTCGTCAGGTTTCTGCCCGAAAGCTTCAGGATCAATGCCTGGAACACTGCAAAAAACAGCACGATCGGAAGCAGGGACAGTGCGATTTCTTTCATATATGTGGGAAGCTCTACCGCAAACAGGTTCCACAACTGCTTTGAATCTGCGATTTCCGGGATTACAGGAGGCGTATACGCCGCGCTGTCCGGATTGTAAATCAACCCCAACATCATGACTGCCAGGATCGGACCGATCGAACACAGCGCAACCAGACCGAAGCTGTCATCCGCTGCATGGCGGTCGCTTCGCGTTGCAGAAATACCAACGCCCAGCGCCATAATAAACGGCACCGTCATCGGTCCCGTGGTCACACCGCCGGAATCGAACGCTACGCTCAAAAATTCTTTGGGAACAAAAAACGCGAGAATAAAAATCACCGCATAGAAGCAGACAAGCAAAGGGGGCAGCGCGATGCTGAACAGCATACGGAGAAGCGCCACCACAAGAAACACACCGACTCCGCAGGCAACTGCGAGAATCAATGTCAGATTCGGAACAGCCGGAACCTGCTGTGCAAGCACCTGCAGATCCGGTTCAGATATTGTAATAATAAAGCCCAGCAAAAAAGACAGCGCCACAACGACCCACAGCTTTTTGGACTGTGTCATCGCCGTGCCGACCCGTTCTCCCATCGGGGACATTGCAAGCTCCGCGCCAAGCGTGAAAAACACGATTCCGGCGATCAGCAATATCCCCCCGATCAGAAAACACAGCAAAATACTCGGAGAAATCGGCGCAATCGTAAAGGATAGCAGCAGCACCAGCCCGATGATGGGCAGCACTGCCTGCAGCGCCTCCTTCAGCTTTTCTTTCAGTTTTTTTCGGATTCCCAAACAGCCACCTGACCTTTCCTTTATTTTCGGCAATGGAATGCTCACAGAGCGCGCATTCTATTTTATTCATGACAATGGAATGCTCCTAGAGCGTGCATTCTATTGTTTCGTTCTGCTCATCTCCATCAGTTTGTTGCGCATGGTTGTTTCGATCTGTGTCAGCTCTGCTTCCGCTTCGCGGCGTTTGTTTCTGCCATCTTCCTGAATCTGCAGCACTTCATCCAGCGTGGAGATCAGGGTTTCGTTCGTTTGCTTTAACGTTTCAATATCTACGATACCGCGTTCAGACTCTTTTGCCGTCTCAACGGTTGCAAGCTTTAAGGTTTCCGCATTCTTTTTCAGCAGGGTATTGGTCATATCCGTCACTTCACGCTGTGCCTTGGCTGCCTGCGCGGAGTGCTCGACGCCAATCGCCAGCACCATCTGGCTCTTCCAGAGCGGAATCGTGTTGACCAGCGTGGACTGGATCTTTTCAGACATTGCAGTATCGTTGCTCTGGATCAGTCTGATCTGGGGCGCCATCTGCATGGAAATCGTCCGCGTCAGCTCCAGGTCGTAAATCTTTTTCTCAAAACGATTGCACAGCTCTGCCAAATCCTTCGCCTTCTGCGTGTCCTCCGGCAGTCCGCTTTCTTCTGCGCGTTTGATCAGCTCCGGAAGCTCCTGCTCCTTTACCTGCTGGATCTTTTCTTTTCCGGCAAGGATGTACATGGAAAGCTCTTTATAATAGGTGAGATTCAGCTGATACATCTGATCCAGCATTGCCGCATCCTTCAGCAGCTGAATCTGGTGTCCTTCCAGCACCTTACAAATTTTATCCACATTAACTTCTGCTTTGGCATATTTTGCTTTCATATTTGCGATCTTATTGCCGCCTTTTTTGAACAGTCCGAGGAAGCCCTTTTCCTCGTCACCGTCCTCGATGCTCTTTAATTCGTTCACAACGGCGGTCAGCTCGTTGCCGATCTCGCCAAGATCCTTTGTCCGGACGTTGCCCAGAGCTGATTCTGAAAAATCTGCGATCTTCTTCTGGGAGCTTGCGCCATACTGCAGCACCATTTGGGAATTCGTGATGTCGATCTGCTTGACAAACGCATCAACCTGCTTCTGTTCCTGGGGAGTTAAAATCGCCTTTATTTTTTCTTTTTCATCGACCGGCTGCACTGCTTCTTCTTTTTCCACAACTGCCGGTTCTTCCTTTTCCGCTGCAAAAGGCTCCAGCGTCAGTGTCGGTGCAGGTGCTTCCTGCAGCATCTTCTCCATATCTTCGTTCATCGGTTACTCCTCCTGTTTTTCAAAATCACTCTTCATATACCCGTCCTGCGCCAGCACGGTTTTCAGCACCCTTGCATCTGCCGATGCTTCAAACGCCGCGTCCTGGTACAGATCATCCAAAAGCTTTTCAAAGGCATCGTTAATCGTATCCATCGTCTTTTCGATCTCTTCCTTAGCGGTACGGATGTTCTCGCCCTCTACCCCGGCGCTGTCAAATTCTGCATAGGATTCCACAAGCTTGACCGTCGTAGGAAGATAATACTCCATAAATCGCCGCATCTGGTCGCTCTTCTCCGGATGCTCCCGAAGCGTCTGAAAAATCCGCTTCAGCAGGTAATCCAGCTTGTAAAGCTTGTTGGAAATCACCTCTCCCGGGATCTGGATGTTTAACTCCCGAAGCCGCTCCATGTAGGCCTGACCGTCTTTTTCGATCTGCGCCTCTTTTGTCAGCGCTTCCTCGCTGTGCGTCGCTACACCATCAGCTGTCTGGTTCTGTCCGGCAGCCTTGCCATCTGCACGGTTTGCTCCGCCAGCACTTTGCCCGACGTCCGCTGTCAGCTCTTTGCGTTTTTTCTCCGCAAGTTGCTGTTCATATTCTTCTTTTTCCTCGAGATACTGCTCCCATGTCTCGTCATCGATGACAAAAATATCGTTTTTCTCATCCATGTGTCCTTCCGGGAACATGCCACTCTCGATCATCGTCCGAATATCCCGTCCCAGCTTCTTTGGAGTCCATCCGGTTTTTTCAGAAAGCTCAGAAATTCGGATATACATTTCCTCCCCTGCAAGCTTCAGATATCGTTCTGCTCTTCCAAGCCGTTTGCAGAGTCCTCCGCCGCGTTTTAATACACCTCCGCAGGCTGCTGCCATAAGACCGAACAATATGGTCATCCCACCCAGAGACGCGCTGGAGGTTGCTGCCCAAATGATCGCCATGATCAGTGCGGTCAGTCCGAAAGTTCCAAGCCCGATCCCTCCAAATACGCTCAGTAAAACACCACTGACTTTACCCTTTTTTACAAAAATCTGCGGCACGTTGATCGTGTTCTTATAAACGATCGTGCCGTCCGGGCGCTGATACTGCTTTGCCGTCGTATAACGCTGCTTCTGCTCCATCTGTCGTCTGTAGGGCGACTGCGATGTGCTGTAGGAAGAAGCAATACTGCGCTTGGCGGATTTGTATTCCACGGTTTTGTCCGTTCGCTTATAAACCCGTTCGTGCGCCTGATTGACCTGCCAGCGCACCTCATCCAGCGCTCCGTTTACGGAATCATTGATGACATGGTTTAGTTGTCCGAAGTCACCTGAATTTACCGCATCCTGTACTGCATCCTTGATTCTGTCTCCAATTTCCGAAAAATCCTGTTTGTCGCTCATATCCTGCTCCAATCCATTCCGATTGCCCTAAATTCGCATCTGCTCTCAGGATATCATAAATCCGCCGCCTTGTAAAACATTGGCGGCGGATATGTGTATAAACTTTTTATTAAGATTCCAGTTTTCTTCAGGCTTCGGTCAAATTTTCCAGCATCCGGCAGATTCCGGCATCCAGCGCTTCCAGTTCTTTTTCAGTCAGCCCGCTGCACATCTTTTTTTCCGTTTCGCGAAAGCAGCTGCAGACCTCTGCTGCCGTCTCCCTTCCCTCCTCTGTCAGAAAGATCTGGCACTCCCGACGCGACTGTGGATTGATACGCCGCTCCAAAAGCCCTTTTTCCGCCAGCCGGTCCAGCGTGCGCGAGAGCGTCGTCACATCAAGGTGACAGTTCTCTGCAATTTCCCGCTGACTGCAGCCGTCTTCTGTCAAAAGGTACATCAAAATCCGCGGCTGTCCCTGCCCGATCGTCAGCCCCAGCCGTAAATATTCCGGACGCATCAGTTCCCTGCGCCGGTTTTCCAGTCTGAAAATGTGCTCCTGCAGACTCTGTCTGATATCTTTTTCCATATATTCCCTCATTTCTGCGCACGTTTTTTGCGCATGTCGAGTTTGTGTCAAGTGCGCGCAGAGAAACTGCAGCACGCGCAGCCAGCTCCGTAAGCATTACTCCAGTTCAAACTGTCCGGTATACAGCTGATAGTAGCGGCCCTTTTGCCCCAGCAGCTCCTCATGGTCTCCGCGCTCGATGATCGTGCCCTTTTCCAGCACAAGAATTGCCTTTGAGTTTCGCACCGTTGAAAGCCGATGTGCGATGACAAAAACGGTACGGTTTTCCATCAGGCGATCCATGCCTTTTTCGATCAGCCGCTCCGTTCTCGTGTCGATGGAGCTGGTGGCTTCATCCAGGATCAGCACCGGCGGTCGGGAAATTGCTGCCCGGGCAATCGCAAGCAGCTGTCTCTGTCCCTGGGATAGATTGCTGCCGTCGCTGTGCAGTATCGTGTCATACCCCTTGGGCAGACGACGGATAAAGGAGTCAGCATTCGCGATTTTCGCAGCCGCCCTGACCTCGTCCTCTGTTGCATTGAGCCGTCCGTAACGGATATTCTCCGCGATCGTTCCGGTAAACAAATGAGTATCCTGAATTACCATCGACAGCGATTTTCTCAAGTCATCCTTTTTGATCCTGCGAATATCGATGCCGTCGTAGGTGATCGTCCCGCTCTGGATTTCGTAAAATCGGTTGATCAGGTTAATAATCGTTGTCTTTCCTGCGCCTGTCGAACCGACAAAGGCGATCTTCTGTCCCGGCTTTGCAAACAGACTGATGCCATCTAATATTTTATGTTCTTCCGTATATCCGAATACAACCTGGTCGAAACGCACATCGCCCTGCAATAAGGTCAGGCTGTCTGCATCCTTCCAGGCAAAGCTTCCGGTATAGCCTTCTGCCTCCTTCAGGGAACCATCCATCCTGACCTCAACCGGGCAAAGGGTTACCGTTCCCTCGTCGATTTCCGGCTCCTGCTCCATCAGGTCAAAAATCCGCTCTGCACCGGAGAGGGCTGCCAGAAGAAAGTTGAACTGGTTCGTAAACTGGTTTAAGGGCATCGCGCTCTGACGCACATAAACCAGATAAGAGGCAAGGGTTCCAAGATCCATGTGTCCGGTCAGTGCAAATATACCGCCTGCTGCCGCAGAAACTCCATAGTTGAAGTAGGACATGCTGACATTGACCGGAACCAGCATACCGGACCAGGTCAGGGCGTTGGTAGAGGCTTTGCGCAGCTTTTCGTTTCGCACTAAAAATTCTTCAAGATCCTGCTTTTCATGATTGAATACCTTCTCCACCTTCTGCCCCGCAGTCATTTCCTCCACGAAGCCGTTGACTGCAGCCAGTGCCTCCTGCTGTGCGTTGAAATATTTTTTACTGCGTTTTCCATTGTACCAGATAAAAAATCCGCTCGCTGCTAAAAACAGTAATACGATCAGTGTCAGACGCGCACTCAAAACAAACAGCATGCTGAGGGTTCCTGTCAATATCAAAAAGCTCTGGATCAGCATGGAAAACGTGCCGTTTAATGCTTCCTGTACTGTATCGACATCGTTTGTAAAACGGCTCATCAGCTCCCCGTGAGTGTGCGCATCAAAATAGGCCAGCGGCAGCTTCTGAATATGGGCAAACAGATCTCTCCGGATTTCCGTCACTACCTGCTGGGATGTATGCACCATCAGCCGGTTATAGGCAAAGGTCGCGCACACACCGCACAGATACAGGATCCCCATCGCAATCATCATCCGGATCAGCCCCGGAATATCCCCCGGGATCGCGTAATCATTGATGACCGGGCGGATAAGATAAGTGCCTGCAATGCTCACCCCACTGCTGATCGCTACCAAAACTGCAACTAAAAGCAGCAGCCACTTGTGATATCCAAGATATCTCAGCAGATTTTTCATGGCCTTTTTCGTATTTTTCGGGCGCTTATAGCCGACATATTTTGCCATTACAGAGCACCTCCTTCCTGTTGGGAATGATAAATTTCCTGATAAATCCGGTTCTCTGCAAGCAACTGCTCATGCGTACCGACCGCGTTTATTTTTCCATCGTCCAAAATGACAATCTGATCGGCGCAGCATACAGAAGAAATTCTTTGTGCGATAATAATTTTCGTCATCTCCGGGAGCTTTGCTTTTAGACCTTCCCGGATCTTTGCTTCCGTTGCCGTGTCCACTGCGCTCGTCGAATCGTCCAAAATCAGTACCTTCGGTTGCTTTAAGATCGCGCGCGCAATGCAGAGCCGCTGCTTCTGTCCTCCGGACACGTTCACGCCGCCCTGTCCAAGCTCTGTATCATAGCCGTTATCCAGCCGGTCGATAAATTCATCCACACAGGCGATCCGGCACGCCTCGTCGATTTCCTCCTGCGTCGCGTCCTCTTTGCCCCAGCGAAGATTATCCCGTACCGTCCCGGAAAACAGCGTATTTTTCTGCAGCACCATGGCGATCGCATCCCGCAGATGCTCCAGCGGATATTCCTGCACCGGCACGTCGTCTACATACACACAGCCCTTTGTCGCCTCGTACAGGCGCGGAATCAGCTGCACGAGGGTCGATTTTGCTGCACCAGTCTGACCGATAATTCCGATCGTCTGTCCGGCTTCCAGATTCAGACAAATGTCCGAAAGCACATATTCCTCCGCGTTTTTGCTGTACTGAAAAAATACATGGTCGAAACGGATCGCGCCCTTTTTCACGCTAACCGGACGTGCCTTTTCCTCCGTGATCTCCACCTTTTCGTTCAAAACCTCGAGAATTCGGGTTCCGCTCGCCATCGAACGGGTCAGCATCATAAAAACGTTCGACAGCATCATCAGGGAGTTTAGGATCTGCAGCACATAGCTCAAAAATCCGGTCAGCTCACCAACCTGCATAGTTCCGGTACGGATAGAGCTGCCGCCAAACCACAGGATCGCCAGGATCGTCCCATACATGACAAACTGCATTGCTGCCATATTCATAGAAGATAAACCGAAGGCTTTTTCGGATTCTGTACGAAGGGCAAGATTTGCGTCATCGAACTTCGCCTGCTCGTAATTCTCTCTGACATAGGAACGGACGACACGCACCGCCGTCAGATTTTCCTGCACAATACGGTTGACCCTGTCAATTCCGGTCTGCATCTTTGTATACAAAGGTCCGACGTGGCTGACGATCTCAAACAGCAAAAATCCTAACACCGGCAGTGCCACCAAAAAAACAAGTGCCAGACGCGCGTTGATCACAAACGCCGAGCCTGTAGCCATAAACAGCATAACCGGCGCACGACACAGCGGACGGATGCCCGTTGAAACCGAATTCTGGATCACCGTCACATCACTGGTCAGGCGGGTTACCAGCGATGACACCTGAAAATGATCGATATTGGAAAAGGAATAGCTCTGCAGCTTGCGGTACTCTGCTTCCCGCAGATTCGCCCCAAAGCCCTGACCGCACAGTGCGCAGAACCGTGCGCTGCAGATCCCCAGCACCAGTGCCAGCCCTGCACAGCCTATCATCACCAGTCCCTTATGCAGAATATAATCCTGATCCCCGTTTGCGATTCCGACATCCACCATGTCCGCCATAATCAGCGGAATAACCAGCTCGAAGATACATTCCACCGCAATGCAGACCAGACTGATCCAGGCATATTTTTTATATTGCTTCATATAAGAAAACAGTTCCTTCAGCATGATTGCTTTCCTCCGTGGTCAGACGAATTTTTGCGTGTGCAAAAGATGCGCCTACAATATTTGCATATGCAAATATTGTAGGCGCATCTTTTCAGATTGTCAATTGGTTTTCTTTCAACAATAGAATGCACGCTCTGCCAGCATTCTATTGTCATGAATAAAAGCCCCTGCACAGCACGCTGTTGAATGCGTACCGACGCAGGGGCTCATTTTATGCCTGCTGTTTTCTCTCCCGTACCATGATCCGGATTTTAGAATCCGAAACGTACTGGTAGTTTGCTTCCAGCGTATAATCAATTTCTATCGCAAGGCTTTTTTCTTCCTGCAGACAGACGACGCGGCTGGTGTCCAGCCCGATCATCATCACACCGTAGGGCGTCTGGTAACGGGTCAGGTTCTTTTTGCCCGCCTCAAAGTTCATCTGGACGTTGATGATGCCGCGTTTGGTCAGAGTCATTTCGTTTCCCCTGATTTTCATGACATTTTTGACCGGCTCGTCAAAGCCCTCATAATATTCGTCATACAATAAAAAAATGCTGCCGTTTCGTTCAAAATATTCGCCCTGCTGTACCGTCTCGATGTCCTCTGAAGATTCGTTGTCCATCACCTGCAGACCGCGGACGGATATCACTACATCCTTTGTCATGCTCAATAATCCTCTATCTGTATTACTTTCGCGCCCAAAATGCCGTATTTGATAATCGAATTGGCAAAATGGACAAATTTCTCCGCGCCGTCGCTGACAAAAAACTCGTATTTATTTGTCCCAAGCTGCGGCGGAACCGGATTGAATAACCCTTTTTCCATCAAAAGCTCTTTTAATTCCCGAGCCGTCTCATACGCCGGGTTTACCAGTGTCACATGGTCGCCCATCACCTTTGCGACCGTTGAACGGATCAGCGGATAATGGGTGCAGCCAAGAATCAGAGTGTCGATTCCGGTATCGATTAAGCTGCTTAAGTAACGTTTTGCAATCTCGTCCGTCACCGGATCCTGCCAGAGCCCTTCTTCTACCAGCGGCACAAACAGTGGGCACGCCTTGCCGGTTACCTGTACCTCCGGCCGAAGCTGGCGGATGTAAGTCGTATAAATATTACTGCTGATGGTCCCTTCCGTCGCAATGACGCCGACCTGTCCGTTGCGGGTCACCTCCGCTGCAACCTTTGCGCCCGGCTTTACCACGCCGATGATTGGAATATCGATTTCCCTTTCCAGATCATTCAGCGCATAGGCGCTCGCCGTATTGCAGGCGACAACAATTGCCTTGACCTGTTTGCTTTGCAAAAAACGGACAATCTGCCTGGAAAAGCGTGTCACTGTCTCCTTTGACTTGCTTCCATAGGGAACTCTCGCCGTATCTCCAAAATAAATCACCTTTTCATTGGGGATCTGACGCATGATCTCACGCATCACAGTCAGACCGCCCATGCCGGAATCAAATACGCCGATGGGCATTTCCAGCAGATTTTTATCCTGTACTGTTTTCATCTTTTTCTCCAAACCACTCTTCTATCTGATCGACGATTGCAAAGCGCACCGACACCTCCCCAGGCGCCGCAGTCAGAATCCGGCGGTAATCCCGCAGACAGTTCCCGCCCGCAGCTACAGCAGTTCGGTGGCTGTCATCCACCGCGTCAGCGCTTTGCACTGTCTCATACATTTCTTCCGTAAGTGCATACTGTGGGTATATTATCCCCCATAACATCATAATTGTCAAAAATAAAATACCGGCGCGCGGTTTCTTCTGCATACTCTTTCTCCCTTCTCTGTTTCGAAAGAGCATACCCATCCGCGCGCCGGTTATACATCCGGTCAGCGTTTTGTCTTCCCGGACGCCGATGTAATCATCCGGATCACAGCCTTTTCCTGATTGTCAATATGGTTTTTGATCGCCTCTGCTCCAGTTTGTCTGTCGCGGTCGCGGATCGCCTCGTAGATCACGCGGTGCTCTGCGATCAGGCGTTTGTAGTTTGCCTCGTCCTTGACATATTCCAGGCGGTAGCGGTACATCTGCTGAGAAAGCTTGCTGATCATCTGCATCAGCCGCTCGTTTCCGCTCGCCTTTAAAATAATATCGTGCAGCTCCACGTCCGCCTGTGCAACCTGGTTGGCGTTGCCGCGCTTTGTTTCCAGTTCGAAGTTCTCGCACGCTTTTTTCAGTTCTGCAAGCTCATCTTCCGTGATGCGCTCGCATGCCAGCTCTACCGCCAGCGCGTCCAGCGCCCGGCGCACCTCCAAAACGTCCCGCAGGTTCTTTTCCGTGATCTGCGCCACCTCTGCGCCGCGTCTTGGAATCATCGTAACGAGCCCCTCCAGCTCCAGCTTGCGGATCGCCTCGCGGATCGGTGTCCGGGACACTCCGAGCTTATCCGCCAGATGAATTTCCATCAGGCGCTCCCCCGGCTTTAACTCACCGGTCAGAATACTCGTCCGAAGCGTATTGAACACCACGTCCCGCAGGGGCAGGTAGTCATTTTCGTTATTTGCTTCAAATTCTTTCATTCTTCTCTCCCTCTGCCGTCGGCAAATCCTGTCAGGAACAGCTGTCTGGCAAGACCTGCCTCCTGCATCGCCTCATACGCCTCTTTTGCGTTCTGATCGTCTGTAAAAATACCAAATACGGTAGGGCCGCTGCCGCTCATCAGCGCATTGACCGCACCGTGCTCCTTTAAAATTCCTTTCATCTGCTCGATCACCGGATAGTGCTTGCAGGTAACCGTCTCAAGCACATTTCCCATCCGGTCTGTGATGCCGCAAAGGTCGCCTTTTTCGATGCTCGCAACCATTCCGTCGATGTCGGGATGATATTGCAGGCTGTCTGCGTGCAGATTTTCATAGACAAATTTCGTCGAAACATCCAGATCGGGCTTTGCGATCACAAGCTTCGCCTTCGGGACGTCCGGCAGCTTTGTCAGGATTTCTCCGATGCCCTCCGAAAGCGCCGTGCCGCCCATCAGGCAATACGGGATATCCGCGCCGAGCTTTACGCCGATTTTCTGTTTTTCTTCCAGGGAAAGTCCGAGACAAAACAACGCATCCATCGCATGAATGGTCGCCGCTGCATCTGCGCTGCCGCCTGCCATGCCAGCCGCAATCGGAATCCGCTTCGTCAGCTTCACGCTCACGCCCTCTGAGATCTGATACAGCTCCTTCATCCGCGCTGCCGCCCGCCAGATCAGATTGCCCTGATCCGCCGGAAGCTCTTCTTTATCGGTAAAAATCCGAATCTCATCCTCTGCCAACTTTGTAAATTCCAAATCGTCATATAAATCGACGGTCTGCATGATCATCTTGACTTCATGGTATCCGTCCGGTCTGCGCCGCAGCACATCCAGCCCGAGATTGATTTTGGCATATGCCTTTATCCGAAAGGTATTCATTTTCAATTCAATCCTCATTTCCGTTGAAAAGGCAGGCGATCCGAAAAGCCGTCTGCCTCTGCATTTTGTATACACTGATTGTATTTAATTTTATACAATCTGCATCTCTTTGTCAACTGCATATCCCTTCACAATCAGGAGCTGATCGCCAGGATGGATTTCATCCTGCGTCAGATTGTTCATTTCGCGCATTCCATCCATCGGGACGTCGTACTTTTTACAGATATCCCAAAGCGTCTCGCCCTCGCCCGCCAGATACACTACGATACCCGGCTGGTTCGCCTGCTTTTCCGGGTCGAGAGCACGCAGCAGGGCATCCGTCACGATTTCTTCCTCGCAGTCGGCGCAGATCAGCCCTTTGACGCACACAACTGCGCGAACTTCTGCTTCCTGCTCGTTTTGCGCCTGCACGGAAAGCTGTTCCAGCGACGCTTCGATCCTGCAGCTGCATGTATTTTTTACCGGCTCTGCGGTTTCCAGAAGCTCTTCAAACACAAGCTCGCCCTTTAGACAGCCGCACGGGACCTCTTCCTCCGCAGACTCATACAGAATCTGCACGTTTACCGTCCCTTTTACAAGCACGCCGTCGGACTGCTTTTTTATCTCCTGCACGAGCACTTCTCCAAAGCTTCCGCAGATCTGCTGAATCTGCGGCATGCCCGGCGAAATCGAAAACTGGTCGCTCACTCTCGTTTTTGCGGTATTTTTGACCAGAAGCCTCCGGTACTGCCCTTTTCCTCTCACGACGTCCGCCTGCTTCGCAACGCCGTAGAGATCCTCAATCATCGAAAGATTCGTTTCCTCGTAAATCCGAATATCCAGATCCAGTACCAGGTCGAGCAAAATCACGCGTTCTTCCCCGTCCTCGTCCGCCTTCGCTTCAATTTCCAGATGCCCGATGCTGCAGCCGATCTGCTCCAGCATCCCCTCGCGGACGCCCTGACACTCAATGGCAACGCTCACCGGCACAGTGGTTTCATACCATACCGCCTTTTTAGTCTCGCTTTCCTCTTCATAAAAGAAAAACAGCGAAAGCTCGCCTGTCGCCTGCAGCTTTCCGTCCAGCACCCGGAACGCCATTTCCCGAATCTGGCAGGATTTCCACAGCAGCGCAAAAATGTTCGGCATGCCACCCGGCAACAGGAGGTCTTTTTTTACCCTCAGGATATCTTTTTGGGCAACGATCAGATCCAGCGCCTGCAGGTCTTTTTTCTTTACTTCGATCTGCTCTGTGCCGTCCAGACCCACCGCTACATCCAGCTGCTTCATCCGCTCCGTGAACAGGCGAATCTGCAAAAGTGCCTGCACCGAAAGCTTCCGGGAATTGATCATTCCGACACTTAAATCCTCCAAAATCGCCTGCGCCTGTACCTGATCCGTCCCCGACACGCTGCCCATCAGAATCTGTTCCTCAAACGCAAGCTCCCCCTCCATGCATGCCGGATGGTGTGTTTCCTCATCTGCGAGATAAAGCACCTTGAAATGCAGCACGCCCTTTACATGCACATGCCCATCCGAGGCGCGCACCTCTTCCAGCTCGATGTGCCCCTGCTGCGTCACAACCTGATAAACATCCGGCTTTGCGTCCGCGATATTGACGTCGTCCTCGAGCGTAATCTGCGTCTGTTCCTCACATTCGATCTGATCCATATGTATGCTTTTTTTGAGAAATTCCATAAAAATACCTCCCGGGCACCTTCGCCTTTTCCAGACAACATGCTGTTCTATCTAACAGTATGTTGCCGTCAAAGACGATATGCACCCGGGAGGGAGATTTCTTTTTTCAAATGATATCCGTGGATTGCTCCGTGCTTCGCACTCCCGCAATCTGTCTTACCGCACGCAGCCGATTATTTCGTTGATATCCTCGATGCCCTGCTCTTTCATGAATGCTTCAATTCCGTCTGCGATTTCTGCCGTCGCATAAGGATTGATAAAGTTTGCCGCGCCGACGGAAACTGCCGTTGCGCCTGCCATCAGAAATTCAATCGCGTCCTCTGCGGTTAGGATGCCGCCCATGCCGACAATGGGGATTTTGACCGCGTTTGCACACTGCCATACCATCCGCACCGCAACCGGCTTGATTGCAGGGCCGGACATGCCGCCGGTCTTATTGGCAAGGGCAAAGCTTCTGCGCCGGATGTCGATTTTCATACCGGTCAGCGTGTTAATCAGGGAAATCGCGTCCGCGCCGCCTGCCTCTGCGGCTTTTGCCATTTCCGTGATGTCTGTTACGTTCGGGCTCAACTTCATCATAACGGGCTGCTTTGCAGCCTTTTTAATCCTGGACGTGATGTCGAATAATGCATCCGCTTTCTGTCCGAACGCGATGGCTCCTTCCTTGACATTCGGGCAGGAAACGTTGATTTCCATCATCGCTATGTCCGTGTCCGCCAAGCGCTCTACGACTTCCAGATAATCCTCGACAGATTTGCCGCAGACATTGACGATGACCTTTGTATCAAACTGCTTTAAAAACGCGAGATCGCGCTCGATAAACACGTCGATGCCGGGATTCTGCAGACCGATTGCATTCAACATGCCTCCGTAAACCTCTGCGACACGCGGTGTCGGGTTGCCCGGCCACGGCACGTTTGCAACGCCCTTTGTCACCACCGCACCCAGACGGTTCAAATCTACAAATTCACTGTATTCCATTCCGGAGCCAAAGGTCCCCGAGCCGGTCATGACCGGGTTCTGAAAGGTTACTCCTGCAATTGTTACCGCTGTATTCATCAGATTTCCACCTCCCGTGCTTCAAATACCGGTCCGTCGGTACAGATTCTCGCGTTATTTACATGGGAATGCGCGTCCTTGTGGGTCGTTTTACAAACGCAGCCAAGACAGGCGCCCACACCGCATGCCATCCGTTCTTCCAGGGAAATATATGCCGGAATATCATGTTCGATCGCATACTGCCGAATCGCGCGCAGCATCGGCATCGGTCCGCAGGCATAAATAATATCCGCTTCCAGTCCATTTGCAGCTACCGCATCCATGACATTTCCCTTTGTGCCAACGCTTCCGTCCTCGGTTGCCACATAGACAGCGCCGTTTTGTTCAAAATCTTCTTTCAAAAAGCATTGTGCGTTGCGATAACCCACAACGATCTGTTTTTCACAGGAAAGCTCTTTAGACAGCTGTAAAATCGGAGGAACGCCGATTCCGCCGCCAAACAGCATCGCCTTCGTGCCCGGCTTTGCCTTGTCCACCGGGAAACCATTTCCCAAAACGCCAAGCAGATACACACTGTCGCCTGTCTTCAGATTCGAAAATTCTGCCGTTCCCTTGCCTGCCACGCGATAAACCAGACGAAGCTGATTTTTTTCTTTATCGATTTCGCAGATGCTGATCGGTCTGGGCAGGAGCGTGCTTTTATCCTTGGGATAAACGCCTACGAACTGTCCGCACGCAGCGTCCTGCGCCAGCTCTGTTTCCAGTCTCAGATCATAAATTCCGTCCGCCAGCTTTTCCTGACTGACTACCATTGCCTTTGTCTTTTTCTTCTGTGCCATAATTTTCTCCATTTTCACTCGGTTTACGGGCGCTTGCTGCACAAAAGCTGCCAGCTTTTATGCCCATAGTGCTTTTACGTGCCGGCGCAACCAGTTTTTACGCCTCAAAAATCACTTTGCCCTTACAGATCGTGTATTCCACTTTTCCTTTGAGCTTCTGTCCCAAAAACGGCGAGTTCTGGGATTTCGAATAAAAACGTTCCGGAACCCACTCTTTTGCAGGATCGAACAAAACCAGATCTGCCGGTCCGTTCTCTGCCAGATAGCCAGCGTCCAGGCGGTAAAGCTTTGCGGGGTTAATGGTCATACAGGTCAGCAGCTGCATCATCGTAAGTTCCCCTGTATCGACGAGCGCCTCGTTGCCGAGCGCCAGGGACGTTTCCAATCCGATGATTCCGCTGGGCGCTTCCGTCAGGGGCTTCGCTTTTTCATAATCCGCATGCGGCGCATGGTCTGTCGCAATCAGGTCGATCGTTCCGTCCTGTAAACCGCGGATAATCGCCTGCCTGTCAGCTTCCGTGCGAAGCGGCGGGTTCATCTTCGCCATCGTACCGTGTTCCATCACGGCGTCCTCCGTCAGCGTGAAATGATGGGGTGTCGCCTCTGCGTGGATTTTCGTGCTCTTTTTCTTCGCCTGGCGGACAAGTTCGACCGCCTCCGCCGCGCTGATGTGCTGAATCACGATCTCCGCACCCGTTTCCAGCGCAATCGACAGATCGCGGCGCACCATATCGATCTCCGCCTGCCTGTCCGAACCGCCGATGCCGAAATATTCGCTCGCCTTTCCGGCATTGACCCCATTATTTTGAATATATGCCGGGTTTTCCTCATGGAAGCTGATGGGTTTGTGCACCCTTGCCGCTTCCTGCATCGCTTTTCTCGCAATTTTGGCATCCAACAGGGGCTTGCCGTCATCCGTAAAGCCGACCGCGCCAGCCTTTGCCAGCGTTTCCATATCCGTCAGCTCGTCCCCCTCCATGTTCATCGTCACGTTCGCGCAGGTATAGACATGGATGCCGGTCTTTGCGCCTTTTTCCAGAACATAGGAAAGCGTTTCCTCCTGATCGACATGGGGATTCGTATTCGCCATCAACACAACGCTCGTCACACCGCCAGCCGCCGCCGACACCGCGCCGGTCAGGATATCTTCCTTATATTCTGCACCCGGATCACGGAAATGCACATGGGTATCCACCAGCCCCGGCGCTGCAATCAGGCCATCCGCATTCAGGATGCGAAGCTCGTCCTCTTTTTCTTTTGTAATCTGTGCAGGGTCGATCGTTCCTGCCTCTGCGATTTTTGTAATCCTGTCCTCACCGATCAGGATATCCCGCAAGCTATCCGTCTGCGAAGCCGGATCGATCATGCGGCAATTTTGAACTAAAATCATGTCAGCCTCCGCTGTTGCAAAGCAGCCGCGTCCGACAGCTGCCAAATGTCTGTTGTATCCTCTGCATTTTACCATGTTCTTCAGTCAAACACCACTGTTTTGTCCTCAAACGGCGTTTTTATTACAATATATGGATAGGATGGCGTTTTGCTCAGCTCCTTTGCCTGCTTCGGACCGATCAGGCTCGTATCCAGATAAATCATCTCTCCGCTTGCATACAAATCGTCCACTGTAATACTGTAGCCGCCGCTGTCCTGCTTTCCGTAGCCCACGCACAGGTACAGATAACCACTGTCCGCATACGTCATTTTAAACGATGCTTCTTTCTTTTCCGCCACAAGCTTTAACAGCTCCTCCGGCAGCCGCGCCTCGTCCACAACTGTGAATGCGAGGTTTATTTTCTCCGGCTTTTCCTGTTTCCAGCTGCATCCTGTAAAAAGCAGTATTCCAGCGCATCCGAATATTCCCCACCAGATCAGGCACAGCGTCCGAACTATTTTTTTCATAATAAGACCGTCCTTTCGATCGATATCCTGTTTATTTCATATATATGAATACGACGTCAGGAGTATGTCGCCACAGTTCACTCGTGCCTTCCTGGCAGCAGATTTCGTGCTTGCAGGAAAATCTGCTGCCAGGAAGGCACGAAGGGAGCGCCATTTCATGAGCAAAAATGAGCTGCGAAGCAGCGGGAAGCATCGAAGATGCGTTTTGCGAATGGCGCGGGTGAACTGTGGCTCCCTCGCAGAACACCTGTACGCGCGTCTTGCTTTTTTGCAGCGGCACAGGTATACTGAAAATAAAGAAGGTAGCCGGCGCATCTGCGCCTGCAGAATGGAGAGTTTTATGATTCGCTTTATTATTACCGCGTTATTTGTCATTCTGTTTCTGATCCTCAGCATCCCGCTCCTGATCGCAGAATGGATCATCGGCAAATTCAATCCGCCGTTAAAGGATCGTTCCAGCCTTGCGATTGTCAACTGGGCGTTCCGCATGGTGCTGCGCCTGTCCGGCGTTTCCGTCACCTACATCGGAGAGGATCGCATTCCGAAGGATACCCCGGTTCTCTATGTCGGTAATCACCGCAGCTATTTCGATATCGTTATGACCTATGTCCGTGTGCCCCGCACCACCGGTTATATTTCCAAGGTCGAATTTTTGAAGATTCCTCTGCTTTCCAATTGGATGAAAAACCTGCACTGCCTGTTCCTTGACCGCAGCGATCTCAAGGCTGGTATGAAGACGATTCTTGCAGCAATCGAGGAGATAAAAAACGGCGTGTCCATCTGCATTTTTCCGGAAGGAACCCGCAACCGCACCGATGCTCCTCTGCTTGAGTTCCATGCCGGCAGCTTAAAAATCGCAGAAAAGGCTCAATGCCCGATCGTTCCGATGACGATCGCCAACGCAGAACAGATCTTCGAAGCCCATTCTCCCTGCATCCGCAAGACAAAGGTTATCATCGAATATGGAGAACCCATCGAAACAAAGAATCTCGACCGCACACAGCAGAAGGCTCTGACCTCCCAGGTTGTTGCACGTATTTCTGAAACCTATGAAAAGAACATGAAATTACTTTCTGGAGAAAATAAATGAACCGTACTGCATCTTCTACCTTGATGACAGAAGGATCGATCTGGAAAAAGATCGTCACCTTCGCATTTCCGCTTTTTCTCGGGAATCTGTTCCAGCAGCTTTATAATACCGCCGACTCCCTGATCGTCGGCAACTTTCTCGGCAGCGACGCACTCGCTGCCGTCAGTTCGTCCGGAAGTCTGATTTTTTTGATGGTCGGATTTTTCAACGGTATCGCAATGGGCGCAGGTGTTGTAGTCGCCCGCTATTATGGAGCACGACAGATCGACCGTCTGCAGCGTGCAATCCATACGGATGTTGCCTTCGGGATTGTCGCCGGTATTTTGCTGACGATCATCGGTCTGATCCTCGCGCCGCAGATGCTGGTCTGGATGGGCACACCGGCAGACGTCCTGCCCAATTCCCTGTTATATTTCCGGATTTATTTTATGGGCTCGCTGGCGTTCGTCCTCTATAACGTTTTTGTCGGTATCCTGCAGTCCATCGGGGACAGCAGACATCCCCTCAACTACCTGATCCTTTCATCTATCGTCAATATCGTGCTCGATCTTTTGTTTGTCGGCGTACTCAAGCTCGGCGTTGGAAGTGCTGCACTCGCCACGATCATTTCCCAGTTTATCAGTGCCCTGCTGTGCCTGCTCCGCCTGCTGAGAAGTCCGGAGGAATATCGTCTGGTTCCGTCCCGCATCCGCTTCGACCCGATCATGTTAAAGCAAATCATTTCAAACGGTCTGCCCGCAGGTCTGCAAAACTCCATTATCGCCCTGGCAAATGTTGTTGTTCAGTCTAACATCAACAGCTTTGGAAAAATGGCAGTGGCTGGCTGCGGTGCCTATTCCAAGGTCGAGGGCTTCGGCTTTTTACCGATCACCTGTTTTTCTCTGGCACTGACCACTTTTATCAGCCAGAACCTCGGCGCAAAGCAGTATGACCGTGCCAAAAGAGGCGCACGCTTCGGCATCCTCTGCTCCATCACCCTTGCGGAAATCGTCGGTATCTGTGTCTATTTCCTGTCCCCCTACCTGATTGCCGCATTCAACAGCGACCCTGAGGTCGTCGCTTACGGAACGCTGCAGGCGCATACGATTACACTGTTTTATTTCCTGCTGGCATTTTCCCACTGCATCGCAGGCATCATGCGAGGCGCAGGCAAGGCAACTGTACCGATGTTCGTCATGCTCTGCTGCTGGTGCATTATCCGTGTGACCTACATCACGATCGCTGTCCGCATTTTCCCTGTCATCAATACAATCTTCTGGGCTTATCCCCTGACATGGACCCTAAGCTCGATTCTGTTTTTCCTTTATTACCGCAAGGCGGACTGGATTCATGGGTTTGAAAAGAAATAATGTCGTATCAAAAACAGGCGTAATTACAACGCCTGTTTTTTTACGCCTCATCGACACACTATCGTTGGAACGATATAATATAGGCAAACAACAAAACTATCGTTCTGGCGATATAATATGAATATCGTGGTAAAACTATCGTTCTGGCGATATTTTTTTAAGGAGGTACTTCCATGTCAGATAAGCTCACAATCTATCATGGTTCTTGCCTACTATCAGTGGCACACTGGCAGACGCTTTGAAGATATCGTAAAAGACGGGCTTACACTTTCCACTGTAATGTCCATGTATATCCTCCATGAAGCCGATGAAAACAAATTCGTCGAGACAGCAAACGAAATTCTCTCCAGAAACAAAGCCCGCAGAAAAACCAGACTGTATGAAATCCGAAAAGCACGCGGCTTTACCCAACAGCAGTTAAGCGACGCATCCGGCGTCACACTTCGCATGATTCAGCTCTATGAGCAACGGCAGAACGATATCAGCAAAGCGCAGGTGAATGTTGTAATCAGTCTTGCCAATGCGCTGGGCTGCCGCGTGGAAGATCTGCTGGAATAGTCGAAGGATTAGAAGCTTCTTACGTGCTCGCCGACGTATAATTCTTCACTGCCTGATTCCACACCGCCCGTGCGATCAAAAAGAATACGATCGGTGCAGCGACGCCCCAGACTGCCATCGGAGCAGACAACTCGCCCATCAAAAACAGCCCCGGGAAGTTCGTGATGACAAACACCGGCAACAGAAACGTTCCGATACGCTGCATCCACTTGCCGTAAATGAGCTGCGGCATGTTGTTGAAGTCCCAAACTGCCGCCGTCAGATCCGCGATGCCGTTCGTTGCCGTCGTCCAGAACACCAAAAGATGCGGCAGCAAAAACAGGCTGTAGGTCAGGAGCGCGCCGCAGATCAGGAAAAAGAGAAAGCCTGCGATCGAGCCGACCGTCACGGGAAGTCCTGCCCGATGCCAGCCGATCCCGATCATGACGATTCCCGCAGCCGCATCCGGCACAAGCAGCGACAGATCCAGTCGCTGCATTGTCACCAGAAACTGCGCCGCAACCGGTTTTACCAGATACATGTCGAGTTTTCCATCCCGAATCATCGTCGTCAATGACGTAAAGTTCGGGTAATATAGCATGTAAACGCCGGTCAGCAGAATGTACACCCCAATGAACAATAAAATATGATCCGGCGTCAGGACTCCGATTTTGATGCCTGCCCGGTAAACCACCGCCACATACAAAAGCTTGATCAACAACCAACCGGTTTCCACCAAAACGCCCGCTGCAAAGTTGATCCGGTATTCCAGCTGCGCCATCAGGGACATTTTCAGAAATACGAACAGCAGTTTTCCATACCTTATAAATGTATTCAAAATACCAGTTTTCTTTTCCATCCGTCAGCCTCCTACCGCAGCAAAGCGCTGCAGTCCTTTTTTCCACATCATCTGCCCCAGTCCCCAGAAAAATGCGATCCATGCAAGCTGGCACAGAATTCCGGTGCCAATTGCTCCCATCGAAAGCTTTCCATTGATAATGTTGACCGGAAACTGCGTCGTATACCCGAACGGAAGCAAGGAGATCAGAAGCGCCGCCGTTTTTCCGAAAATATCCATGGGGAACACGCCGCCGCTGACAACCACCAGCACCACGCTGACCGTTCCGAACAGCAGATGCACGTCCGTCAGCCAGAAGCTCAGCAACGCCACGCAGTAAAAGATAAAGAAATTCAGGATCACTGCCAGAACCAGCCCCACCAAAAACAGCACGATTCGAACCAAAGACAGCTCCAGTCCGAGAAATATGCTTGAAAATGCAACCAGTACAGACGTACAGATCAGCAGTAAAATCAGCTGCGGCATCTTTTCCCCGAGATAGCTGCAGAACCGGTAGCCGCAGTAGTTGACCGGGCGGATCAGATATTTATTCAGCCCGCCGTCCTTGATGTCCTCGTTGATCTGATATTCGAACCCGGTAATAACCAGCTTCGACACCAGCCCGGCAAGCAGCGTATACACGATAATTTCCGTATAGCTATAGCCCGTCATCGCTCCCGCATCCCCGTTGCCGTACAGATAATTCCACAAAAAGGTCTGAATGATGATTGGAAAAATCGTACTCAACAATGTCAGCACCATATTTGCCCGGTATTCCAGAGCGGTTTCCACTCCCATCTGATAAACGCATCGATACAGCTTCATCCTGTCACCTCCCCGGTGAAAATTCTGGCAATGCTCTCTTCCAGCGGAACCTCCGTCACAGTAAAATCATCCACCGGAAACAGGGAAAGCATCTGCGACGCCGTTTCCTTGATCCGCTCCTTCGGGATTTCCAGAACTGCCGTCAGATCTTTATTTTCCCGCACCCGCCCGAATATGGACAGCTTCCCGGTTTCTACCGGGCTGGAAAAAGAAAGGGTCAGCAGGCGTTTATCCCCCATTCTGTGGTTGATATCAGAAAGCGCGCCGTCGTAGACCAGCGTGCCGCTGTTAATAATGACTGCCCGGCTGCAAAGTGCTTCGATATCCCGCATATAATGGCTCGTTAAAATGATCGTTGTTCTCGTCTGTTCGTTGTAATAGTGTAAAAAGTCACAGATTTTTTGCTGGGACACAATATCCAGACCGATCGTCGGCTCATCTAAAAACAGAATACCGGGGCGGTGAATCAGCGCCGCCAGGATTTCCATCTTCATCCGTTCTCCGAGAGAAAGTCTGCGCACCTGAATATTCATCAGCTCCCGCACGCCAAGAAGCTCCGACAGCTCGTCCACGGTCTTTTTGTATTCCCTGTCATCCACATCGTAAATGCATTTATTCAGATACAGGCTGTCGCTGGCAGGCAGATCCCACCACAGCTGATTTTTCTGACCCATGACGATGGCAAAGCTTCGCTTGAACTCATTTTTCCGTTCCCAGGGCAAAAAGCCATTCACCAGAACCTCCCCGGATGTCGGATACAAAATACCGGACAGAAGCTTTAATGTCGTCGTCTTTCCTGCGCCGTTTGGTCCCAGCAGCGCCATCATTTCCCCTTTTTCCACGGAAAAAGAAACGTCCTTTACCGCTTCCTTTGTCAGCATCTGCCGGTGGAACAGGTTATTTAACGATCCCTGCAGCCCTACGCCCTTTTTATAATAGGAAAATTCCTTCCGCAGATTATTGACCGAAATCATCTCTTCCATTGTTTTCCCTCTCTTCTCTATTTTGGTTCACTCGCTGTCTCACTCCAGAAATTCCGCATGCCGGATCCACGCCTCGTAGCGCGCCATGACTTCCGGATAGCGGTAGCGGCTAACCGGAAGCTGGCTGCCATCCTCCAGCTCTATCATTTCCCTTCCAATCCGGCTGATCTGCCCGGGATTGACCAGAAAACTTTTGTGGACGCGTAAAAACGACCTGACGCGCAGCTTTTCCTCCCAGTATCCGAGCGTTTCCGACGTCAGGAACACCTTCTTTTCGCAGTGCACCCAGATCTCGTGCCGCATACTTTCCAGATACAGGATTTCCTTTTCCCGCACCCGGATTCTGCCGTCGGACGAAGGGCTTTCCCGATACGGAAAGCTCCGGTAACCGCTGCCCGTGCGCCTCTGTTTTTTCAATTTCGCAAGCGCCGCCTTCAAATCCTGTTCCAGCGCATATCCCCGCACCACATGAAAAAAAGGCTTTGTCAGTGCATCAAACACCGCTTCCGGGCTGTCCGCCACAAAAATCACCGCAAGGCGGGGATATTCTTCCAACAGGCTGTCTACTTCCTCCGACAGGACATTTTCACAGCTGCCCCACCAGATCAGACAATCCAGAGCTTCCAACGCTTCCGCAGATTTTTCCGTGATCCGCACAAACTCTGTCTGTCTGTTTTTTTCCGCCTGGACTGGATCTTCTTTCGAAAACTGCCCCTGCAGGGAAAGCGCCTGCATCATGTATTCAATTTTTTCCAGGGCTTCCTTCGGCTCTCCGCACAATCCAACAAGCGGCATTTTATCCTCCATCCCACAGATGTTCTGCTGCTACCTTTTCATCTTAGCAGACCTCGTTAAAAAAACAATCCGCTATGCACCAATCGCAGTCCGTGCGCCCCAATGGTATGCGAAAGCACAACGGCAACACAGCGTAAAACCACTGTCGGTCGCCGCTCCTAACGCACTGCACTGGATTTTCTCGCAAAATTTTTTCTTGACAAATTTCAAATCCCTCTATATTATTATCGATGGTAATTATCAAAGATAATCATATGGAGGGATTTAGTGTGACAAATAAGCGTGATCGCTTATTTTTCACACAGCTATTCATGACAATAGAATGCTCGCAGAGCGTGCATTCTATTGTTTGTGCCGCAAGCGTCACAAAGTAGCTATGATCGCAGAGCCGAACTGGACGTTCGCCTCGCGATTCCTTCGGCGCAAAGCGCCTGCGGAATGGAGGATTTTATGACAATCGAACTCATCAAACGGCTGCTGGACGCCTGCTATGAGGCAAAGCGCATCCGCGATATGCTCCCGCCGCTGCCGGACGGCGTGACACCATCCTATATCCATTTTCTGGATGTCATCGAACAGATGGAAATAAACGGAACTTCCGTAAAAGTATCCGACATCAGCGATGCGCTGAACCTTCCGCGTCCCGGCGTGACGAGAACGGTAAAGGAGATGGAGCAAAAAGGCTATCTGACCAAAAAGCCGTCCGAAGAGGATGCACGCATCATGTACCTTTCCATTACAGACGAAGGCAAAAAGCTCTCTGCCAAGTACAACGAACAGGTTTTTAGCGCCCTGCTGCCCGATCTGGAGGCCATCTCCGGCGAAGATGCGGAATGTACCATCCGTACCATTGAAATATTTTATCAAGTAATGTGTGAAAGGAGAAACGACCTTGACAAGTGATAAGACAGATTTTACACAGGGAAATATTTTAAAGAAACTGGTACCTTTTATGATTCCGATTCTGGGCGCGCTGGTACTCCAGGCTGCCTACGGCGCCGTCGATCTGCTCGTCGTCGGCAGATTCGGCTCCACCTCCGGACTGTCTGCGGTTTCCACCGGCAGCCAGGTGTTAAACCTCGTCACCTTTGTTGTGACACAGCTCGCAATGGGCGTCACCGTCCTGATCGCCCGTTATCTCGGGGAAAAGAACCCGGAACAGATCAGCTCCGTCATCGGCGGCGCGGCGGTTGTATTCACACTGCTTTCTGTCTGCCTGTTCGCAGCGATGGTTTTCTTTGCCCGCCCCATCTCTGTACTCATGCAGGCTCCTGCTGAAGCAGTCACTCTGACGGCAAGTTATGTTCGTATCTGCGGCAGCGGTATTTTCTTCATCGTCGCCTACAACCTGCTGTCGGCGATTTTCCGCGGACTTGGCGACAGCAAATCTCCGCTCCTGTTCGTCCTCGTCGCATGTATCGTCAACATCGTCGGCGACCTCGTTTTGGTTGCCGGTCTGCACATGGACGCAGCGGGCGCAGCATTTGCAACCGTATTTGCACAGGCGGTCAGCGTTGTCTTTGCGGTGGTTATTCTTTTCAAAAAGCAGCTGCCCTTCCACATTGGCAAAAGCGATCTTGGCTTCAATTCCCAGTGCAGCAAATTTTTAAGCATCGGTCTTCCTCTCGCCCTGCAGGAATTTCTGACCCAGGTTTCGTTCCTCGCCCTCTGCGCCTTTGTCAACCGCCTCGGCCTGGAAGCCTCCTCCGGCTATGGTGTCGCCTGCAAAATCGTCAACTTTGCAATGCTGATTCCCAGCTCCCTGATGCAATCCATGGCGTCCTTCGTTTCCCAGAATGTCGGTGCAGGCAATCTGAAACGGGCAAAAAAGTCCATGTTCACCGGAATCGGCATTGGTCTGGTCTTTGGCTGCCTCGTTTTTACTCTCATCTGGTTCCAGGGTGACCTGCTCGCAGCTTTCTTTTCCACAGACGCTGCCGTTATCCAAAACGGCTTTGCGTACTTAAAGGGCTTTGCGCCTGAAACCATCGTCACCGCTGTTTTGTTCAGCATGATCGGCTACTTCAACGGTAACAACAAAACGCTCTGGGTTATGCTCCAGGGTCTGATCCAGACCCTCTGCGTCCGTCTCCCCTTCGCTTACTTCATGAGTATCCAGCCAAACGCCAGCCTGACAAGGATCGGACTTGCCGCACCGGTTTCCACAACTGTCGGCATCCTGTTGAACGTTGGATTTTATCTCTACCTGAACAAGAAAGAAAAACGCGCCTGACGGCGCGTTTTTTTATGCATCCGATCTGGAATATGCGTTTTTCATCTGGCTGCTCAGCTCAAACAACACCTTATCAAGCGTATCGTCTGTTTCCTTCTGCAGCATCGCAGCAATCTCCGCATTTGCCTGCTGCCGCAGCGCTTTTCTTACCGCCGGATCCTGTTCTGCTGCCAAACGTGCATCATAGCGGTTGATCAGCTCGTGTCCCTTTGCTGCAACTCTTTCCTGATAACGCTCCACATGGAACAGAGATTTATTATAGGAAGCGTCCGCCATCGCTGCGATCAGACGGCTCGACCAGTAAAAGTTCTCTGTCGAAACCCGCCCGGTCGTGTTGTTTAAATACTCCGGTGTTTCCTCCACATCTGCATAAAATGGAACAAGGGCGTTAAATGCATTGGACCCGTAGGCAATCCATTCCACCGGACTGCAGTCCGCTTCCATATCCGGTCTGATCTGGATCAACGCCATGAAATCATTTCGGTTGATGCCGATGGAACGGTATGCACCACGCATGGATTTATCGCCATAGGATCCATAGGGATCATACGGCGTCCCCTGATAGTGACCGGACAGGACATATTTCACATCCTCGACTGTGATCTTTTTTTCGGGAACCATGCACCACGGCAGATCATCGGAAACCGGTGTAAAATCAGCAAGCGCACCGTCCCAGCGATAGGTGTTCGGATTCAGATACCGCTCCATAAACCATGCCCGGGGTGTGTTGTATACATGATCTGCATCGTCATGACTGCCGAAGACATCCCGCGGATTCAGCGAACCGTCCATAGAAAGGTTCAGATGGTAGGTTTCGATAAATTCTTTCAAATCTGCGGAGCAGAGGAAATTTTTCTGTTCTCCGTAAGCATCTTCCAGATCAAAGCTGTCGATTCCGAGCTGGTTTGGCATCACGACATAAACCTCATCCGGCACTCTTCTTGCCATCCAGTGATGTCCTCCGATGGTTTCCAGCCACCAGATCTCGTCTTTATCCTGAAAAGCAATTCCGTTCATCTCATATGTCCCGTATTGCTCCAACAGGCTGCCAAGACGTAAAACGCCCTCTCTGGCGCTTCTGATATAAGGAAGCACCAGACAAACCAGATCCTCTTCCCCGATTCCTCCGGCAATCTCTTCCTTTCCATCCGCTGCAGGCTGATAAACGACCAACGGATCCGCTCCCAGCACGCGCGGATTCGAGGTGATCGTCTCAGTAGCAGTCATCGCAACATGTGCCTCATTGACGCCGCTGGCAGCCCAGATACCTTTTCCTTCCACCGCATTCGGCATCGCTGTATAGCGCATCGGATTCTCCGGCAGTTCGATGGTCACATGAGAGAGTACGGAATGATAGGTTTTCGGCTGCTGCTTTGGAGAAACCACAGTAAACTTCTTCGCTGTAAAATGTCCGGCGCCGGAATCATCGTTTCTCGCGATCATCGTTGAACCGTCATAGGTCGCTTTTTTCCCGACCAGTATTGTTGTACACCCCATATCTGACCTCCTATTTTTCTAATGCTTCTACGATCTTTGTATACCCCATGCCGTGGGAAGCCTTGATCAGCACGGAATCCCCCGGCTGCAGAAGTCCGGGCAGTGCTGCAAGAAGCGCGTCGGTATCCGAAAAATGCTCTGCGCAGGAAATTCCTGCTTCCTTTGCCGCCCGGTACATCTCTTCCGAAAGGCTTCCTGCACAATACAGACAGTCTATGCCTTGTTCTGCGGCATATGCGCCAACCTGCCCGTGCATCTCCCTTTCCTTCTCTCCAAGCTCAAACATATCACCGAGCACCGCAACTTTGCGTCCGTCTGCCAGACTTAACAGATCCAGCGCAGCCTTGGTCGAAACCGGGTTTGCATTGTAGCAGTCGTCGATCAGCACCAGATCCCCCGCCTGCACAACACGGCTTCTGCCGCTTACTGCCTGCACAGCAGCGATTCCGGCTGCGATCTGCTCTGTCGTCAGTCCGAGCTGTAAACCAACTGCAGTCGCCGCCAGCGCATTTAACACCATATGCGCGCCCGGCAGCGGAATCTGTACATCAAACGCAGCATCCGGCGTGTGGATTGTCGCTGTACTGCCCAGCAGTCCACGGCTTACGATGGTGTCTGCGTAAATATCGTTTTCGGGAGAAAGTCCAAAGTGAACCGGCCTTTTGCCGTGTACTTCCTCAATCGTCACGAGCTTGTCATCGTCTCCGTTGACACAGACCGTTCCTTCCGGATTCATAAAGTCAAAGATCTCGGATTTTGCCTTCAAAATACCGTCCCGGCTTCCGAGAAATTCCAGATGGCACTGACCGATATTGGTCATCACGCAGATATCCGGCTTTACCATCTCGCTTAAGCGGTGCATCTCTCCGAAATGATTGATACCCATCTCCACAACGGCAGCCTCTGCATCCTCCGGCATGGCAAGCAGCGTCAACGGCACGCCGATTTCGTTGTTGAAATTGCCCTGCGTCTTGTGTGTCTTGTATTTCTGTGCAAGCACTGACGCAACAAATTCTTTCGTACTGGTCTTGCCGACGCTTCCGGTGATCCCAACGATCGGAATTGGCATCTGCTCTCTGTAAAACGCAGCGATCTGCCGAAGCGCAGCCAGACTGTCCTCCACACGAATGCAGGGACCCGGCAGTTCTTCCGGTTCTTCTTCACACACAACCGCAATCGCGCCCTTGTCAAAAACTTCCCGGATAAACTGATGCCCATCCACCCGTTCTCCGCGGATTGCCACAAAAATATCGCCCGGTTCCACTTTGCGGGAATCGATTACAATTCCTGCCGCTTCTTTGCCGGAATAGCCGCGGATTACAGCCATTCCCGCCGCCGGACAGGTTCCGGTATGCTTTCCCGCCGGCACAGCCAGATGCCCCTTACAGGCTCTTGCAATATTCCATATCGTCATGTTTTTCATATCACTTTTGGTCTCCATTTTGCAGTTGAAAAGCTGCATCCTTTTCAATCCTCAAACGCCATATCCAGAATCTTCTGACAAAGCTCGTCATAGCTGATGCCGACCGCTGCTGCTTCCTGAGGAATCAGGGAGGTAGGCGTCATGCCGGGGAGCGTATTCGCTTCCAGACAGTAGGCGTTTCCGGCCTCATCCATCATAAAATCCATCCGGGCATATTTATGCAGGCGCAGGGCATCGAATACACGCTCTGAAATCTTCTGGATCTTTCTGGTGCTCTCTTCGCCGATCGGCGCAGGGCAAATCTCAATGGTGCTGCCCGCCTGATATTTGTTTTTGTAATCGTAAAAGCCTTCCTTCGGCGCGATTTCCACGATCGGAAGTGCTTTGCCGTCCAGCACGCAGCAGGTTAACTCCCTGCCCTTGATATATTCTTCTACAACGACCTCGTCTCCATATAAAAATGCATCATCGAGTGCTGCCTGATAGTCCTCTTCTTTCTGCACGATGGAAACGCCGATGCTCGAACCACCGGAGCTTACCTTTACCACGCAGGGGAACTTCGGCTGCCGGCCTTCTCCCGGCTCCTGACCTTTTTTCAGGCGGAAGCCTGCTGGGGTCGGAATCCCGTTTTGCATAAACAGTTCTTTTGCAAGGCACTTATCCATCGCCAGCGCGCCGCTGACAAAGTCTGTGCCGGTGTAGCGGATTCCCAGCAGATCAAATGCCGCCTGCACCTTGCCCCCTTCTCCGTCTGCACCGTGCAGTCCTAAAAAGACAACGTCCGCCATCTGACAGATCTTGATCACGTTGGGGCCAAAGTAACATTTGCCGCCGTCCTTGCGCAGTGCCTTTACCGCACTGATATCGGGATTGATCTCATGAATCGCTTCGATTCCTGCAGAAAAATCCTCATCACTTTCAAAAATATGATCAATGTCGTCCCGTTCCATTCCAAGAAAAACGTCCAGCAGGACAGCCTGATGTCCCAGTCTCTTCATCGCCTGATAAATCATCTTGCCGGAAATCAGGGATACGTCACGTTCCGTGCTGATTCCGCCTGCTAATACTACAACCTTCATGTCTTTCTCCTCTTCTACTGTTTTCCAAAATTACTTCATGCCATAGTATACGCTCAATCCACTGCCCCGTAAAGGAAAATCCGCAGTCAGTTTGCCTAAAATACCGATACAATTTACCGTGTTATCCAGTTAAAGCGCTGAAATATTAATTTTTTGTAAAATTTTTACACACCTTCCTGCAAATAGGTGTATAATACAAGCACGTTACAAAGACAGATGTCTTTCCACAAAAGACATTTTTTCCAGGAAGGGCATTTTTCTTTTGAAAAGGAGGAACTATTATGAAAAGATCCATGAGTGTTTTACTGGCAGCCGCCATGTGCAGCGCTATGCTTGCAGGCTGTGGCTCTACAGCAGCTGACACTGCAGCAGACGCTTCCGCTGAAACCACTGCTGCCGCTGCTACCGAAGCAGCAGATTCTTCTGCTTCTGCAGAAGGCGTAAATGTATTTAAAATCGGCGGTACCGCTCCCCTGACCGGCGCGGCAGCAATCTACGGCAACGCTGTAAAGAACGGCGCACAGATCGCCGTTGACGAGATCAACGAAGCAGGCGGTTCCGTACAATTCGAACTCAAATATGAGGACGACGAGAACGACCCGGAAAAAGCAGTTTCCGCTTACAACGCATTAAAGGACTGGGGCATGCAGATTTCCCTGGCTTCCGTTACCACAAAGCCCTGTGAAGCAACCAGTACAGAGCACTTTGCTGACCGTATCTTTGGTCTGACTCCTTCCGCTTCCTCTACCGCCATCACAGAGGGCAAAGACAATGTATTCCAGATGTGTTTTGCTGACCCCAACCAGGGTCTTGCATCCGCTGATTATATTGCAGATCAGAAGCTCGGCACAAAAGTCGCTGTCATCTACAGAAATGACGATGTATACTCCAGCGGCGTCTACGAGAAATTCAAAACAGAAGCAGATGTAAAGGGTCTGGAAATCGTTTCCGCAACCACCTTTACCGATGCAAGCTCCAATGACTTCTCCGTACAGCTGACCGAAGCAAAGAACGCAGGTGCTGACCTGCTCTTCCTTCCTATCTATTATCAGCCCGCTTCCCTGATCTTAAAGCAGGCAAAGGATATGGGCTATGAACCCACCTTCTTTGGCGTAGACGGTATGGATGGTATCCTGACCCTGGAAGGTTTTGACACCTCTCTGGCAGAAGGCGTTATGCTGCTGACTCCCTTCAACGCTGATGCGACAGACGAAAAGACCCAGAGCTTTGTAACCAAATACAAAGAACTCTACGGCGATGTTCCGAACCAGTTCGCAGCAGATGCTTATGACTGTGTCTATGCTTATAAAGCAGCTCTGGAGGCATCCGGCGCTACCGCAGATATGTCTGCAGAGGAGCTTTGCGACAAGATGATCGAAGCCTTCCCGACTCTGACCTATGACGGTCTGACCGGTACAGGCATCACCTGGGATTCCACCGGTGCCGTATCCAAGACTCCTAAGGGTATGGTGATCAAAAACGGCGCTTACGTCGGCATGGAGTAATACTTACCCTTTAATTTTGATTTTATCAATGCGCAGGGAGCACCGTTATCGTTTTTGATACGGCGCTCCTTTGCGTCATACAGAGAAATGAGGTAGCTTATGACCTTTTTATCACACCTGATCAACGGCATCAGTCTTGGAAGCGTATACGCGATCATCGCACTGGGATACACAATGGTATACGGTATCGCCAAGATGCTGAACTTTGCCCACGGCGACGTCATCATGGTGGGCGCATATATTTCCTTCTGTACCACCAGTTATCTCGGACTTTCTCCGCTGGTATCTGTCCTTTTTTCCATCATCGTCTGCACGGTTCTCGGCATCGTTGTAGAACGTCTGGCATACAAGCCCCTGCGTCAGGCTCCTTCCCTCGCAGTTTTGATCACTGCCATCGGCGTTTCCTATTTTCTGCAGAATGCCGCCCTGCTGATCTGGAGCTCCAGCCCGAAAACCTTTTCTTCCGTAACCGGAAGCTGGACCTTAAAGCTTTTTGACGGACAGCTGATCGTTTCCGGCGTCACGATCGTTACGATCCTTGCCTGCATCCTGATCATGATCTGTCTGACTCTTTTCACCAACAAGACAAAAACGGGAACGGCGATGCGGGCAGTTTCTGAAGATAAGGCCGCTGCAGGTCTGATGGGTATCAATGTCAATACAACCATTTCCCTGACCTTTGCCATCGGCTCCGGTCTGGCGGCCATCGCAGGTGTATTGCTCTGCTCCGCCTATCCGACCCTGATGCCCACCACAGGCTCCATGCCCGGCATCAAGGCATTTACTGCAGCTGTATTTGGCGGCATCGGCTCCATTCCAGGCGCAATGATCGGCGGTATCCTGCTCGGCATTATCGAGATCTTTTCCAAAGCGTACATTTCCACACAGCTGTCCGATGCGATCGTATTTGCGGTTCTGATCGTGGTCCTGATCGTAAAGCCGGATGGTCTGCTGGGCAAACACGTCAGCGAGAAAGTATGAGGTAGCAGCATGAACAAACTCAAACCTATTCTGTCAGCCAGAAAAGACTGCACAATTTCCTATACGATCGTCATTCTCGCCTTTATCCTGATCCAGACCATGATCGCAACCGGAAACATCACCTCTTCCTTAAAGGGACAGCTGGTTCCGATCTGTGCCTACATCGTCATGGCGATCTCCTTAAATCTTACCGTCGGCATTTTAGGCGAGCTTTCTTTAGGGCATGCCGGCTTTATGTCGGTCGGCGCTTTTACCGGCATCGTGGTTTCCACCTCCCTTGCCGCTGCGATTCCGAACGGCCCTCTGCGCCTTGCCATTTCCATGATCGTCGGCGGCCTTTTTGCCGGAATTGCAGGACTCATCGTCGGCATCCCCGTACTTCGTTTAAAGGGTGACTATCTTGCCATCGTTACCCTTGCATTCGGTGAAATTATCAAGAATATTATCAACGTGCTCTATATCGGTCTGGATGAAAAAGGACTGCACTTCAGCCTTCTGGAACAGCATTTTACCCTTGCAGAGGGCGGTTCCATGATCATCAACGGCCCCATGGGTGTCGGAGGTGTCCAGAAGCTTTCCACCTTTTCTTCCGGCGTTGTCCTGATCCTGATCACGCTGTTTTTAGTCCTGAACCTGATTCACAGCCGCACCGGCCGTGCCATCATGGCTGTCCGCGACAATAAGATCGCCGCAGAGAGCATCGGACTTTCCGTAACCCGCTATAAGTTGCTGGCATTTGTGATCTCCGCCGTTTTTGCAGGTATGGCAGGCACCCTTTACGCCATGAATTTTTCCACCGTCACCGCATCCAAATTCGACTTTAATACCTCGATCCTTGTTCTGGTATTCGTCGTTCTGGGCGGTCTTGGAAATATCTGGGGCTCCATCATCGCCGCTACACTTTTAACCGTGCTTCCGGAACTTCTACGTTCCATGAACGACTACCGGATGCTCATCTATGCGATCCTGCTGATCGTTATGATGATCTTCAACAATTCCGGTGCAAAGAAGCGTCTGACAGAATATTTCAGCGCACAGAAGGAAAAACGGACTGCGAAAAAGGCAGCCGGAAAGGGGGTAAACTGATATGGCAACTCTCGAAGTAACCGGACTCGGTATTTCCTTCGGCGGTCTGCGGGCCGTTGATGATCTTACCATGTCCATCGAAAAAGGCGGCCTGGTGGGCCTGATCGGACCCAACGGTGCCGGCAAAACCACCGTATTCAACATGCTGACCGGCGTTTACCGCCCCACAGACGGCGGCATTCGCTTAAACGGTGAGAATCTGATCGGCAAAAAGCCTTACGAGATCAACCGTATGGGCGTTGCCCGCACCTTCCAGAACATCCGACTGTTCCCGCAGCAGAGTGTTCTGGACAATGTTATGACCGGCTTAAACAATCAGGTGCAGTATTCCCTTGCAGAAAGTCTTTTGCATGTGGGAAGCTACCACAAAAAGGAAAAAGAAATGACCGAGCGTTCCATGGAGATCCTGCGAGTCTTCGGGCTGGAAGGTTCTGCCCAGACGCTGGCATCCAACCTGCCCTATGGCAAACAGCGTAAACTGGAAATTGCCCGTGCGCTTGCAACCAAACCGGAGCTTCTGCTTCTGGATGAGCCTGCCGCCGGCATGAACCCCAACGAAACCGGAGAGCTGATGGATACGATCCGTCTGGTGCGCAAGGAGTATCAGGTCACCATCCTTTTGATCGAGCATGACATGAAGCTGGTACAGGGTATCTGTGAATACCTCTATGTCCTGAATTTCGGTCGTCTGCTGGCAGAAGGCACTCCTGATAAGGTTTTAAACGATCCTGCCGTTGTCAAGGCATATCTGGGCGATTAAAGGAGGCTTCTTTTATGGCAATGCTCACTGTAGAAAATATCAATGTATATTACGGCGTGATCCACGCCCTTAAAGACATCTCCTTTCAGGTAAACGAAGGCGAGATCGTCGCACTGATCGGCGCAAACGGTGCCGGCAAAACCACCACCCTGCAGACTGTCAGCGGCATGCTGAGCGCAAAGTCCGGTTCGATCCGATTTCAGGATCAGGAGATTTCCAGAATGCCGGAGCACAAAATCGTGAAGCAGGGAATTTCCCACGTCCCCGAAGGACGCCGGATGTTCTCCAATCTGACGGTTTTGGAAAACCTGAAAATGGGCGCTTACACCAGAAAAGACAAGCAGGAAATCAATAATTCCCTGGAAATGGTTTATGAGCGGTTTCCCCGCTTAAAGGAACGTACCCGCCAGCTGGCAGGAACTCTTTCCGGCGGTGAACAACAGATGCTTGCAATGGGACGCGCGCTGATGGCAAATCCCCGCATCCTGCTGTTGGACGAGCCCTCCATGGGTCTGTCCCCGCTTCTGGTTTCTGAAATTTTTGATATCATTCAGGAGATCAACAAACAGGGCGTTACCATCCTTTTGGTAGAACAGAACGCAAAAAAAGCGCTTTCCATCGCAAACCGCGCCTATGTCCTCGAAACAGGACGCATCGTAAAGGAAGATGATGCACAGGCTCTTTTACATGATGAAGCGATCAAGAAAGCTTATCTCGGCGAATAAGGGGGAAACAATTATGTCAAACACAGTAATTACCATCGCCCGTCAGTACGGCAGCGGCGGACGTACCGTCGGCAAAATGCTGGCAAAGCGTCTGGATATTCCCTGCTACGACAGGGAGATTATTTCGCTCGCTTCCGAAGAAAGCGGCATTCATCCCACTCTGTTTCAGGATGAGAAAAAAAGACACGGCTCTCTACGTGCTTTCCTTACCGGCGGCTTCAAAAATGCCTCCCCGCTTTCCCCGGAAAGCGCAGGTTTTACAAAGGATGACAACCTTTTTCGCTATCAGGCAAAAATCATCCGCCAGCTCGCAGAAGAAAGCTCCTGCGTTATCATCGGACGCTGCGCCGACCATATCCTTGCAGATGTTCCCGGTGTTGTCCGTGTCTTTGTCCACGCACCCGAAGATTTTTGTCTGCAGGAAGCAATGAAGGTCAACAGTCTTTCTGTTTCTGAGGTTCAGAAGCTCATCGCTCAGACCGACGAATACCGTGCCCACTACTACAAGTATTACACCGGCCAGGAATGGAAAAACGCCCAGAATTACGACCTGTCTCTGGACAGCTCCCGTCTCGGCTTTGATGGCACAGTAGAGGCGATACTTTCCTATATTGAAGTACGTAAAAAGTTCGACAAAACTATGTAATACAATTCCCGGCAGTCAGGCTCCTTTTTGGAACCGGGCTACCGGGAATTTTTATCCCAGATAATCCAGCGGATTGACCGCTTCCCCGTCCTTTGTCAGTTTAAAATAAACATTGGAGCCCTCTACCGAGTAATATTTTGTCGGCTCCGCCACATGTCCGATCACCGCGCCGGTTTCCACATAGTCTCCCTCTTCCACAGTCACTTCCTGCAGCTGTCCATAGGTCAGCTCGTATCCACCTCCAAGACGCATCACAACAGTCTGTCCGGTCTGCGCATCCTCATACACAGATTCCACAATCCCATCTGCTGCGCATGCCACGCCTGTTCCTTCTGCTGCGCCGATTACAATCGACGGATTATATTTGTACTGCTGCAATGTCGGAAAATAAATCGTCTTGTCCATGCTGTAATTTAACAGAACGTTGCCTGCAATCGGCCATGCCAGCTTACTGGTTTCGCCAAAGGACAGCTGGCTCTCCTGCACTGCGATATTCGCAGACGCTGCAAGCGCCTCGTCCTGATTACCGGCTGCATCCTGGCTCGCTGTTATTCCGTTCTCTTTTCCGTCAGCGTCTGTCCCATTCGCCTGATCGCCGTCGGATGCCGGTTCGCTCCAACCTACGTCGTTATTACTTGCTTCGTTTCGGTACTCTGTATAGCCAATGTTGCGATCTTTAGGCTCCTCCGTCGGCTGACTTCCCGTTTCCTGTTCTCCGGCTGCTCCTGCGTCCGATTCCCCGCCTGTTTTTGCAGGCGCACTCAGATCTTTATCCTTCTGCGCATAATAGGGGTCATAATCCAGCTCCCCACTGTCTTTATCGCTGCCGGTCACATTCTGCGCAGACGGATTCTGTGCCTGTGACACCGGACTTTGCGTCTCCTTCTCCAATTTGGAGAAATCTACAATATGCTGTTCTTCTTCCTGGCTTTTCTGATGATTGCGGTACACAGAAATGCCCGTCACTGTCATCGCCGCCAGCACCAGAACGACCGAAGCTGTCATGATCGCTTTTTCTCTGCGGTATGCGCTGCTTTTTCCGCCTGTTCTTTTTCTTCTCATCACGCTCATCCTTTCCTGTTTCCTGTGTTCAGGCTTAGTTTGAGCGCAATTCAACCGTTTTATTCCGATTTTTTCAAAAGTCCCGGGAAAAACAGCTCTAAAATTTCTTCCGCAGAAGCTCCCTGCTTCGCAAGCTCATTGGCATAATATTGATCAAATCCGATCCCGTGCCCGATTCCCTTTGTCGTAATCACCATTTTCCCGCCCTGCTCTTCCAGGAAAAAACACGACGACGGAAGCTCAAACAGCTGCCGAAACCGTTCTCCCTCTATGGATGACCGTCCCGCGCGGACATTTAATACGTATCCGGCGCTGTCCCGCGTCAGTACAAGCTTTGGGGCATCCTTTTCCACTGATACGCCTTCTGCCTCCAGCATCCCGAAAAACCGCTCTGTTTTCATGCTCTTTTCCTGCAAAAAATCTTCTGCAGCCTCATCTACCGGACAGGCGATGCTTTTGCACCAGTCCGACTCCTGTCCGAAAAGCTCTGTCCCGCTCCTTGTCCGCCCTGCGCTCAGGCGAAAAAAAGGCGCGCTGACAGCTGCTCCCTGCCATTCGAGAACATAGCCCGAAGAAGCGCGCACCGCCTCCCTGCAGCGCTCCTCCAACACGTCTGCCTGCTCGCCCCACAGACGCTTGCGCTGCGCCTTGTCCAGGTACGAAAAACCGCTATTACTGTCGATAATCCGCGGCTCAACGGCGCTCACACTACTTTGAGAGATGCTCTCCTGCGCTGCTCCGGTCGTGCCATTCTCCAACACGGTCTCCTCCAGATGCCCTCCCGCGACACAGCTGCTGCGCAGAATCACCGCCTGGGCTTTGAGCGCTTCCGGTTCATATTCTGCAGGAATCACCGCCGCCAGCGCGCCGATCAGAAACGCTTCCTCCGTCATCGTTCGGACGTCGCTTCCACTTTGCATCCGGACTGTCCTGCCGGATACGGGCACAATGGTTTCCACCGTTTTTTCCTGCCCTGCCCGCACTACACTGCTGCAGGTATACGGCAGCAGAAAGAAAAAAAGAAGAACCGCAAAAAAGTCCTTTTGACGGCTCTTTCCTACGGTTCTGTTTACTCTTTTTTCCATTGTTTCCTGCATCATGAACCCTCCGCTGCTGCCGGTATTTTCCTATACGGCAGTCTATGCAGAGACGCACGCTTCTATGCAGAAAGCTTCCCGCGTATTATTTTTCCACGCGGTTATAGTTAATCAGACATCCTTTCAGGATGATCTGGCGCTCTTCATCGGTCAGCTCACCGAGGGTTACGGTAAACGGCTTCAAGCCGTTTGCATTTACCACATATCCTGTAATTTCTGCAGCCTTTTCCTCTACCGCCTTGCGGATGCCGGGGAAGAAGAGGTAATCATGGTTGGTAAACGGAAGATCTCCGTCCGGAATGACGAACGGAAGCATGCCCCAGTTGATCAGATTGGAACGATAACGTTTGGTCGCATATTCGTTTGCAATATTTGCCCAACCGCCCAGCACCTTCTGGCAGCTTGCAGCCTGCTCTCTCGCAGAACCGTCTCCGGGCTTTACTGCGAAAATCGTGGAACCGAACCCGATGTTGTCGTTTGCAGCCTGCGGGAACTGCACATGGATTTCATCCATAATTTCTGCCAGCTCCGGTTTTACAGTCACTGGATCCTTGCCATCCATCAAAGCTTCCTGCGCCTTGTGGATTTCCTTTGCCAGTCCGACATAGGCAGGATCCTTGCGGGACAGGGTAAACTCTGCCAGTCCAAGAGGATTGGAGCGGTAAGAGCTTGTCTCTCCGGACGGAATCAGCTCATCTGTCGTCGTAACCGGATCGTGAATCTCGGAAACGACCTGCAGCACCAGATTTTCCGGAAGCGCGCACATCGTCGGCCAGTCCTTGATATTAGGACCGAAATGGATTTCCACAGAGGGATCTGCCACACCATGGGAATCAAATACGCGATTCTGATAAATCTTCGAATCAAAATGATACTGATATTTGCCGATGGGTCCGTCGAATTCAGTCGCCGCTGTCAGGCGTCCCTGATTTGCCGCAGTCGCCGCAATTGAACGGGCATCCATCAGAGCTACCGAAGCGATCTGGCCGTTCTGCAGCTTGGAGCCTTCACGGTTCGGGAAGTTTCTTGTAGAATGACGGATCGAGAACGCATTGTTTGCAGGCGTATCGCCAGCACCGAAGCAAGGACCGCAGAACGCAGTCTTCATAACAGCTCCTGTTTCCAGAATCGTCGCCGCACAGCCATTTTTAATCAGTTCCATATAAATCGGCATGGAAGCCGGATACACACTCAATGTAAACTCCTGATTTCCGATATAGCTGCCCTTTAAAATGTCCGCGGCCGCACAGATATTTTCAAAGCCGCCGCCTGCGCAGCCTGCAATGATTCCCTGATCCACATAAAATCTGCCGTCACGCACTTTATCCTTCAAGCTGTAGGGTACCGCATTATCCAGACTGACTGCAGCCTTTTTCTCTACATCTGCAAGGATATCCGTCAGGTTCGCATTCAGCTCTTCAATCGTATAGGTATTGCTCGGATGGAACGGCATTGCGATCATCGGCTTTACCTTTGATAAATCAACCTCAATCAGACCGTCATAGTATACCGTCTGTCCGGGTGCCAGCTCTTTATATTCTGCCTCTCTTCCGTGAATCTCATAAAATTCGCGGATCTGGTCATCTGTCTGCCAGATGGAAGAAAGACATGTTGTCTCTGTCGTCATAACGTCGATGCCGATTCTGAAATCCGCACTTAAATTTGCAACGCCGGGGCCAACGAACTCCATCACTTTATTTTTTACATAACCGTTTGCAAAAACAGCGCCGATAATCGCCAGAGCAACGTCCTGCGGACCAACGCCTTTTTCCGGCTTGCCGGTCAGATAAACGCCGACAACCTCCGGCATGCGGATATCATAGGTCTGGTTCAACAGCTGCTTTACCAGCTCCGGACCGCCCTCGCCCATCGCCATCGTTCCCAGCGCACCATAGCGGGTGTGGGAATCAGAGCCGAGGATCATCTTGCCGCCGCCTGCGAGCATTTCTCTTGCAAACTGGTGGATAACCGCCTGATGAGGAGGTACATAAACGCCGCCGTATTTCTTTGCACAAGTCAGTCCGAATAAATGATCGTCCTCATTGATCGTTCCGCCGACCGCACACAGGGAGTTGTGGCAGTTGGTCAGAACATAAGGAATCGGGAACTTCGTCAACCCCGATGCGCGCGCGGTCTGAATAATTCCGACAAAGGTAATATCATGGCTTGTCAGCTTATCAAATTTAATTTTCAGCTTTTCCATGTTGCCGGAAGTATTGTGATTCTCTAAAATTCCGTACGCAATGGTCTGTTTCTTTGCTTCTTCTTTGGATACTGTCCGTCCGGTCTTTGCCGCAAGCTCTGCCTGCGCCTTGGGACCGTCCGCTATGATTTCAG
>NZ_JAOQJY010000015.1:23751-34916 GCF_025567525.1 Gallintestinimicrobium propionicum | reverse complement strand
AATCTGCGAAGGGTGTATCACTTACACACGCCCCTGCGAGCGGATCGCTGCCGCGATCTCCTGCAGTCTCGGCAGGCATGCATCAAAAAACATCCGATAGGACTGGCAGAAGTAATTTTCTCCCGGTCTGCTTCCCGGCTGCTCCCGGTGCCGCCTGCAGCCGCCCCGACAGATCATGAAATAAGGACAGGCGCGGCATTCTTCTGTATGATTGCAGGAAGCTTCCACAAATCCCTGCTTTAATCGTCTCTCATGAATCGTTTCAAACGAATCCTCGTTTAAATTTCCGATCCGATACTCGTCGAGTACATAAAAGTCACACGGATACACGCTGCCGTCCGCCTCCACGATATTCTGGAAGCTGCAGACGCCCCGCTGCTCGCACGATTCCGGGAACTGTCCCAGTAAAATCCCGACATAATTTTCAAACTGGCGGATATAGGGCTGTTTTCCCTGCAGTAAATCCAGATCCCACAGTTCGAACAGCTCGATCAGAAACCTTCCGTACATCTCCGGGGAAAGAGAATATTCCTCCTGCCCCTGCCGCTCGCTGATGGGGTCGAGACAGGCGATATACTGCTGCCACGAAAATCCCAGCTTCCGGAAATTTTCATAAATCCGGCGAATCTTCGGCGCTGTCTTGCCGTTTACCACCATCAGCACATTAAATTCCACACCGGCAGCTTCCAAAAGCTTCGCTGATTCCAAAACGCGGAAATAGGTGTCTTTTCCTACAGCATCCTTCCGGTACAGATCATGCGTCGCCTTGATTCCATCCACAGAAAGACCGATCAGGAAATGATTTTTTGCAAAAAACTGACACCATTCCTCATTCAGCGCATAGCCGTTCGTCTGCAATGCGTGGGAAATCGTAACATTTTTGGTATTATATTTTTGTTCCAGACGAATACATTCCCGGAAAAAATCCAGCCCTGCCAGCGTCGGTTCCCCGCCCTGGAACGCGATCGTACAGGAGCCTTCTGCAAATTCCAGTGTCCGTCTGATCACGTTTTCCAGCGTGGCAAAGCTCATAATGCCATAAGAGGCCTGGCTGCGCTTTTCCATTTCGTCCGCATAAAAACAATATTGACAACGCATGTTGCACAGGCCGGATGCGGGCTTCATCATCACATGAATCGCAGGCATCAGAGATATTTCTCCACAATCGCATTCATCTGATCCCATTTTGCTTCCATATCCGCAACGAGCTTGAACTGTGTTCTTGCACGGTCGAGGTTATGGTTCTCACGGTGGATCTTGAAATAAATATCGTTCTGCAGATGATCCGCCAGGAAACGCATACCGCATTCCAGTGTCATCAGCTTCGCGCCCATCGGCATCAGGCGAATTTCTTTCTCCGTCAGGCTGCCTGCACAGCCTTCCGTGTAGCCTTTGGTATAAATTTCAAATAAGTTCATATCACAGGATACCAGATCCAGGTTCTGCTCGTCCTCTGCAGCAGTGCTTGCACCGAAACGGATCGAATCGCCGTAATCGTACAGCGCACTTCCCGGCATAACAGTATCCAGATCGATGACACAAAGACCTTTGCCGGTCTTATTGTCAATCATAACATTGTTTAACTTGGTATCATTGTGGGTAACACGCAGCGGAATCTCTCCGTTTGCCAGCGCATCGCAGATGATATGACAGTCTGCCTCTCTCGCTTTGACAAATTCGATCTCTGCCTGCACGTCCTTTGCACGTCCGACTACGTCTTCCTCTACTGCTTTTAAGAAGTTGTGAAAACGGTCTACCGTATTGTGGAAGTTTTTGATCGTCTCATGCAGGGTTGCTGCCGGATAATCTGCCAGCAGCTGTTGGAAATGTCCGAATGCAACCGCGCTGTTGTAAAAATCCTCCGGCTTTTCTACCAGATCAAAGCAGGTCGCATCATCAATGAATACATAGCTTCTCCAATAATCACCTGTTTCATCCTGTAAATAGCTCGCGCCATCCTTTGTCAGGATAATGTTAAGTGTCTCACGCTCCGGATCGCCGCCGGCTGCAATAATTTTTTTCCGTAAGAACGTTGTAACATTTACAACATTTTCCATCAGTTCCTTCGGATTCCGGAAAATATCGTCATTCATGCGCTGCAAAATATAATGCTTGTTGCTGCCATCCTCAAGCTCACAGGTCAGCATAAACGTATCGTTGATATGACCGCTGCCATAGGGACTCATCTTTGTAATTTTCCCTGCAAACCGAAAGTTCTCCGCCACTTTCCGGCAGATCTCTTCTTTCTTATTCAAGTGCTCCATTGTATTTCACCCTCCGTATAACTCTCCTGTCAGTCTCCTTTTGTAACTTATCACATATTTTACAACATTTTACATCGTTTGTACATTGCTTTCCCACAAGAGGTACCTTTTACAACAGAAAACGGCATAGCAGAAACTGCCATGCCGTTTTTCGTAAAAATCTCCATTCCGCAGGCGCTTTGCGCCGAAGGAATCGCGAGGCGAACGTCCAGTTCGGCTCTGCGATCATAGCTACTTTGTGACGCCTGCGCCACAAATAGCTGTGTGAAAAATAAGCGATCACGCTTATTTTTCACACTATACTCCGTTAAAAAAGTGGTTTACTTTATTATTCTGTTTATTTCGACAGTTCCGGCTTGCTCGGAAGAATCACTTTTTCCTGATGCCAGATATCGCGCTCGTACTCTTCGATCGTACGGTCAGAGCTGAACTTGCCTGCGCACGCTACATTTAAAAGCGCGCTCTTTGCCCAGTTCTTCTCATCCTTATAAGCTGCTTCTACGCGGCGCTGTGCTTCTGCATAGGACTTGAAGTCCGCCAGAATGAAGTAAGTATCTGCCTTCGCAGTGTCCTGCGTATTTAACAGGGAGTTATACAGCGGTCTGAACAGCTCGGGATCCTGAGGGGAATAGGTTCCGTTGATCAGCTGCATCAGCACACGGCGGATATCCTGATCGTTATTGAAGATATCCATCGGGTTGTAGCCGCCGTAGTTTTCGTACTGGATAACCTGCTCTGCGCTCAGGCCGAAGATGAAAGCATTTTCCTTGCCGACCTCTTCTACAATCTCGACGTTCGCACCGTCCATCGTGCCCAGGGTCAGCGCACCGTTTAACATGAACTTCATGTTGCCGGTACCGGAAGCTTCCTTGCTGGCGGTGGAAATCTGCTCAGATACATCTGCCGCTGCGAAAATCCACTCCGCATTGGATACGCGGTAGTTCTCGATGAAGACAACCTTGATTCTGCCATCTACAACCGGATCGTTGTTGATAACGTCCGCCACGCTGTTGATCAGCTTGATGGTCAGCTTCGCATTTCTATAGCCTGCAGCAGCCTTTGCGCCGAAGATAAAGGTTCTCGGATAGAAATCCATATCCGGATGATCCTTTAACTCGTTGTACAGGTACATGATGTGCAGGATATTCATCAGCTGACGTTTGTACTCATGCAGACGCTTTACCTGTACGTCAAAGATGGATCTTGGATCCACTTCGATACCGTTGTGCTCACGGATATATTTTGCAAGGCGAACCTTGTTCTGATATTTGATGTTCATGAACTCCTGCTGAGCTTTTTCATCGTCCGCATAAATGCGAAGCTTGGAAAGTGCCGGCAGATCTGTGATCCACTCGTCTCCGACATGATCCGTTACCCAGTCAGCCAGCAGCGGATTTGCATGCAGTAAAAATCTTCTCTGTGTAATACCGTTTGTCTTGTTGTTGAACTTCTCCGGCATCATTTCATAGAAGTCTCTCAGCTCCTGTTTCTCCAGGATCTCAGTGTGTAAGCGTGCAACGCCGTTTACGGAATGACCGCCTACAATTGCCAGATGCGCCATCTTAACCTGTCCGTCGTAGATGATCGCCATTTTGCGGATCTTCTCCTGATTGCCAGGATACATCTGCTGAATGCGCAGAACGAATCTTCTGTTGATCTCTTCTACGATCTGATAAATTCTGGGAAGCAGACGGGAGAACAGCTCGATAGGCCATTTTTCCAGCGCTTCGGACATGATCGTATGATTGGTGTATGCGCAGGTCTTGCAGGTGATTTCCCATGCTTCGTCCCAGGACAAATCATGGTCATCCATCAGGACACGCATCAGCTCTGCTACTGCAACGGTCGGATGAGTATCATTTAACTGGAATGCGACCTTTTCATGGAACTTATGCAGATCTGTATGGGTGCGCATATATTTGTCTACTGCTTCCTGTACAGATGCAGAAATAAAGAAATACTGCTGTTTTAAGCGCAGCTCCTTACCCGCATAATGGTTATCGTTGGGATACAGAACCTCAACGATATTGCGTGCAAGGTTTTCCTGTTCTACGGCTTTCTGATAATCTCCCTTGTCAAAGGAATCCAGGCTAAAGCACTCTACCGGCTGCGCATCCCAGATTCTCAGGGTGTTGACAATGCCGTTGCCATAGCCGACGATCGGCATATCGTAAGGAACAGCCTGTACGGACTGATAGCCTTCCTGCTTGAAAATGGTACGGCCGTTTTCATCCACATAAGAGCTTACCCAGCCGCCGAATTTTACCTCTTTTGCATACTCGGGACGGCGCAGCTCAAAGGGATAGCCGTCAGCCAGCCAGTTGTCCGGCACTTCTACCTGATAACCATCGCGGATCTCCTGACGGAACATACCGTAACGATAACGGATACCACAGCCGTATGCCGCATAGTTTAAGGTTGCAAGAGAATCCAAAAAGCATGCTGCCAGACGTCCCAGACCGCCGTTACCCAGCGCTGGATCGGGCTCCTGATCCTCGACAAGGTTTAAATCTACGCCAAGCTCGTCCAGAGCCTCCGCCACTTCTTTATAAGCGCGAAGGTTAATCAGATTGTTGCCCAGCGCACGACCCATCAGGAACTCCATGGACATATAGTAGACGATCTTCGGATCTTTTTTTTCGTACTCTTTCTGAGTCGCCATCCAGTTGTCTACAACAACGTCCTTAATCGCATAGGATACTGCCTGAAAAATCTGCTGTTCGGTAGCTTCTTCCAGCGTTCTGCGGTAAAGAGTCTTGATATTGTTCAGTACGGTACCCTTAAAAAGCTCTTTGTCAAACTTCATGGGTGCTTTTTTCAACATAAATTCTCCTCCTGTGTACAATGAAGCGCTTTTTGTTCTTCCGTATTCTGCAGCTGTCCGCAGAACACTTTACGCCACAATATTCTCATTATACCATGCTTTTTGGGTGTCGCAACTGTTTCCTCTTCTGTTTTCGTACTTTTTACAATGTATGAACCTTCCCTGTGCTTGTGCACCACCGTTTACAGCATTTCTTTCTTTTTTTGGAAGAAAATTCCCTCTCCGTATCCGGCATGTCCGCCCGAAAGCAACAGTTTCTTGTAGCCGCGCTGGATCGTGGTTTCCTCCGGCAGGGCTTCCGGATTTCCATCATATTCCCGGTTGTAAATTCTCCACAGATCACCATCCCCTTCTTCCGTTTTGTAAATGTCAAAAAAGGACATAAACTGCACAATTCCGGAATCCGGGCTTAAAAATTCGCGGTGGCGCGGATACAGCAGCCATGATTCACAGAAAAACGCGATTTCCTCTCCCGGAAACGCATCCGCAAAAAACGCTGCTGCCTGCCGAAACGATGCCTCGCAGTCCTCTTTTTTCAACGGTCCACAGGACGGAATGTGCATATTGATAACCTTTGTCATGCCTTCCGGGCGCACATGTCCGGTCTTTTCATAGCTTTCCGGAAAATCCATCAGCTCAAACTGCAGTCTGCCCAGCGCAAACCGTGTCATCTCAAAAAAACCGTCAAACCACCACGATACAAAGCTTCCCCAGATTCCATACATTTTGCGGCATTCATGCAGCTTCCAATTCAAATCCATACAGGAATCCAGCCAGATCTGCTCTGAAATTCCTTTTTCCTGATACCGCTCCTTTAAGTGCGCCGTCATCAGCAGATAAATCAACAGATCCGCCGTATAGGATGCAATCCCTGCTTCCTTTGCCGCAGTGTCTGCCGCCTTTAATACCTCTTTATAATCCAGCTTGCCGTCCGCCTCGTATACGAGCAGCCATTTCAGAAACGTTTCTTTTGCCGCCGCATTTGCGCAGATTTTCTCCCACGCCTGTTCCATTGTCTCCTTCGCCTCTGTCGGAAACAAAAGTGTATCACAGATTTCCCCGATATAAGTCTGATAATCCCTCATGTTTTTTCCCTGTCCTTTCCCTTGATCGAATGCGCTGCCACAGCCTGTCTGCATGCGCCGGCGCATCCACTTTTTCTGTAAAAAAGAATGTGCCCTGGCACATTCTCGCGCCGAGGCGCGGTTGCTTCGGCAACCATCTACCCTTGCGCCGAGTGCGCATCCTCGCGGAGCGTTTTTATCGTATAGAAACGAAGTTTCCTATACGATAAAAAAGAATCCTGCGAAGCAGGATTCTCCGCCTGCGGCGGGTCGCGCAAGCGACATTCTTCCATTCCGCTGCAGTGCGATCCGTACGAGGCGTTTTTATTTCATAGGACGCATTTTCCTATGAAATAAAAAAGTATATTCTTAGCATATAACAGACTGAGGAAAAAGGGAATCGAAAATATTAATTACAGTTCACTCGTGGTTTCTTGTGCGCAGATTCCATGCTCGCATGAGAATCTGTGCACAAGAAACCACGAAGGGAGCACCATTTTATGAGCAAAAATGAGCTGCGAAGCAGCGGAAAGCATCGAAGATGCGCTTTTGCGAATGGTGCGAGTGAACTGTAACTTTTCCCCCTTCAATACCCCTACCTGTAATTTTCTGCTTGCCAATCTGCATTTCCTGCTATATGATTGTACAGGCATGACAACAGAATATGCGCTCTGCAAAATTCTATCGTCATGAATCATACCGAGTGTTCGTGACCTTCCACTCGTAAAACAAAACTAAAGGAGAAAACAAATGAAAAACAAAAATGTTCTGTACCTCACACAGGCAGCGATGATTGCTGCCCTCTACGTCGTTCTTACGATGATCGCCAATGCCCTCGGCATCGCCAGCGGCAACATTCAGGTTCGCTTCTCGGAAGCCCTCACCGTCCTTCCCTTTCTGACTCCCGCCGCAGTTCCCGGACTCTTTATCGGCTGTCTGATCGCCAACCTCGTGACCGGTGCCATGCTGCCCGATATCATTTTTGGTTCCCTTGCAACCCTGATCGGTGCAATCGGCACATGGATGCTTGGAAAAGCAGCCCTCGGCAAGGACGAAAAGCAGAAAAAGCTTTTCACCTGGCTGTCCCCTCTGCCGCCTATCCTGGCAAACGCCGTGATTATCCCGCCTGTGTTAAAATACGCTTACGGCATCCTTCCGATGTGGTTTTCCGTGATTACCGTAACGGCAGGGGAAATCATTTCCTGCGGTATCTTCGGACTGATTCTGTTGGCTGCGCTGAAAAAATACAAAAACCAGTTATTCCCCGTTTAAACGGCAAAAACACAAAAAAGGTATCGTCCTCCTGCTTTTTGGAGGTTACGATACCTTTTTTCTTTACCTGCAATAGAATGCACGCTCTGCGAGCATTCTATTGTCATGAATATGCAATAAACCGGTTCCCGTTTTCTTCAAACATGCTCCGCGCGTCGTTCATGCCCTTTTTGTAAACAGTTCCGGTCAGCGGGTCCATCAAAACGACATTCTGCTCGTTGAAGCCGATCACCAGTACTGCACTGCCGTCCTGCATCACTGCAAGCACCGGGATTTCCCGGTCAGGATAATATAACACCATATCCAACGTACAGCCCTGGAGGTTTAACACCGTCCGATTGTCTAAATTTTCTTCCAGAATCGTCAGCACGTCCTGCCCGGCTGCCAGCAGCGAGGAGCTGTTTTTCACCATTCCCTCATACTGGAAAATCGTATCCAGGCACACCGCAAGGCTGCTTCTTTCATTGTCCGCATAGTCCCCATCAATCGCCATGATCTGATTCGAGCTGTGCAGGCGGTCGCGTTTGTTCAAATATCTGCCCGCCTCGTCCGTTACCGCGCCAGCTGCTTCATAAGCTCTGCGCACCGCTGCGGCAGGGTCTTTTTCGATTCCGATCACACCATATTGTCCATATACATAATAGCGGTTCTGATCCTCTTCTCCGTTCAGTACAATTTCCCGGCTTCCTTCAAAGATGACCTCCTTCGGAGTGAGGATTTTGACCTTTTTGGCATCCGGAACGGAATTTAATACAATTCGTACGATATTTTCCGTCTCCTGCGTGGACGCTGTCTCCGCATAATTTTTGCTCTCCGGTATCTCATCATTATATAAAATCTGATCCTCCGAAAGCTCCGTCACCCTTCCGTCCGCAAGGGAAATCCGCTCCAGACTGATCTGGTTTTCCTCAATCCGGCAGCCCGTCACATAAACCCCTGCCTGCTCATAGGATTTTAAAATATTTCCCTCAAAATCCTGGATCCTGATCTGATGCATCGGAAACAGCTGATTGCCGACCGCATCCTCCTGCACCTGCTCTGCAGACGCAATTCCGTAGATCAGGTCTTCCCCCATAAAGCCGAGCGCCTGAATAAAATTGCCTTCGCCCGCCTTGAGTTCCGTCAGCTTTCCGCTGTTTAAATTCATGAATTCCAGCGTGCTGCCATAATCCTTCAGATCCTTCTGCCATACCAGCATACTGTCGTTTTCCGCAACCCTGCAGCCAGCCGTGCTAATCCCGGAAACTACGATTTCGCTGGATTTGTCCTCCAGCCCGATATGCCAGATATTGCCGTCCACCATCAGATAGAGGTCGTTTTTACCATTTACATAAGAAAGCGTTTCCAGATCAGCTTTTAACAGCCCGGCACTTTTATTATAAGGAATAAACACCATTTCCTCTGTCACGTTCAGTGTACTGCTGTAGTAGCAGACCGAAACACCACACTCGCCCTCATGACGGCCGCGGTTCATGTAACCGTATACCAGAAACGTCACGTTTCCGGTTTCATCGACCTGCAAAACCTCATAGCTGTGGTTTTCATAGCGCGCCCGCAGATCGTCGTTGTCCTCGTCCCGGAAAGAATGCAGCCGCGCCAGGCGATTGTCAGCACTGTTGTATACATAAAGCGCTCCAGCCTGTACAAAGGCAAATACATTTCCGCCATCGCTTTCTTTCATGACGACATTTTTATCTGTAATTCCAAGCTGTAATCCGCTTTCCGTAAATCTTGATGATTTTTCCATAAAATACTGTGTGGCAGTCCGTTCATAATCCAGCAGGTACATTGTGTCCCCTGTATAACGCACCCGGTAATACTCCGTCACGGACGCGCTGACCTGACTGCCTCCCTCTGTATAAGACACGGGATAGCTCAAAACAAAGGAAGCTGTCTGCGGTGCGATTTCTTTTACCCAGATCTGCGGCTTCTCTATCCGCGTCACATCCAGGCTTCCCCAGGTTACCTGGGACGACGTACAATGAATGTCCACATGGGCAAAAGAGGAATTGTCGCCATCTGAATTCGTTTCCAGCTTTTTGGCATAGCCTTTTTCCGCAAAAACCTCTGCATCAAAGGTCGCATCCGAAAAAGACGTCACGAAATCAAGTTTTTCCGTCAGGTAATAATCCGCCTGGATGACCCGCGTATAATAACGCACCTGTCTGCTTTCATCCAGATTCACCAGAAAAATCAGGCTGTATTCCTCGCCCTCTTTCATCAAATCCTTTAACCGGAAGGAAAGATACAGGTCGTCTCCCTCCTGCGTCCCGGTCAGCTCCGTATTTTCAATCAGACGGCTTCCGTCGATGCTGCGCAGCTCATAGGAAACGCCCGCAATTTCCGTACCGTACCCGTGCACCACTGCGTTGATCTGACGCGCTGTTTTGATCGGCGTAATGCTTTCCCGCATATCCGCCGTATCCATCTGCATTGTGTATCCGTACATCTGATTGATTTCCTGACCGTCTTCCACAATTGCCATTGTGGGCAGACTGGCCGCCGGCATCGGTGCAGTCATATCCCCATTTCCCTGATTGGCGACCATGCTGATCACAACCAGCGAAATCACAAATATCACAACAAAGGCAATGCCCTTGATAACCGTTTTCTTCAAACCAACTCTCCTTCCAGAAGCTTCTGCAGCGTCGTATGGATCTGCAGGGTTTCCGCCAGCCTTTTGCTATCCGGCTTTTTATAGCCCGGCTCTTTGCTGCACTGCCCTAACTTCTGCTCTGCTTCCGTCAAACCGCTCTGTCCATCCGCCATCCCTGCGTCTACTCTGCGCACTGCACGAAGCAGGATATTTTTAGGAGTATGCTCCATATCGATAAACTCCAACACCTGGGTATCATAGCCATTTTCTTCCAGCAGATCGGCTCGCAGGGCATCTGTAAACAATGCCGAAAGCCGCTCTTTGATCAAACCATATTTCAGCGCGCCCTCCAGCGGCTCACATGCGATCTGCTTATTGACCTCATGCTGACAGCAGGGCACGGATAAAATAACACCCGCATGCCATTTCATCGCCTTATACAGGGCATAATCGGTCGCCGTGTCGCAGGCGTGCAGCGTCACAACCATGTCTACGCTGTCCGTTCCCGTATAATCTGCAATATCTCCATGCAAAAACGAAAGCCCTTCATAATGATATTTCTTCGCCAGCTCGTTGCAATGCACGATCACGTCTTTTTTCAGATCAAGTCCCGTCACTTCCAGTGTCAGTCCCTTTAATTCATGCAGATAATAATACATGGCAAAAGTCAGATAAGACTTACCGCAGCCAAAGTCAATAATATGCACCGGACGATCCTTGGGCAGGAGTGGCCAGATGTCCTCAATAAACTCCAGAAAACGGTTGATCTGACGGAACTTATCGTACCGCGACGTTATCACTTTTCCTTCTTTGGTCTGCACTCCCAGATCCACCAGAAAGGGAACCGGACGCCCTTCTTCCAGAATATAGCGTTTCTTTCTGTTGTGGGACAACGAAACCTTAACGTTATCTTCCGAAACGCTGCGCTGCTTTTTGCGCACCGTCATTTTCCCTTTTTTGCTTACCAGCACCGTCGCCTCAAAAGAGGTTGTCTCAATCTGCAGCTGTTTAAAGCTGCCCGAAAGATCGGCTTCCAGAATCGCTGCCGTCTCCTCCTCCGTGTGATTTTCATGAAATACCTGCGTTCCGCGATATGCGGTAATCTGAAACAAAAGCCTGTCCTTTAACAGAACCGGGCGAATTTT
>NZ_JAOQJY010000015.1:7108-23473 GCF_025567525.1 Gallintestinimicrobium propionicum | reverse complement strand
ACGATAATAAAACCGGAAGAAGCATATTATCTTCTTCCGGCTCTATTGTAAAGCTTTATTCTCTTCTGTACAACTTAAAATTTCCGAAAGCCCTTTTTCTGCCTGCGTCTGAAAATTTCTCCGTAGAGCAGAACCTGAATCAGCTCCATGCTTTCAGGGCCAAGCAGCGGCGCAGTCTCCGCTGTTCTGACCGCAGTGTTCATCGCAGCGCCTGCAGATATACGATCGCCTGTCGTGCTCACTTCTCCACCGTCCGCAGGCGCGGCCGCCACTGCCGCAGCCTCTGCCTGCTCGCGTTTTTCCTCCTGCTCCAGCACCGCATAAATGTCCTGCGCCATTTTATACAGGGTCATTCTGTCCGGATATTCATCATAAAGGACGCTGCCTTCACTGTCAAACCGTTCCAGCAGCTCTTCGATCCGTTTACGGTACTTTTTTGCCTGCCTCGGATAAAGCTCCTGCAGATATTCCAGGTCGCGCATGACCGTATCCTCTTCCTCCCATATCAGAGGCATCGGATAGGTCATATAAAAGGGAAGTATTTTGGGGTAATAGTTCATCTGCATCCCCCAGCTGTTATTTTTTCTTTATCATATGCAGAATCTTCCCGGAAAGTTTTACAGCCGCCCGCGCCTGCTCCCGCTCCGGTTCTGTGCCGCCATAGCGCGCCTGCTCATACAACTCCGTCAGCTGCTCCCAGTCTTCATGTCCGGTGTCCCCCCATGCCTGCCGGGTCAGCTCCTGCGCAGTCAAGCTGTTTGCCAACCCCAGCCACACTGCCTCTTTCCTTTCCTGTTCCTTTTTCTTTTGCCGCCTGCCAAAAGCGCCTTCTATGGTCTTTTTATAGGCCCGCCGGATCTTCGCAGATGGCTCTATCCCGATAAAAAGCTGTGCTCTTTTCCGTTTCTCCCTATAGGCGATGGACTCCGTTTTTTCTTCTACGCCAGCTTCGAGAGTCTCCTTACGTCCCCTGTCAGTCTGATAGAAGCTTTTGATCATCCAGCGGAACAAAAGGACAATGCTCACAAGCGCTGCGACGATCAATGCCACCACAATTGACCAGAAAACAAGCTTTCCAAGCACTTCTATCCAAACCGGTGTGGGGCGGACCTCCTCGAACTCTCCCCAGCCCATTTCCATTTCCGGCACACTCACTGTTGCCTGCTCAACAGCCTTCTCCGGTTCTCCGGAAAGCATTGTCAGCAGCCATACGATCAACCATCGAAGTATTTTCCCCAGCCATATGGCACCTTCGGTCAGCTTATCCACAAGAGGTGTCGTACAGCACACAATCAGCAGGGCGACACAGACTACGGAATACAGTGCCACAACAATAATTCCCGTCCGGAAAATATTTTTTTCCGGAATCACACCGGCACTGCCCGCATTTATTTTTACATAAGAAAGATAATTGTCCGCATAGCGCTTGATCAGTATTCCGGGCAGCCATACAAAAAAGCTTCCCAAAACAAGCATACAATCCGTCTGGGACTGCTTATAGCTGCAGACCAAAAATGCTGCGATCACCACCACTGCCGCTGCAGGCAGCGGGAACTCCCGTTCCCGTATCACCTGATGCACTCGAAGGCGGATGGAATGCAGACCATAAAATACACCAAGCACCGCAATCGCAACTGCACCTACCGGCCAGCTCTTTACCATCAGCGTTGCAAACACAACGACTGCCGGATGCAATAGAAAGAATACCCAGAAATGCTTCAGCTTTTTACGGAACAGATAAAAGCAGACAGGGTACAGGGCTGCAGTCAGCCACACCCTCACCGGCACACGATCCCCGATCAGTGCATTGAGTGCAATTTCGATGCCAAAAACCACTGCATAATTTAAAAAGAGTTCAATCCACTCCGAGGTTCTTTGCAGATTCTGTTTCATAACCGCCCTCCTTCTTCCACATCAATCAAACGGGTATAAGGGCGGATACCGGCATTTATTTCCGGCCGGATTATACGGTTTACCGGACAGAACCAGATAAATTCTCGTTTTTCTTTCCTGAATTTTTCCAGCAGCTGCTGAAATTCCGGTCGTGCATCCGCAGAAAAGAAAATCGTACAAAGGCTTTCCCTGTCTTCCATTTCTTCCAGCCGCTCCCGGATCGGTTCAAAGGAAGGTGCCGGCTTCTCCAAGTCTATCCGGGCCAGTCCACGTAAAATGCTGTCCAGATGGCCTGCGCCGCAGGATGCTTTCAGGCAGACCGCCTCTTTTGTCAGAAGATCCGGTCCGTTGGTTTCCAGAGAGGTTCTGATGCCCTGTCCGATAAACAGCTCCGCTGCCGCTGCCGCCATTTCAATCGAAGCTTCCAGCAGATCCTCCTGACGTAAAATCGCACCATCCTCCAGATTTACCACCAGCCGGACAGAGCGCTGGGCGGTGCAGCCCTTTTGATTGACCTTTAATTCCCCGCTTCTTGCGGTCGCTTTCCAGTTTACATCCCGCAGCGTATCCCGCGGCGTATATTCCCGGATCCCCAGATATTCAAAAGGATCCTCCTGCAAATGCCGTTTCGTCGCAACCTCGCCGTTCAACTGCCGCAGCGCGCCGTTAAAATCCATTCCCCGAAATGGTCTGGGGTAGACATACAGCTGGGAATCCACCGGCAGGCTTTTGGGCAGCTCATGGGTCAAAAACAGATCTCCCGCCACAACGTCCAGGCCGTTGATCCGGTAAAATCCTCTTTTTTTACAGGTAAACCGCAGACTTCTGATGTGCCTGGTATAGGGACGCACCGAAAAAACATCATTCCGGTAATATTGATCCGTTACACTGCTCTCCGTTCCGGCGTCCTCAAATGCCAATTGCCTCGACACCTGAAATTTTACTTTCAGGACAGGCAACGGCAAAAGTTTCCTGTTTTCAATCGTTTCCAAAAGCTCACAGCTCTCCCCGCGCACTGTACTTTTACGGGAAAAGGCCAGGGATACAAACAGCTCCTCATCCCAGTGCTTTGCATACCATACAGACTGAATCTCCCACAGCAGCAGGGCTCCCAGAATTATCCATATTATAACCATACCGTTATGCCCTTTCTGATACGCTTATGCGATCGAAAAATCTTCTGTCGGAGCCGGCACAGTGTTTAAAATTTCCTCTATCAGACGCAACGCATCTGCATAACGATTCTGTCCATAGGAAAGCACCACGCGGTGTGCCATGACCGGTCCGGCCACCGCTTTGACATCATCCGGTGTCACAAAGCTTCTGCCTTCCAGATATGCCCACGCCCTGGAGGCACGCATCAGCGCGATCGTTCCTCTGGGACTGACACCCATCACAGTCTGGTCGCTGCTTCTCGTTGCCGCTGACAGATCCGCCAGATAGCCTCGCACTGTCGGGTGCACATACACCTCCATCGCTTCCTTCTGCATTCTCTCAAGGGTCTCCTGATCTATCACCGCTGTCAGCTTCTTTAACGGATCCTCCGCCATATACGTATCCAGGATCTGCACCTCTTCTTCTCTCGTAGGCAGCCCCATGGACAGCTTCATCAGAAATCTGTCCATCTGCGCTTCCGGAAGAGGGAAGGTTCCTGCAGTCTCCACCGGATTTTCTGTCGCCACTACGAAAAACGGCGGCTCTAATTTCTGTGTTTTTCCGTCGATAGTGACCTGACGCTCCTCCATACACTCCAGAAGACCCGCCTGTGTCCGAGGCGTCGCGCGGTTGATCTCGTCTGCCAATAAAATATTAGTAAAAACAGGTCCTTTGTTCAGCACAAATTTCCCGCTCTCTCTGTCATAAATATGTAAGCCTGTGATATCCGCCGGAAGCATATCCGGTGTAAACTGAATTCTTCCGAATTCAATTCCAAGACTGGCAGCCAGTGCTTTGGCAAGTCTTGTTTTCCCTGTTCCGGGCACGTCCTCCAAAAGCACATGTCCATCCGCCAGCAAAGCAGTCAGCAGCAGCTTCGTCACCCGTTCTTTTCCGATAATTACCTTCTGCGTATTTTGCAAAATGTCCAAAATTCTTTTCTGCATGATCTTCCTCCCACAGGCTGCATCCATCTATTCTTTCGTTTTGCAGCTATTTTTAAGCTGCTTCCGCTTTTTTCAATATTATTTTAGGAAAAAGAGGCGCTGTCAACGCAGCGCCTCAATTCTTGCAACGGCTCGTAAAAGAGCTGTCTCCGCACGCGCCATATCCGTATCGGGGTTATGGGCCTGCAGTCTTTCTTCTGCCCTCTTCTGGGCAGCCTCTGCTCTTTTGATATCGATCTCACCGGGCCACTCTGCCGCTTCTGCCAGAATCGAAATCTGATCCGGCAAAATCTCTGCAAAACCGGTGTGAAGCGCGGCCTTTTTCTTCCCAGACTCTTCCGTCAGGGTCAAAACACCGGGCTTTAAAATTACCGTCAGGGGGATATGACCGGCGTAAACACCGATCTCTCCCTCCGAAGTATTAAATTCTGCCATGATCGCTGTTCCCTCATAGAACACACGCTCCGGCGTGATGATTTTGATCAGAAAGGTTTTTTCCTCTGCCATGCCGACCTCATTTCTCTGCGGATTTTTCCTGTACCCGCGCCAGCACGTCATCGATGCTTCCTGCATTCAGGAAGTAGCTCTCCGGAATATCATCATGCTTGCCTTCCAGAATTTCGGAAAAGCTGCGGATGGTCTCCGAAATCGGCACATATTTGCCCGGCAGACCGGTAAACTGTCCAGCTACAAAGAAAGGCTGAGACAGGAAACGCTGTACTTTACGCGCTCTGGATACAACCAGCTTATCCTCTTCGGAAAGCTCGTCCATACCGAGGATCGCAATGATATCCTGCAGCTCTTTATACTTCTGCAGAATCTCCTGTACGCCTCTGGCTACACGATAATGCTCCTCACCGACGATTCTGGGATCCAGAATGCGGGAGGTAGACTCCAGCGGATCAACCGCAGGATAAATACCCAGCTCTACAATGGAACGGGAAAGCACTGTTGTCGCATCCAGATGAGCAAATGTCGTTGCCGGTGCAGGGTCCGTCAGGTCATCCGCAGGCACATATACTGCCTGAACCGATGTGATGGAACCATTCTTGGTGGATGTGATACGCTCCTGCAGAGCGCCCATTTCCGTCTGCAGTGTAGGCTGATACCCTACCGCAGAGGGCATACGTCCCAGCAGAGCGGATACCTCCGAACCTGCCTGGGTGAAACGGAAAATATTATCAATAAACAACAGCACATCCTTACCGCCCTGATCACGGAAATATTCTGCCATTGTCAGACCGGTCAGGCCGACGCGCATTCTTGCCCCGGGGGGCTCATTCATCTGTCCGAATACCATGGTTGTCTTATCGATAACCCCGGATTCTTTCATTTCATAATACAGGTCATTGCCTTCTCTGGTACGCTCGCCTACACCGGTAAATACAGAGTAGCCGCCGTGCTCTGTTGCAATATTACGGATCAGCTCCTGAATCAGTACGGTTTTGCCTACGCCGGCGCCGCCGAACAGACCGGTCTTACCACCCTTCTGATAGGGGCAAAGCAGGTCAACGACTTTAATACCGGTTTCCAGCATTTCCGCTTTTGTCGACTGATCCTCAAATTTCGGTGCGCTACGGTGAATCGGCTCAAAGCTGACGCCCTCCGGCATCGGTTTTTCGTCAATCGGCTGACCCAGTACGTTGAACATGCGTCCCAGAGTATTTTCTCCCACCGGAACACTGATCGCAGCGCCGGTTGCGATTGCTTCCATTCCTCTGCGCAGACCGTCTGTCGAACCCATGGCAATACATCTTACCGTATCGTCTCCCAGATGCTGGGAAACTTCGGCAACCAGCTCGCCGCCGTCCTCACGCTTAATCCGGATCGCCTCATTGATCAGCGGAAGCTCACCCGCCTGGAAGCGAATATCCAGTACGGCACCGATGACCTGTGTGATCCTTCCAATTTTTTCTGCTGCCATAAACTGTCTCCTTGTTTCCTATTCTGCCGGCTAGCCGATCGCCGCAGCACCGCTGATAATTTCGGTCAGCTCCTGGGTGATCGCGCCCTGACGCGCTCTGTTGTACAGCAGCGTCAGATCTTCCAGCATTTCCTCAGCATTGCCCGTTGCAGAATCCATCGCCTGCATCCGCGCGCCGTTTTCACTGGCAGCTGCTTCCAGCAGTCCGCCGTAAATCATACTGATCATATATTTGGGAATCAGCATTTCCAGAATGCTTTCTTCCTCCGCTTCAAAGTTCATCTGAAGCTTTAAGCCTGCAGAACCCTCCCGTTCCACCTTTTCATCCACGTCCTCTTTCGAAACCGGAAGCAGACGGATCAGCCTGGGTTCATGCACAACTGTATTGATAAAAGAAGTATAGGCCAGCCAGATTTCGCCTACCTCGCCCTGTGCAAAGCTTGTCAGAACGCGTCTGCCCAAAGCAGCCGCATCCGCATAGGTAGGTTCCTCGCAGATATCCGAGCAGTCCAGGCTGATCTTGCAGCCTGCACGCTGCAGCGCGTCCTTGCCCTTTTTGCCGACAGCATAAATGTCAAGCTCCTTCAGGTCAAAATTTCCCTGTGTGATCAGCTTGACCACATTCGCATTATAGCCGCCCGCAAGTCCGCGGTTGGATGTCATCACGATCACTGCCTTGCGCGGGTTATCCCCGCCCTGCAGATACGGATGGCTGATCCCGGCAGAACGCTCCAGGATGGACTGCATGGTCTGATAAACCCCATCGGAATAAGGTCTGGTATGCTCCGCCTTTTCCCGTGCCTTCTGCAGCTTGACGGTGGCAACCAGCTTCATTGCCCTGGTGATCTGTCCGGTGCTCTGGATACTGCTTCTTCTTCTCTTAATGTCTCTCATGGAAGCCATGTCCTGTCACCTGCCCTTCTCCATCCTATTTGAATTCTGCCTTAAACTCTGTGATCGCCTTTTTCAGAAGTGCATCCGTCTCGTCAGAAATCACTTTCTCGGTGCGGATCGCCTTTGGAACTTCCGGATATTTCTTATCGAGGAATGTGAAAAATTCCTGTTCGAACCGGGTAATCTGGTCAACCTCTACATCCAGCAGATATTTTCCGGTTGCCACATACAGCGTGATAACCTGGTATTCTACCGGCATGGGCTGATACTGAGGCTGCTTTAATACCTCCCGGATTCTCTCGCCCTGTGCCAGCTTTTCGCGGGTATCAGCATCCAGCTCGGAACCAAACTGGGAGAAGGCCGCCAGCTCACGGTACTGTGCCAGCTCGACACGGATCGGCGCTGCAATCTTCTTCATCGCCTTGATCTGTGCAGAACCGCCTACACGGGATACGGACAGACCGGCGTTGACTGCAGGACGGAAGCCCTCATGGAACATTTCCGTTTCCAGATAAATCTGACCATCCGTAATAGAAATAACGTTGGTCGGGATGTATGCAGAAACATCTCCTGCCTGTGTCTCAATGATCGGCAATGCAGTCAGGGAACCGCCGCCATGCTCGTCATTCATTCTTGCTGCACGCTCCAGAAGTCTGGAATGCAGATAGAAGACATCACCAGGATAAGCCTCACGGCCAGGCGGACGCTTTAACAGCAGGGAGAGTGTACGGTATGCAGCCGCATGCTTACTTAAATCGTCATAAACGACCAGCACATCTTCTCCCTTTTCCATCCATTCTTCACCCATTGCACAGCCTGCATACGGTGCGATGTACTGCAGCGGAGCAAGCTCACTTGCAGTGGAAGCTACGACAGTCGTATATGCCATAGCGCCGTACTCCTCCAGCGTATTTACGATGGAAGCTACGGTAGAAGCCTTCTGGCCGATGGCGACATAAATACACTTTACGCCCTGGCCCTTCTGGTTGATGATGGTGTCGATGGCAATTGCGGTTTTACCTGTCTGTCTGTCGCCGATAATCAGCTCACGCTGTCCGCGTCCGATCGGAACCATGGAATCGATTGCCTTGATTCCGGTCTGAAGAGGGGTATCTACGGATTTACGGGTAATAACGCCGCTTGCCACACGCTCGATTTTGCGGTAGGCATCCGTCTGCACGGGTCCCTTGCCATCGATAGGCTGACCCAGCGCATTTACAACACGTCCCAGCAGCGCATCGCCCGCCGGAACCTCAACTACATGTCCTGTTGTCCGGACCTGATCACCCTCACTGATGCTGCCCGCACCAAGCAGTACAGCACCTACGTTGTCCTCCTCCAGATTCAGCACCATGCCGAATACATCATTGGGGAATGCCAGCAGCTCACCCTGCATCGCATTCTCCAGTCCATGGATTCTGGCAATGCCGTCCGCTACCCAGATAACGGTACCGACATCCGATACTTCCAGCCTGGAGGCATATCGCTCAATCTGTTCTTTAATAACAGAACTGATTTCCTCAGGTCTTAAATTCATGGATTTTACTCCCTTCCTAGGATACGGGAACAGATTTTCCTTCCCGTTATTCTTTCTGCTGCGTAAGTCCGCTTCAGGATAAAGACACACGCATCAGGCTGTCTTTCATCCGTTTCAGCCTGTTCTGGATGCTGCTGTCTACAACACGGTCGCCGATCTGGATCTTGAGTCCGCCGATCAGCGCAGCATCCACCTGATAATGAATCTGCAGCGATACAAAGTCAGTCGTAGCCAAAAGTTTCTGACGGATGTTCTCCTTCTGAGTATCCGAAAGTTCTTCTGCACTGGTTACATACACGACTCCGATTTTATGATAAGCCAGACAGCGGCGTTCGTAATCCTCACGGATCGCAAACAGCTCGCCAAATCTGCCTTTTTCCAGAAGAAGATGGCAAAATCCGTTCAGTTCTTTGCTGATTTTACCGTCAAATACCCGGTCAAAGACCGCTGTTTTTTCCTTCTGATCCAGCTCCGGATGTCCAAGCAGTGTCACAAATTGGGGATTTTTCCCTAAAATTTCACACATGCCGTTTAGCTCCTCCAGAAGCGTATCCAGCAGACCATTCTCTACGCCCAGGCCAAACAGTGCTTCCGCATAGACCTGTGACACTAGCTTAGCCATGTATTTTCTCCTATTTCTGCAAGAGTCTCTTCAATCAGAGCGTTCTTGGTTCTGTCATCCATGGAAACTCTGACAAACTTGCCAGCCGCATCCATTGCCAGACCAACCATCTCCTGCTTAATTTCATCCGCCGCTTTTTTCTTTTCCAGTTCGGCTTCCACATGCGCATGGGCAATAATACGAGAGGCTTCCTCCCGCGCCTTCGCCACAATGTCCGCTTCATTCGCCAGTGCTTTCGCTCTTGCTGCGCTCAAGATCTCATCCGCCTCTTTGTCCACATTGGCAAGTCTGGCTTCGTAATCTGCTTTCAGCTTTTCGGCGTCCTCCTGGGCTGTCTTTGCATGATCCAGTTCCCCTGCGATCTTATTCTGTCTGTCCTGCATAAATTTGCGGGCAGGATTAAAGAGCAGATAGGACAATGCAATAAACAGCACGAATACAGCGATGATCGTAAGCAGGGAATCCGCAAGCAGCTGGAAATCCAGATCAAACAGTCTGGGCTCCATTTCTGCTGCAAGCAATACTGCGTTTAAATTATGCACTCTTCCCTCCTCCTTCCTTCTTGAAATATTCTCTTATCAGGGAAGCAGAGGTTTTACAAACAGCAGCAGCATCGCAATCAGCAGACCATACAGACCGGTTGTCTCGGCAACCGCCTGACCAAGCAGCATGGTCGAGGTGATATCGGATTTTGCACCCGGGTTTCTGCCAACTGCAGCAGCAGCGTGACCAGCTGCGATACCCTGACCTACACCAGGTCCGATACCGGCGATAACCGCCAGACCTGCGCCGATTGCAGAACAGCCTAAGATAAAGTTTTCATTGAATTCCATGATAAATCCTCCATTCTTCTGTTGTGTTACAGTTTTGGTATTTTCGTTTATCCTTCCTCTCCGATGGCATCAGAAAGGTATGTCATCGTCAGCATACAGAACACGTAGGTCTGAATTGCTCCCGAAAACAGATCGAAGTACACATGCAGCACTGCAGGCCAGCCGATTGCGATCACCCGCAGAAGTCCGTATACCAGCGCCATCATAACAACGCCGGAAAGCACATTGGCAAACAGACGCAAAGACAGCGAAACCGGAACTGCAATATAACCGATAATATTGATCGGCGCCCAGATTGGCCACGGATCGCACAGCTCTGCCAGCGCTCCCTTTAACTTCTTATGCTTCAGCTTGTTGTAATGAATCAGCGTAAAGGTTGCCAGACCGAGCGGCAGGGTAACGCCGTAATCCGCCGTCGGCGGACGTAACCCCAGCAGACCGGAAAAGTTGCTGATCAGGATAAAAATGAATATGGTTCCAATATAGTTTGCGAACTTCGCCGCATTCTTTCCCATAACCATTTTTACCATGCCGTCCAGCTTTTCCACCACAAGCTCCACGATGTTCTGGAAAAATCCCGGTACTTCAGAAGCATGCTTCATCGCCCGGTTTGCCGCAATCGCAAACGCAAGGATCAGCAAAAGTACGATCAGGAGACAGATATGGGTTGTGGTAATCCACACCGTCTGTCCGAAAAACTGATAGGGAAAGACGCCGTGAATCATAAAATCAATGTCAGCCGAACCATTTAGCAAAATACCATTCGTCATCGTCTCACCTCCTCTTCTTTTCTTTGTATCCGCGTATAAAAGGCTGCAGATAAGCCGAAGCTTTCATTCCCATCAAACCTGCAAACGCCGCTAGAGGGTCTGCAAAATGTGTCAGCATCAGGACTGCAAACACGACCAAAACCACAGCATACCGGAGAAGATTCTTCGACACCGCATATTTCTGTGCGCCGTCCCCGAGCTCCAGCGCTGTATCCAGCACCTTCCACATGTGCCAGATTCCTGCCATGGCAAGCAGCATCCCGATCAGGATGCCAAGACCGCTGTACAGCCTGTCCTTTACCCACCAGACGGACACCAGCTCGCACAGACATCCCCACAAAAAAGTGCCGAGCCACATCTCCCGGACGGTTTCATCGATCTTTTTGAAAAAATTTCTCATTTCCTGTCCTTTTTGTCCTTCTTCTGATAAATTTGCCGCGCCAGCCGATAAATATTCCCAAATCCCGCCAAAACGCCAACAAAAAACAGCACAATTGCAAAAAACTGCGTCCCGAGCCTGCCATCCAGCCAGTAGCCGAGGGCGAACATCATGCCCGTGGGAACAAGCATCATAATTCCGAACTGTGAAATCAGCGTCAGACACTGCCAGACAGTTTTGTTAAAGGAGTGCTTTGCCACAAAAATCCTCCTGCCATGCACCGGTTTTTTAAGAGATTTTCGCTCTGCCTGGCTCTTTTTAAGCTGCCATTTTGGAGAAATCCCTGTCTACCATTATACCCATTTTACGCTTTCTTGTCCACCTGTTTTCTTGTCATTGTCTTAATAGTTTCTGGCATTTTCCCCGACGTTTTCGCGCGTTTTTCCGTCCATTTTATGCAATAAGCAGGCATGAAAAAACAGCAGGATTTTTGCAGTTGTGAAATCTGCAGAAATTCCTGCTGTTTTTGACAGATTTTCAAACATATCCTGTCATCTGTCTGTTTATAAAAATTTTAGATTCCATAGCAGCTGCATAAACAGCACAGAGCTTTCAATTACCGTCTGCTGACCATCTGCAATTTCAGCCGCTTTTAGTAGAAAATATGCCCGCCAATCTGCATGCCGGTCAGACCTTCAATCGGCGTTCTGAAATATACGCAGCGTCCGACGTTTGTATAGCCGGACATCGCTTCATCTGCTGCCTTATAACATGCCGCCGTCGCGCTGTCGTTTGCAAGTGCAATCGCCAGATGTCCGTCCAGAACCGGTGCAAACTGCTTATATTGGTAAATTACGCCGGATACTGTGTTCGGATAGACCGAGCTCAGCACACGGTTGATGACCACCGCCCCGACTGCAACCTGCCCTGCATAGGGCTGGTTGCCCGCTTCGCAGTAGATCAGGTTTGCCAGAAGATACCGGTCACCCTCTGCAAAGCTCACCTCGGAAATGTCCCTCCATGCCGATTTCGCAGCAAGACGGGATTTTGCGATTTCCTCCTGCAGCTGTTTTTTGAGGGCTGCAATATTTTTGTCCTGCTCTGCAATCTGATTGCCAAGGGCGTCCGCCTGGGCCTGTGCTTCCGCAATCTGTCCGCTGTAGGCGCTGATGCTGTTTTTGGTGTTGTTGACGCTCGTCATGATACTCGCCTGCTGCTCCTTTGCCTGAGCCTGCAGATCATCTAACTGCGCCTTTTCCTCCTCCAGCTTCGCCTCCATCTCTTCAATCGCTTCCCGCTGCGCTTTGTAGTTCAAAAGCATCCTGTGGTCGTACTCATGGAGCTTTTCCACATAAATACTCTGGTTCAGCAGTTCAGAAAACGTCATCGCACTGAATAAAATCTCATAATACGTGCGGTTATTGTCACGGTAAAGATAACGCAGCCGCTGCTTCATCGCCGCATACTGGCTGCTCTCCGTCTCCTTCGCCTGCTCCAGCTTTTCCTGCGTATCGGAAATTTCCTGGTTCTTGTCGATAATATTCTGTTCGATTTCTTCCAGCCGGCTGCTGATCTGCGTCAGGTCATCCGTCAGACCGTTTAACTCCCCCTGCAGGGAGGTTTTTACATTGTTCAGGGAATTGATATTGTTTTCCGTCTGTTTTTTCTGGTCCTTCGTATCGTTCTGTTTTTTCTGTTCTTCCTTGATCTGATTCTGCAGCTCATTGATCTTATTGTCCGCCCTTGCCGGCAGCGCTGGAACTGCAGCGATACAGAGAGAAAAAACAAGCAGGCTGGCAATTGTTCTTCGGAATCCCCGTTTTGTCCCTCTCATCAAAGCTCCATCTTTACGGTCCGTCCGCTTCTGCTGTAAGGTCTGTACGCCACGCCCGCTGCCCGAAACATCCGCTTGGATGCCCGGACAGACGGGGTTTCCGCATACTTGTCACAATCGTAAATCACTTCCCGGATTCCGCTCTGGATGATCGCTTTTGCGCATTCATTACAGGGAAAAAGCGTCACATAGAGTTTCGCCCCAGCCAGGCTTCCGCCGCGGTAGTTTAGAATGGCATTCAGCTCGCTGTGCGTCACATAAGGATACTTCGTCTTTAACGTATCCCCCTCCCGCTCCCAGGGAAATTCATCATCAGAGCAGCCGATCGGAAAGCCGTTATACCCCATGGAAAGGATTTTGTTGTCCTGCCCCACAATACATGCCCCGACCTGCGTACCGGGATCTTTGGAGCGCATTCCCGCGAGCTTGGCTACTCCCATAAAATATTCATCCCAGGAAATATAATCCTCCCGCTTCATACACCCTCCTTATAAAAATCCGGTTTTATTTGGTGCCAAAAATTCTGTCGCCGGCATCGCCCAGACCGGGTACGATATAGCCGTGCTCGTTTAAGTGCTCATCCAGTGCGCCAATATAAACGTCTACGTCAGGATGTGCTTCCTGCATTGCCTTTACGCCCTCAGGAGCTGCAATGATACACAGAAAATGGATCTTCTTACAGCCTTTTTCTTTCAGCATGCGAATTGCTGCTACGGAAGAGCCGCCGGTTGCCAGCATCGGGTCAACAACGAAAACTTCTCTTTCTGCGCAGTCAGCCGGAAGCTTACAGTAATATTCTACAGGCTTTAATGTCTCAGGGTCGCGGTACAGGCCGATATGACCGATCTTTGCTGCCGGGATCATTTTGAGCGCACCATCTACCATACCCAGTCCTGCACGCAGGATCGGAACAATGGCCATTTTACGTCCTTTGATCTCTTTTACTGTTGTGCTGCAGATGGGAGTCTCAATCTGCACATCTGCCAGTTCCAGATGTCTGGTCGCTTCATAGCAGATCATCATTGCGATTTCGCTGATCGTCTCTCTGAAATCCTTTGTACCCGTTTCCTTTTTGCGGATCAGACCGATCTTGTGCTGGATCAGGGGATGATCCATTACCATTACCTTTGACATTTTCATTGTCCTCCTTCGTTTTATGTTCCCAACATCATACCATTATTTTACTTCTTCTTCAATCTTATTGATTCTTCTGACATGCTTTTCATCGCCGGAAAATGGTGTATTTAAAAACGTCTCTACGATTGACAGAGCCAGGTTCGGTCCGACAATTCCAGCGCCCATTGCCAGCATATTTGCATCGTTATGCTCTCTTGTCATTTTTGCGGAATAGGTGTCTGCGCAAAGTCCGCAGCGGATACCGGGAACCTTGTTGGCAACGATCGAAATACCAATACCGGTTGTACAGATGACGATTCCCTTTTCACATTCGCCCTTTGCAACTGCTTCTGCTGCAGCACGTCCAAACTCCGGATAATCACAGGATTCCAGACTGTAGCAGCCGAAATCATGGCACGTATAGCCATTTGCCTCCAGATATCCGATCACCTTCTGTTTCAGTTCATATCCACCGTGGTCACTTGCCAATGCTATCATTTTTCTTCCTCCCATTTCTGCGCACGCTTTTTGCGCATGCCGAGTTTGTGTCAAGTGCGCGCAGACACAAATCTCGAGATTGAAAAATTTTATTTTTCAATCTTCCTCCTCATACCTGTTCTACATGATGACCTGCCGCCTTTAGCAGCCGGTTCATAATTGCCTGTCCAAAGCCACTTTCCGCAAAAGATTCCGAAAACAGGATGTCCAGATTTTCATCGTCGAATTCCCGCAGAATCCGGTAAAGGCTTCTGCCGACCGCTGCTTCGTCCAGACGGCTCCCAACGCTTTTGATACTCGCCGCATTGCTGTTTTGACGGTAGGCTTCCATTGTCTCGTCCGTTGCGATGATACCCACGCGGTGCCCGTCTGCCGTTGCCTGACGGCTTTTTTCACAGATGGCTTCCTTCACCGCGTCCTGCGCACCCTCGATAATGGTCAGGTCTCCCTTCGGTGCATAGTGACGGTAACGCATTCCGGGTGCCTTAGGTCTTAAATGGCAGTTTGCATCCAAAATCGTCTTGTCAACGTCCACCTGATTTGCAACCTCTTCCAGCATCTTTTGCGTCACATAACCCGGGCGCAGGATCATCGGAATGTCTCCAGTCAGGTCTACGATCGTAGATTCCAGACCAATGCCGACTTCCTCGCCGCCGTCTAAGATCATCTCGATCCTGCCGTCCATGTCCTCTTTTACATACTGCGCCAGCGTCGGGCTCGGTCTGCCGGACGTATTGGCGCTCGGCGCTGCAACAAATCCCCCCGCCGCGCAGATAAAGCGCTGCGCAATGGAATCGGACGGGAACCGCACCGCTACCGTATCCAGACCGCCTGTCGTTTCTTTGGGTACAAGCGCGGTTTTATTCAAAATCATCGTCAGGGGTCCCGGCCAAAAGCGCGCTGCCAGACGCTGCGCGATTTCCGGAACCGGATCCGCGATTTTGTAAATATCTTCCCACCGGCAAATGTGCACGATCAGCGGGTTGTCAGACGGACGTCCCTTCGCCGCATAAATTTTCCGTGACGATTCCGGATTCAGCGCATCTCCGCCCAGTCCGTAGACCGTCTCTGTCGGAAACGCCACCAGCCCGCCGGCTTTGATGATCTCGCCTGCCCGAAGAATCGCTTCCCCATCCGGATGTTCTTTATCCAGTGTAACTACGATTGTTTTCATGTTAATTTCCTCGTTTTCTCGTAAAAACCCGTATACAGTATAGCACAGAGGATACAGGGATGCAAACAAATGCACACGGAATCCTGCAGCGACGCTTTCACGGCGGTTTGCAAACCCGGTCGGTTGGATTTATAATATGAATAAAATAATTACAGAAAAGGAATCCCACACTCATGAAAATTCTCGTAACCGGTTTTACTCCGTTCGGCGGGGAAACCATCAATCCCTCCTGGGAAGCCGTCCGCGCTCTGGACGATTCGATCGCAGGCGCAGATATCATCAAATGCGAAATCCCGACCGAATTTGAAGCTTCCATTGCTGCGCTCAAGGATGCAATCGACGCACATCAGCCGAATGCCATCCTCTGTGTCGGACAGTTCGGCGGCAGCCCATCCATTCAGATCGAACGCGTCGCCATCAATCTGCGGGACGCCCGCACCCCCGATAACGCAGGCTTCCAGCCGCACGACCAGCCGGTTGTTGACAGCGCGCCTGACGCCTTTTTTGCGACGATTCCTACCAGGCAGATCGTAGATCGGCTCCGCGCAGCCGGGATTCCCGCTGCGCTCTCCTACTCCGCCGGGACTTATGTATGCAACAACCTGCTCTATGCTGCGTTATATGAAAGCTCGCAGGCAGAAAAAGGAAACTCTGCACGCTGCGGTTTTATCCATGTTCCCTATCTGCCCGATCAGGCTGCTGCCGCCGTTTCCAATGCTCCCAGTATGAGTCTTGAACTTATGGTGCAGGCGTTGACGATTGCAGTGGGGACAATTGCAGAATGCAGAT
>NZ_JAOQJY010000015.1:2698-6832 GCF_025567525.1 Gallintestinimicrobium propionicum | reverse complement strand
CCCATCTGCCGCCCAAGAAATCCGGACGCAGACTGAATCAGCTTTCGTTCCACTTCCCCCATACCGGGCGTTTTGCTCTGCCCCAGCAAAACCACCGCGCCAATCACGTCTCCCTCACAGTTAATCGGGCTGATTGCTTCGCAGACATATTCCTCCACGCCTTCCGGAGCGATCTGCACAAAGGTGCGGTCTCCACGTGTCGCAAGAACAATCTGGCGGCTTTCGATCTGCTGCTCCATTTCCCGGCTCAGCGGTTTTCCAATCAGATTTCGGCAGCCTCCTGCCGCCGCGATAAACTGATCCCGATCCGCAATCAAAACCGTATGCCCGGAGACCTGTGCAAGGCTTTCTGCATATTGCCTGGCAAAGGTCGTCATTTCCCCGATCGGAGAATATTTTTTCAGGATGATTTCTCCCTCCCGGTCGGTAAAGATTTCCAGCGGGTCCGCTTCCCGAATCCGCAGCGTTCTGCGAATTTCCTTCGGGATTACGATGCGTCCGAGGTCATCAATCCGACGGACAATTCCTGTTGCTTTCATATAAAAAAGTTCCTCCTGCTTCCTACATACTTTCCATAATTTGTGTGATGTGGGTAGTATGCGGAAAACAGGAGGAATTATGCAAAGCTTTTCTTTTTGTCTGCTCCGACATATGTCTTTTTTAGCGGATAAAATTCGTGCAAAACTGTTTCTCGGTATCGGGATACGGAACGCCTGCTTTTTTGCCTGCTTCAAAGCAACGCATCATCCAAATCATATTTTTGGCAAGGTTGCGCATCGTCTGCATACCCTCTTCGTCCTTCGGCGCGTCCTCCGCCGTCAGCCCGTGCACCATATTCCAGTAAGTCGATCCTGCGGTCGGCATCTGTGCGATTCCGAAATATTTGTTCAACGCGTCCAGCGAAGCCGTCGTCCCGCCTCTTCTTGCGATTGCGACTGCTGCGCCGGGCTTGAATTTGAAGTTTTCATAACTGTTACTGCTGTAAAATGCGCGATCCAGGAAATCGAAAATGCGTCCGCTCGGGTGTGCAAAATAGACTGGCGTTGCGAACACAAAGCCATCCGCATCCTTTGCCTTTTCCACAAATTCATTCACACCGTCATCTGTAAACACACATTTTCCGGTCTTTCCACAGACATTGCACTGCAAGCAATCTGCGATCGGCTTACCGCCGACCTGAATGACCTCCGTTTCAATCCCCTCTGCACGGAATACCTTTTCCATCTCTTCAATCGCTGCCATGGTGGTTCCGTGGAGGTGGCTGCTTCCATTTACAAACATAACCTTCATGCGATAAAATCTCCCTTCTATTGCTCTGTGCCTGCGCAGACAGGAATTTATTGTTCCGGTTGGTTCACATTGACAACCCTGACGCTCTTCGGCAGACTTTCCTGCACAGACGCTTCCGTCAGGATCACTCCGCCCTCGAAGCCTGCGAAGGTTACGGCGTACACTTTCCCGAATTTGGAAGACGTCGCCAGGAAATAGCGGTTTGCGAGCTGCGTATTTTTCACCGCAGTCTGCTTGACCATCGCTTCCCTCGCGTCCGGCGTCGTAAAGCCGCCGTTTTGTTCTACGCCGTTCGTCCCGAAAAATCCCTTGCTGAAATGGTATTTCTGGAGATTTACAACTGCTTCCGCGCCAACGATCGCATCCGTTGAGCTTTTTGGCTCCCCTCCGATCAAAATCACATGGAAGCCCTTGTCCGCGAGCCGCTTTGCATGGGACAGCGCGTTCGTCACATAGGTTGCCTGTGCTTCGCGGATATATTCGATCATCCAGCCGGTCGATGTTCCGGCGTCCAGATAAACGCAGTCATCCCGCTCGATCAGCGACGCGGCGTAACGCGCGATCGCCTGTTTTTCTGCAGTCTGGAGATCTTTTTTCTGCACCATCGAAAGTTCTTTGTTGACAATCTGGGCTGTACGCAGTGCAATCGCCCCGCCGAACACCTTTGTCAGCCTGCCCTCCTGATCAAGCGCAATGATATCACGCCGGATCGTCGATTCCGAACTGTGGAGAATTTCCTTCAGCTCCGCTACTGTAATGCTCTCCCGCTCATATACCAGCCGTACAATTTGTTCCTGACGTTTTTCTGTTAACATAATATCTCCATTTCGATCACGTTTGTGTACGCGGGCTGACCGCGCCGTTTTCACACCATCGCAGGATCCCCGGTGCTTCCTATGTTAGCATACAACATCATGTGATGTCCATCCAATGTGACGTCTTCCTTTCCTTTGAGCGTAAAAAGCTATTCTTTTTTATCCATCGGAACCGTTTCAGGCAACTTTCTTTTTCAGTAATCCAAGGAGTGCGGTTGATACAATCGTTCCGATCACGAGCGCTACCAGATACATCATCGCGTTTCCAACAACCGGGAATACAAAGATTCCGCCGATCATAACTGCTGCCATAATATCGTAGTTGCCTGCCGCAATCGAAGCGGTTCCAAATACATATGCCGCTTTGTTGAACGGTCCGCCCATATCAACAGACATCATACCGCCCAGGATAAAGCCGAGCAGGATCTTGCTGGAGCCGCTCATATTGGCAAGTCCGGAATTCTCATAACTCCTCCGTTCTTAAACCGCTTATCCTGCGGAATGTATTGTTTTCAACAATGCTTCGACTTCAGCCCGGGTCGCAAGCTGTTCGGAAAATGCGCTCGCGCTTCCGGATGCAATCCCCATGTGGAATGCATATTCGTAATCCTTTTTTTCAAGGTATCCTGCGATAAAGCCCGCTACCATCGAGTCTCCTGCGCCAACCGCGTTGACAACCTTTCCCTTCGGCACAGGGCTCATATATTCGCGCCCGTTCTCGTCAATCAGCACAGCACCTTCTCCTGCCATGGATACGAGGACGTTTTTCGCGCCTTTCTCCTGCAGCTTTTTCGCATAAGGGATGACCTCTTCCCTTTTTTTAAGCTCTACGCCGAAAATCTCACCCAACTCATGGTTGTTTGGCTTGATTAAAAACGGGCGATAGGGAAGTACATTCATCAACAAATCCCGCGTCGCATCGACTGCGATTTCAACGCCTTTGTCCTGCAGATCCGCCATGATGTCCATGTAAATCGTATCCGGCATGGACTGCGGAATGCTTCCCGCGAGCACGAGAATGTCACCCGCCTTTAACTGATTGATCTTCTCCCGAAGCGCCGAAACCTGATCCGCCGCGATGTCCGGTCCCATTCCGTTAATCTCCGTCCCGTCAATGTTTTTCAGTTTCACATTGATTCGGGATACTCCCTCTGAAAGTGTCAGAAAATCCGCATGGATGCCATCTGCCGCAACCTTCCGTCTGATTTCCTCTCCGACAAAGCCTGCCAGAAATCCGAATGCTGTGCTTTCAAAACCGAGATTTTTCAAAACATAGGACACATTGATTCCTTTTCCGCCGGCAAGCATCTGTTCATAGGATGTGCGGTTCGTAGCTCCTAATCTGAAATCGTCAACCCCTACGATATAGTCAAGCGACGGGTTAAACGTTACCGTGTAGATCATCTGCCCTCCTCCTTTCTTCTTCGCTTTTGTTAAGTTTATTGTATCGCCGAACTCGTTCAAATTCAATCGTGTTCGTTCGCAAAAATGCAAATTCATTTTTGTCTATTTTGACGTTTTAAGGCTGTTTTTGAATGAGTTTGAATGTTTTAGTGCATTGGGTTGGTGTTCACGGACGCAGGGCTTATCATTCATTTCCGTTTAATATCTCCACTAGTCTTTTTTCTTTGATAATAGCAATTCCCTGACTTTCATCGCCCAATAGGATCAGATTATCCCCTGGCTGAATATCAAATATTTTTCTTGCTTTTGCCGGTATCACAATCTGACCTTTCTCTCCCACTTTCGTGATTCCAAAAACATGCTTTCCCTTTGGCGGAACACCCAGGCCAAGATCATTGCTGTTTTCTCTGTCATAATTTACCAAATCATCCAGACTTACATCCAATACTTCTGCCAGGAGTTTACACTTCTCAATATCAGGTAAAGATTCTCCCGTCTCCCTTAATTAAAGATATTGTTGGGTAAAAAAGAAAGGTCAGTCGATTTTGCCGATGAAGCGGTAGTAGATTTCTACTTCCTGTTCACGGCTTCCGTCCTCGCCCTTGACAGCTTCGTGGACGGTTAT
>NZ_JAOQJY010000015.1:1818-2357 GCF_025567525.1 Gallintestinimicrobium propionicum | reverse complement strand
CCGCAGCCTGCTTTTTCTTCGCAGAGTTTCTTTCCCTGTCGCTGGCATTGAGCAGGCGTTTCAGCAGCTTGTCCTCGTCTTTCTGTGCCAGCATAGACCAGTATTGCAGTCTTGCAAGCACATAGGCATACAGTACATCATAGCGGATATAGTGCATGGAACACTGGCGTAATCCCTGCCCGTTCTTGCTGCAATGGTAGTACCCGTATGGGTTCTTATTCTGCTTGTTTTCCCCATAGGCTAAAGACCATCCGCAGTCTGCACATTTTATCAATCCTGCGAAAATCTGTGTCGTACCGTTTCTGCGTTTCCTGCGTCTGCTTGCAATCAGCTCCTGAACTTTTTGGAACACTTCTTCAGAAATGATGGCTTCGTGGGTATTTTCCACACGATACCATTCTTCCTGCGGCTTCCGCACCTTTTTCTTGTTCTTGAATGAAATGTTGCTCTGCTTGTTGTGAATGCTGTGACCGATGTAGGTTTCCTCTTTCAAAATGCTCTTGACCTGTGCTATCGTCCACGCATAGGCTTTTTCTGCG
>NZ_JAOQJY010000015.1:1072-1568 GCF_025567525.1 Gallintestinimicrobium propionicum | reverse complement strand
CAAATCTTGTGTGCATGGCAGCCTTGACCTTTTTGCTGGTCTGTCGGGCGTGCATTTCATTCAGGATGTTTAAGAACGGTGCAAGCTCGCTTTCTCCGTTGATGGTGTCCACATTGTCATTGATGGCAATGTAGCGTACTCCCTTGCTGGGGAAATAGATTTCCGTGTACTGACCGGTCAGGATATAGTTTCTTCCCAGACGGGATAAGTCCTTTGTGACAACGCAGTTGATTTTCCCGTCTTCGATGTCATCAATCATCCTTTGGAAACTTGGACGCTCGAAATTTGTCCCACTCCATCCGTCGTCAATGTACTCGTCTACAACGGTCAGCCCATGCTCTGCGGCATACTGTCTAAGCATCATGCGCTGGGTCTGGATACTGCCGCTTTCCCCCTGTAATTCATCGTCACGGCTCAATCTCAAATATAGTGCAGTGTTATAAATCGTTGTATTATATGGTTGTTTCACGGTTAAAAATCCTCCTTCTAAAAGAAA
>NZ_JAOQJY010000015.1:0-745 GCF_025567525.1 Gallintestinimicrobium propionicum | reverse complement strand
TACCTCCATAAATGAAATATGCCCGACAAGGGAATGTCAGACAGGTGTACAGCCGCAGACTGTCTCCGTGTCAACCAAACCGTGTCAACCGGCAGAAAAGACTTTGAAAACAATCCATAGGCGCTCTATTATTACTTTTTACTTTTTCTTTGATTTCTTGGTTGACATGGTTGACAAAGGAGAGAAATGCCCCAAATATCAGGCTTTTCCCCGTCAACCGGCTGTCAACCAAAGCGTCAACCAAACTGTCAACCGGTGGCTTTTCAGAATGGAAGTTCCATTTGCCGGGCTTCTTCTTCCGTGATTTCCTGAAAACCGTCCCCCTCCGGCGGAGCTTGGTTGACACGCTCCCAGCCTTTTTGAGAACCGTATTTCTTATACCGCTTCGGGCTTTTGTAGGCTACCCAGCCCTGTATGATGCCGCCCGCAATGCCGGTATTCATAATCTCGCAGATTGCCCGTGTCTCCCAGTCTGCCGGGGAATTTAAGTTCCCCAGCGCTTCCTCATAAAGCTGCTTGGAACATACCCTGTCGCCGGTGTAGTCCTCCAAATAGGCGTAGATCATGCCGGCCTGTGTGTCTTCCTGCATAAAGTCCTGCTGGTGGGCGTTCAGGTATCGGTTCATTTCCATGCTGAATGACAGCTTATACTTCCCACTGCGATAAACCGTCATGGCTTCCGCCCACATCTGTTCGATATACGCCCTCGCCGCCGCTTCATCGTCCAGTATGTGAACCTCCGCCC
>NZ_JAOQJY010000014.1:0-108201 GCF_025567525.1 Gallintestinimicrobium propionicum | reverse complement strand
TTTTTGTTCTGTTTGGAATTTTCAGGGTTGCATTACTGTTTATTTGTCAAGGTGCTGTTCTTCTTATTGGAAGTATTTCCAGAAGAACTTTCGTTCCTGTCGCTCAGACAGCTTATTGAGTTTATCATAAGCAGTTTGGCTTGTCAAGAACTTTTTGAACTTTTTTCAAAGTTCATTGCCCAATCAAGTTGAGCGAACGGAGAAGGAGGGATTTGAACCCTCGCGCCGCTATTAACGACCTGCACCCTTTCCAGGGGTGTCCCTTCAGCCATCTTGGGTACTTCTCCATGTGCTGATTCACATTTACCAATATGACAATCTCGCGATTGTATCTGGAGGATTCCATCCACAGCCATGCTCCGCAAGACTATTTGCTGGAATCTAACGGAGAGGGTGGGATTCGAACCCACGCGCCCTTTCGGACAAACGGTTTTCAAGACCGCCTCGTTATGACCGCTTCGATACCTCTCCGGGTCATTCGGCTCATCTTTTGAACTTGCCGCGCTTCATCAGCGCAAGATGTATTCTATCAGAGCTTTACAGGAATGTCAACACTCTTTTTCATTTTTTTTACTTTTTTTGTAAAAAGCCGATTTTTTGTTGAAAACAGCCGGTTCCCGACCTAGAAAAAACATGTCCAAATCCTTTAACTGTGCAGATATTTTTCTGCAAGCGGAAGATCTTCCGGTGTAGTCACTTTCAGATTGCGGTAGCTTCCCTCAGTCAGTTTCACCTGATGATCTGTAAACGTCTCCACCACCATCGCGTCATCTGTAATTTTGATTCCTTTTTCCGCCAGAGTATCTTTTTGTGCTGCAAGTTGGGCATAGGCATCATAAATCAACCCAAACGAAAATGTTTGAGGTGTCTGCACCTGCCATACGCGATCCCTGCGGGGTGTCGTTTCCGCAAAGCCGTTTTCATCCGCAATTTTAATCGTATCCTTTACCGGCACTGCGGCAACACACGCATTATATTTTTGGGCATCCTGAAAACACCGTTCCAGAATATCCTCCGATACCATTGGTCTTGCTCCATCGTGAATAAACACAATTCCCTCTGTCGCTTCTTTTGGCAGATCGCCCTTTACCGCCTTCAGTCCCATCCAGACGGAATCATAGCGTTCTTTTCCACCTGTGATAACCGAAGCAACCTTCTGAAAGCCATAGGGACGCAGAATAGTCTCCTGACAATAGGAAATCTGTTCTTCGCTGCCGACAGTCAGTATGATCTTATCAATCCGCGGGGAACGTTCAAAAGCAAGGAGCGTATAGTACAGAAGCGGTTTCCCGTCTATTTCGAGATACTGCTTTGCAATCTTTGTCCCCATTCTTTTCCCGGAGCCTGCTGCCAGTACGATTGCCGTACAGAATGTTTTTTTCATCAGATTCTCTCTCCCAGTTTCAGGTTCGGCACCGCGTTTAAGTCCCAGCCATGCCGGACTCCCTTTAAATACTCATAATATCCTGCTGCTCCGATCATTGCAGCATTATCCGTACACAAAATCGGAGATGGTCTGTAAAACTTCACACCCTGTTTGCTGCACGCACTCTCCAGTGCCGCCCGCAGATGGCTGTTTGACGCAACACCTCCTGCAATCGCAAATTTGTCCACATGATACCGTTTTACAGCATCCATCGAGTGTTCTACCAAAACGTCCACCACTGCTTTCTGGAAAGAAGCAGCGACATCAGCCTGATTGATATCTATGCCTTTCATCTGGCACCCGTTTAAATAATTCAAAACAGCAGACTTTAAGCCACTGAAGCTGAAATCATATACGTTATCTGCGATTTTGGCACGCGGAAATATAATTGCCTCCGGATTGCCTTCGTTTGATACGCGATCGATTTTGGGCCCGCCAGGATACCCAAGTCCGATTGCGCGCGCAACTTTATCAAAGGCTTCTCCGGCTGCGTCATCCCTTGTTTTTCCGAGGATTTCATATTCCCCGTAATCCTTTACCCGGACGAGATGGGAATGTCCACCCGATACGACGAGACATAAAAATGGCGGTTCCAGTTCTTTATTTTCAATATAATTGGCGCTGATATGCCCCTCGATATGATGCACACCGACAAGCGGCTTGTTCGCAGCAAATGCAATTGCCTTTGCTTCCGCCACACCGACTAAAAGCGCACCGACCAGTCCCGGCCCGTAGGTCACTGCGACCGCTGTAATATCGTCCAGCGTACAGCTTGCGTCCGCAAGCGCCTTACGGACAACCTGATTTATCTTTTCAATATGCTTGCGTGACGCAATTTCCGGCACTACGCCACCGTAAAGCGTATGCAGGTCAATCTGCGAATAAATGACGTTGGAAAGCACTTCCCTGCCGTTTTTGACGACAGCCGCTGCCGTTTCGTCACAGGAGCTTTCGATCGCCAGTATGAGCACATCTTTTTCTTTTGTATCTGTCATGTCCTTACGCCTCATTCTTCCTCAAATGCAAGATCCTGGGTCCATCCGTCCTTTGCCGCAAAGGAATCCGGAAATATTTTGCGCACGCCGCCCATAAATTCCTCCGGATGCACCAGTGACGGACTGTAATGGGTAAGCCACATCTTTTTCACCTGTGCACGCTTCGCCATGTCCGCAGCTTCCAGAAACGTCATGTGCTTATGTTCTTTTGCCTTATCTTTCTTTTCCGGCTCCCCGTACATGCCCTCGCAGATAAAAAGATCCGAACCTGCCGCATGCTTTACAATGCCTTCCGTAGGTCTGGTATCCGTACAGTAAGTGACCTTCAGACCCTTTCTGGCTTCTCCCATGACCATATCCGGCGTATAGATTTTCCCATCCAGCTCCAGTGTCTCACCTTTCTGCAGCTTGTTCCAATAGCGTCGCTCAATTCCGAGCGCTTCCGCCTTATCCAGCTGGAACTTGCCTGCACGGTCAATCGAAAGACTGTATCCATAGCAGACAACATTATGATTGACCCGAAAAGCTTCTATTCTCAGCCCATCAAAACACAGGGTCTGTTCATTTTCTTCAAATTCAATACATCTGATTTCAAACGGAAGCTCCGGTGCAATCACACGGAGCGCATTCACCGTCCTGGTAAGCCCTTTGGGACCGATTACCGTCAAGGATTCTGTCCGTTCTGCATTTCCCATTGTTAAAAGCATTCCAGGCAGCCCGCTGATATGATCTGCATGAAAATGAGTAAAACAGATCACGTCGATAGGCTTTGGGCTCCATCCTTTTTCTTTCATCGCAATCTGTGTACCCTCTCCACAGTCGATCAGGATACTTTTTCCATTATAACGAACCATCAGAGACGTCAGCCACCGATATGGCAGCGGCATCATTCCTCCGGTTCCCAAAAGACAAACTTCAAGCATTCTATTCCTCATTTCTAAATGATAAAATATCTGTTTTTCATTCAGAGAAGCTCTGTCGATTCTTCTTCCTGCGGTGCAATCAGAAAGCTTTTCTTTAACTCCAGATAGCATGCCTCACACAGGTCAAATCTGACTTTTGTTCCATCCATTGCGCTAAAATAGCCAAACGTCTGACATACCTGCAGGCAGCCTTCTTTCAGCACTCCGTTCTCTACCTTCAGCTGTTTTCCGCATCGGTTGCAGACAACAGACTGCAGCACAGCTTCATCCTGTTTCCATTTCCGCATGGCAACCTCCTTTTCCTGCTCATTGTAGCGCTTCTTATGCACAATAAACAGCGGTAAATTATCCCTGCGTTTCCTGCTTTTTCCATAAAATCAAAGCATCTTCCTTCGGCGAATCATAAAAATTGGGACGCACGCCCTCGTCCAGAAATCCAAGCTTATGATATAGTCCGATTGCAGCCTCATTGGATCTGCGCACTTCGAGCGTAAAATTTTTCACACCCCGTTTTTTGCCGTTTTCCATCAAAAAAAGAAGCAGCTGTTCACCGATTCCCTGCCGTCTGAGGGTCTGATCCACCGCAACGTTGCAGATGTCCGCATCCTCAAAGGACTGCCACAGTCCGCAGCAGCCGACCAGCCTGCCATCCAGCCACGCGCCCGCATACCACGCATTTTTATCTTCCAGCGCGTCTTCCCACGCTTTTTTACTCCACGCTTCCTTTAAACAGGACGCCTCCAGCTCTGCTGCTTCCATCGCTGATGTTTGTGGAAGCTGTCCAAGCACAAGCATGCCCTTTTTGTTTTCCGTGTCCGTTTTTACACTCATTTTGTGATCCCGGCTTTCATCAGCTCGCGATGCGCCTCGTCTGCTTCCATCCGTTCGCGCTCTGCCTGGGACATGCGCAGATATTCCGGTGCAAAATCGTCGGAGCTTACCGTTTTTCCTGCTGCCGCCAAGCTTTGTCCTAAGACAGCAACACACGCCGCACGCTGTCTGTTGCAGCTTGCAGGTGCAAATTCACACTGCTCCTGCAGGATTTCCTGCACTTTTTCCCGATAGACCGGAACACCATCCCCCAGCAGAATCACTTTTTTGCCGTATTTTTCGCATTCTTCTTTCAGTCTGCCCGCAAGCTCTTCTACAGAAATCGCGCACTGTTCCTGGATCACCTGCATTTCACCGTTCACAAATGTATAAATTCCAGTATATACCTGTCCTCTGCGCGCATCCATCATCGGGCAGATCAGCTGTTCACAGCCGTACAGGTTATAAGCGAGGGCATCCACCGTCGGTACTGCTGCCAGCGGAATATCCAGTGCAAGTCCGAGCCCCTTCGCCGTCGCAGAGCCGATTCTCAGCCCTGTAAAGGAGCCGGGACCTGCCGCAACCGCAATCAGATCAATGCTCTTTAAATCGAGATCCACCATCCTGCGCAGTTCATCCAGCATCGGAAGCAGCGTCTGGGAATGTGTTTTTTTGTAATCCGTCGTGTATTCCGCAATCAAAACATCATCCTGTATCAATGCAACCCCAGCCACAAGGCCGGAGCTGTCCAGTCCAAGTACTTTCAATCTTCCACCTCCGTCACTGTAATTTTCCGGTAATCAAAGCCTTTTTCCAGGTCTTTTTCGATTCGGATTTCAGTATATTTTTCCGGCAGGATCTCTTCGATCAGGTTCGCCCACTCAATCAGGCAGACACCGTCCCCGTAAAAATAATCCTCATAGCCGATTTCGTCCATTTCCTCCACATCGCCGATGCGGTACACGTCAAAGTGATACAGCGGCAGGCGTCCTTCCTCATAGACCTGCAGAATCGTAAAGGTGGGGCTGTTGACCGCCTCTGTGATGCCAAGTCCCTCTGCCAGTCCCTGTGTCAGCACGGTTTTGCCAACGCCAAGATCGCCTACCAGCGTGTAGACAGTTCCCGGTTCTGCAGCTTCACCGAGCTTTTTTCCAAATGCGAACGTATCGTCCGCACACAAACTTTCGATGATCATCGCTACCTCTTTTCTGCCGCCTTTTAAGAGCGGATCTGCACCTTTCCAGGCTCCATATGGGAAGAAATCATTGCAATTACCGCAGACTGTTTCTCGCCCAGATCCTTTCTCGGGAAAATGCTGGCATGGATTTTGTCTGTATACAAAATCAGGCTTTTGCCTGTGGAAACCGCGCGGTACATATCTTCCCATTTCTGAAACTGCTGCGTCTCCTTCTGGGAAACCTCCACGCCCTCTTCGGTCATCTTATAATGAAGAGGCTCCTTAAAAACGGGAAGCAGCGCCTGTTTCTGCGCACGCAGCCATAAAGACACCGGCTGATACAGTAAAACCACCGCGCCGAAAATCACATAAATCGGATACCGCTGCATCATGCCTGCAACAATGCCGAGCGCGCCTGCTGTACTTCCCAGAATCCCCGCAGCCTTTGTAAAAGTATGGCGGAGCATATAATCGTATAACGCATTCGCATCCACATGTACGTCAAATTCCAGTTCCATCGCTTCCTCCTGCGTCTCTTTCTTACCTTTATCAGATTACAACAGAAAAAGAGGGCGGTCAAGCAAAACCGCCCTCCAAAAAGGTATGCATATGCCTGTTGCTGCAGCGTTGACTATCTATCACGCTTTTGATTTCCGGATCACTCGTCTCCGAGATCCGGCGTATCGCACAGGATTACTGTAGCTTTGTGTTTCCCTTCTGTTTCGAAAATCAAAAGCTCGTTTTTGCCGGGCTTTAATAATGCGCCAGGCAGATAGAGGCGGCGCTGGGGACCTTCTTCCCAAAAGCGTCCGAGATTAAAGGCGTTTACAACCACGAAGCCCTTACCCCAGCCTGTCATATCCAGGAACGTATCTGCAGGCTCGTCTACGTTAAATTCTACCTGATAAAAGGCAGGAAGTCCTTCTTCATAACCGGCTTCAAAGTTCAGCTGATCCAGGTTCGTCATGGGCAATGCATACTGCTTCCAGTTATGCTGTGCAAAACGGTCGTTAATCATAACGCAGCCGTCGATACCTTTTCTCTGCCAGTTTAAGTACGGTCCGTAGTTGACGCGTCCCATGTTCTCCACCAGAATGTCGAGGTGCATATTTTCCCCATGGAACGGTCCTACCTCATGACGCACTTCCAGCTCCCGGTCGTATGCTGTCATCGCGCGCTGTTTATCAATAAACGCGATTGCACGGTCCGCCGCTTTGAATAATTTCAGGCTGTTTAGCTCCGAGCTGGATTCCAGAACAGCAGAATACAGCATGTAGCCGTAACTCTGTCCCATCCGTTCCATCGCCTGCGGCGTTACACTCTCCTGTGGCTGCGCCAGATCCGGCAGGGCATGGAACAGATCGGTCTTTGCCACAACGGGCGCTTCTCCGTATGCGCTGCGCTTTACCGGTGGCAAGAGCTCTACTTCCTGCTGTGGCTCAAACTCTGCGATCACCTTCTGGCATTTTTTATACTTTTCAGTAATCTGACCGTCCTCTGTCAGCAATGCATCATAATCGTAGGACGTTACATCCGGTGTCAAAAACTCGCCATAGTTAGAACCGTTCATGAAGCCGAAGTTCGTTCCGCCCTCCGCTACATACAGATTGACACTGCCGCCCTCCAAAACCTCACGAAGCTCCTTTGCCGCCTGATCTGCATCCGTTGTATGATGCTTTCCGCTTCTCCAGGCATCAAACCACCCTACCCACAGCTCTGCGCACATACAGGGACCGCCGTGATTATATTTTTTCAGACAGTCAAATGCGATCTTCCCTCTGCTGCCAAAGTTTGCCGTCGGAAACAGGTCCTCCACCGCTGTATTCTGAAAAATATCATCGGCCGGGCCATCCGACTGAAACAGCGGCACATCGATTCCGCCTTCGCGCATCATATCCCGCAGCGCCTTGATATATTTTTTGTCATTTCCAAAGGTACCGTATTCGTTTTCCACTTGCATCATCAAAACAGGTCCGCCCTGTGTGATCTGCAGCGGCGCAAGATAAGGCATCAGCACCTTGTAATAGTCCCGGACGTGACGCAGATACCGCTCGTCGCTCGTCCGCAGCGCCATATCGCCGTCTGCAAGCAGCCATGCCGGGAATCCGCCAAACTCCCATTCCGCGCAGATATACGGGGACGGACGCAGGATCACCCACAGTCCGAGCTTCTGCGCAAGCTTTACATAGCCTACAAGGTCTGTCAGCCCGTGAAGCTTTTCCCCGGTAAAATCAAACTCGCCCTTTTTCGGCTCGTGCAGGTTCCACGGTACGACCGTCTCTACGGTATTGCAGCCCAGCGCCTTTAATTTTAACAGACGGTCTTCCCAGTATTCCGGAAGTACCCGGAAATAATGCATTCCGCCGGAAATAATCCGAAACGGGTTCCCGTCCAGATAGAACTGATCCTTAATTTCAAATGTGTGCAGCGGTTCCATTTTTCCTCCCATTTCTGCGCACGTTTTTTGCGCATGCCAAGTTTGTGTCAAGTGCGAGCAGACACAAATCTTTGCCCTCTCTTTATGCCAGTTTATTCATGCCGGAGTGCTTCAATCGGACTCAATTTTGCAGCCTTTTTTGCAGGATAGATTCCGAAGAAAATTCCAACCGCTGAAGAAAACAGCGTCGCGCCCAACACCGTAGACAGCTTCACCTTTGCAGAAAAGCCGATCAGGCTGCAGACGCCAAATGCGCCCAGTACGCCCAGCAAGATTCCGATCAATCCTCCCAACAATGTAATAATTGCAGATTCGGACAAAAATTGCAACAGTACAGAACCGGTTCTTGCACCGAGCGCTTTACGGATTCCGATTTCCCGCGTCCGCTCCGTAACTGATACGAGCATGATATTCATAACACCAATGCCGCCCACCAGCAGAGAAATCGCCGCTACCAAAACAACAAAAATCGTGATGTAATTCAATACGCTGTTGACCTGGGCAAGCGCATCGTTAAAGCTCTGCACTAAAATAATTCCCTTTCCGCGCACATTATGGCGTTTTTCCAGAAGGCTCACGCTGTCCTTTGCAATCTTCGAGGTATATTCATTGCTTTCCCCAATAATGTAAAAGTCTGAAAAATTGCTCACATAATAGCCGAAGGTTTCCAGCGTCGACAGCGGGATCTCCATGGACTGCATTCCTCCGCTCGTCATATTGATCAATGCGGCGCTGCTATCCTGCCGGATACCGATCACTTCAAATTCCTGGGAAATACCGTCGATATCCAGATTCAGCGTCATTCCGACCACATCCGTCGTGCCAAATAACGTCCTCGCAGTGCTCTCCGGGATCACGCAGACCTTTTTTGCCCCATAATAATCATTTTCTGTAAAGAAATGTCCTTTGATGATCGGGTCTTTGCTATAGTCCTTCAAGCCAGCCGTCCCGCAGCTGAGCATGATATCAAAGCTTCCCTTCCGGGTACTCGTGGAACCATATACATTATAGACCGGCGTAACACTCTTTACATGAGCCACCTTTTCCTGAATTGCATCAAAATCTTCTTCACTGAAAAAAACCTGTTCCTCCTGATTTTGCTGCACATCCGTATAAATTGCGACCTGTCCGCCAGCCATATCGTTTAACTCGCCGTTTACCTCTGACTTGATGCCGTTTCCGACCGAAATAATCATGATGACAGAGGAAATACCGATGATAATACCCAGCATCGTCAGAACAGACCGTCCCTTATTGCTCCTGATATTCATCAGCGCAATTTTGATATATTCCCAAACCTGTGACATATATTCTCCTTTTGCTTACTGCATCACAGGATTTACCTGCAGTCCTTCCATCAGATCCATATCCGAGGAAATCACAACAGTATCCCCCTCGCTGATTCCTTCTTTGATTTCAACATCCATATCGCTGGAAATTCCAGTTACAACGTTCTGCCGCACAATCACACCGTCTTTTACCAGATAGCAGAAATCGCCCTCCTTATCCGTGTTGACCGCCTCATAGGGGACGAGCACGACGCCCTCTGCGGAACCGGTCAGGATCTCCGCCTTTCCTTCGATGCCGAGGAAAATATTGCCGTCCGGATTTTCGATCGTCACATCCGCATAAACGACCGGTGTATTCTGGGCGTTATTCTGGGCAACGCGGTTGATCCGGCTCACCGTTCCCGAATAGGAAACGCCTGCGACCGTCACCGTCGCGCTCTGTCCCTCTTTGACCTTTTCCAGATCATATTTGCTCAGTTCAACCGTTACCTGTACCGCGCTGCTGCTCTGGATGGTGAACAGCTCGCTGCCCTTTTCCACGCGGCTTCCGGCTGCAGTCTTAATCCCGCTGATGATTCCGTCAAAGTCCGCAATAATGCCTTCCTGCGCCTTTTCCAGATCGGAGGCTGCCTGATCGGCATTCAACCTTGCGCTTTCTACGCTCGCCTCTTTGCTCTTTTTATCATAGCCGTTTAAAATGCCGTTCTCGGAGGAATCTTTTTTGCTCTCGCGTTTCTGAATTTCCTCCTGCATATCCTCCAGCTTTTTCTGCTCAGCGTCAATCAGGCGCTGCTTCTGCAGAATCTTTTCATCGCTGTCGATCATGCTCAGCTGGTTCGCCACATCCGCACGCTGACTGTTGATATTGTCAATGACTTCACTGATGGACTCCGTATCGCCGCCGTATGCCTGCTGCTCGGAAAGCTTCCGGTTCTGATAGTTCTGCTCCTGCATCAGCTTCTTGTCCCATTCGTTTAGATCCTTGCGCTTTGCGTTCTTGTCATCCTCCAGCTCGTATTTCAGACCCTGAACATACTGCTCCTGATCTTCCTTCATCTGTTTTAATTCATCGAGACCAATGGACGCGTCGGAATATTTATTCTGATTTTCGTTGCTCTGCTGCAGAGCGCTCTGATAGCTGCCCTCGCTTGCTTCCGCATCCAGGTCTGCCTTTTCCTTCGTCAGCTCCAGATCCTCTGTGTCGAACGTTACCAAAACATCTCCCTTATGTACCGCGTCGCCCTCTTTGACATTAAGTGCCTGCACAATCGTGCCGACCGGCGCATAGTAGGTCTGGGTTTCCGCACTGCCCACCTTGCCGCTTGCAGAAAGCGTCTCCTCCACATCCCCGACAGCTGCCGCCTGACACAGAACGCTCGGAAGCACCTTGCTGCTGCTCACTCTCACATACAGCCCTACGCCAATGACCGCTACTGCAGCAATCGCTGCAATCCATGCCTTGCGGTGCTTTTTCCCGGTTCCGGACGCCTTTTTGGCTGCCCGCTCTTTTTTCTTTGCTGCACGTTTTTCCTTTGCAGTCCGTTCTGTGCCGTTTTCCTGCATACCCTCCATTTTATCCATCTGATCGCTCATTTTCAGTCTTTCCTCTCATTTCTGCGCACGCTTTTTGCGCATGCCGAGTTTGTGTCAAGTGCGCGCAGACACAAATCTCTTGATTGAAAAATTTTATTTTTCAATCTTCGAAACTGTTCAGTACCCTCACAGTTACGCGCAAAAATCCATTCCAAATCGGCTGTGCCGATAGGATTTTTGCCTTCTGGTCTAAGTTTTCTTACGGTCAGCGCAGTAAATGCGCAGACCTACTGAGCAGTTACCAATCTTCTACCTGCTGTTCGAAATCCGCCTCGATTTTTCCGTCTTTGATGCGGATGACCCGCCTTGCCTGCGCCGCGATATCGTTATCATGGGTGATCAAAATCACGGTTCGTCCCTCGCGGTGGAGTTGTTTTAAAATGCTCATGATTTCTTTGGTGGAACCCGAATCCAGATTACCGGTGGGTTCGTCCGCCAGGATCACCGGCGGCGCCTGTGCAATTGCCCGCGCAATCGCAACCCTCTGCTGCTGTCCGCCGGACATCTCCGATGGCTTATGCGACATACGCTGTCCCAATCCGACCTTTTCAAGCGCTGCTTCCGCCAGCTCCCGGCGTTCTTTTTTGCCGACGCCACGGTAAATGAGCGGCAGCTCTACATTTTCCAGCGCCGTCAGATTCGCGATCAGGTTAAAGCCCTGAAAATAAAACCAATCTCCCGGTTTCTGACGTCCGACAGTTCATCGTCACTCATGCGCGACACATCTTTTCCATGTAAAAAATAGGAGCCGCTGGTCGGCACATCGAGGCAGCCGAGCATGTTCATCAACGTCGATTTGCCCGAGCCGGAATGACCGATAATCGCCACAAATTCCTTTTCCTGAATGGATACCGACACATGATCCAGCGCCCGGACTTCGTTCTCACCGGGGTTATAGATCTTGCAGATATCCTTAACTTCCACAAGTGCAGCCATTGATTTGCCCTTTCTGTATTATTTGTATAATACAATAATACGGTTGTGTTTTTCTGTCAACCCACAGGTTTTACACATTGTAGTTCATTGTACCTGAATACCTTTGAAAAATCCCCCGTCTTTCATAAAATCTTTCTTAAATTTTTCCAAAGAAATCAGAACCCGGAGAGCAAGGCGCACTTTTTTGAAAAACAAAACCGCAGAGGATTTCGCCTCTGCGGTGCGTGGTGGGAATTTGTGTGGATTACGACAGCTGCTTTGCAGCCATGTAATCGGTATTTTTTATTGATGACAATAGAATACTCGCAGAGCGTGCATTCTATTATTTATGCGCTGCCTTTAAGATCGGACTGAGCTTTTTGTAAACTAAAATAGTGATCAGCGATACCAGGCCGCCTTTTAAGAGGTTTAACGGTACAACACACATCAGCACCAGTCCGCTGATGCTGTGGATCGCCGGGTTAATCGCCGTTCCCATTCCGATGATCGCATCCAGCGGGATTCCGTACAGCTCAGAAAATTTCGGAAGCAGATAAATGGCATTGAAGCAGGAGCCAAACGCCGTCATGATCAGTGTACCCACAACGGTGCCGAGAATCGCCTGTTTTCTCGATTTTTTGAACAGGTAGATCACGGACGCAGGCAGCACCAGCATGCAGCTGATCGAGAAGTTTGCCAGCTCTCCGACGAACGCTGTGGAAGAGGGCTTTAACACAAGCTTGATCAGAATTTTACAAAACTCAATCATGACACCCGCCACCGGTCCGTATGCAAATGCACCGATCAGCGCCGGAAGCTCGGAAAAATCCAGTCCGTAGAAGGACGGTGCGAAGGGAACCGGAAACTCCAGTACCATCAGGATCGCTGCAATTGCAGAAAAAACGCCGATCACGACAATTTTTCTGGTTGCAAGGACACGCTCTGTGTCGCTATTTTTTTTCTTGACTGCTTTTTCAATGACATAGGCGATCAGAAACATCACCACGATCAGTGCAAGAAACTCCAATACAAATACTACGTTTTCAGATACGGTTTGCCATAAAGAACTCATTTTTAAGTCTCCTTTCGATTTGCAGGAAAGTTCTTTGTACAGCAATATGCCTGTCAGGGATCCTGCCAAAGGGCTTTTCCCCCACAGGATATCCCCTTCCTTTGGAACATAAAAAACCCGGAAGAGAAATCTTCCGGGTCTGTGCGCTGTTTGCTTTGGGTTTCTTCTGCGTCGGCAAAAACGCATCAGAAAAAGCAATCGTCTTCTTCCATCCAGACTGTACTGTCGGCTTCGGAGTTTCCGTCTGCTCCCATTGCAGAAGGATCACCGAATCATGCCCCCGCTGACTTATACAGCGAAAGGCTCGTGGGCTATACCACCGGTTGGGACTTGCACCCGACCCTGAAGAACTTTACCTTTATTAACGTGTTGAGTATATGACGTTTTTGATAAAAAATCAAGAGAAAATTTATTTTTTCTTATTTCTGATCCAGCCGCATCGTCAGGCCGATCCGTTTTTTGACCGGATCAACGTCCAGTACCTTTACATCCACGATATCCCCAACGCTGACGGCTTCCAGCGGATGCTTGATAAAACGGTCCGTGATCTGGGAAATGTGCACCAGTCCGTCCTGATGGACGCCGATATCCACGAATACACCAAAGTCGATGACGTTACGGACGGTTCCCTTTAACACCATGCCGGGCTTTAGGTCCTTCATATCCAGCACGTCGCTGCGCAGGATCGGGCGGGGCATATCCTCACGCGGATCGCGGGCAGGCTTTTCCAGCTCCCTGACAATATCTGTCAGCGTGATCTCGCCAATACCAAGCTCATCCGCCAGCTTTTTCTTGTCCGGGATGCGGCGTTCCAGTGCAGAAACGGCTGCTGCCTTCTGGCTGCCGGATGTGCTGCTGACTGCAGCGGCTCCTGTCGACGCATTTGCAGCGTTCAATGCTCCTGCGCCAGACCGCCCCGATGCGTTTGCTCTTTTTTTGTCGGTTCCGCCATTGTCTGCATCCAAAGTCATTCCCTGCATGGCTGCTGCCAGTGCGCGTCCCATCGCCGTATCCGTATTGCGGATGTTGAAGCCGTTTTGTCTGCGGTCCTTGCGGTTTGCTTTATTTTTGGCGGACACATTCTGGCGTGCAGCGTCGCCTGAAGTATTTTTGCTGTCAGCGCCCGATGTGTTCTGCGCAGCGCGTCCCTTTTTGGCTTCCGCCTGCAGCATGCGCACATCTTCCATGGAAAGCTCCAGTTTCTTTAACAATTCCATCGTCGCAGGATAGGACTCGGGATGTACGCTCGTCGCATCCAGCGGATTTTCTCCGTCCGCAATCCGCAAAAAGCCTGCGCACTGCTCAAAGGCTTTAGGCCCCAGCTTCGGAACCTTTAACAGCTGCTTCCGGTTTGTAAAGCGTCCGTTTGCTTCCCGGTATTCTACGATATTTTTTGCAACCGTCTTGGAAATACCGGAAATGTACTCCAAAAGCGGAGCAGATGCGGTATTTAAGTCCACGCCTACCCGGTTTACACAGTCCTCTACCACACCGCCCAGGGCTTCCCCAAGCTTTTTCTGGTTCATATCATGCTGATACTGTCCGACACCGATGGATTTGGGATCGATCTTTACCAGCTCGGAAAGTGGATCCTGCAGACGGCGTGCGATCGAAGCCGCACTTCTTTGTCCCACGTCAAACTGCGGGAACTCTTCCGTTGCCAGCTTGCTGGCAGAATAAACAGATGCGCCCGCTTCGTTGACGATCACATACTGAACCGGCTTTTTCAGCTCTTTGATCAAATCGACGATCACCTGCTCGGACTCGCGGCTCGCAGTGCCGTTTCCCACAGAGATCAGAGAAATATCGTACTTGTCGATCAGCTTCTTTAATTCCTTTTTGGCTTCTTCTACTTTGTTCTGAGGTGCAGTCGGATAAATGACCTTCGTATCCAGTACCTTTCCGGTCGCATCCACAACAGCAAGCTTACAGCCGGTACGAAACGCCGGATCCCAGCCGAGCACTACATGTCCGGCGATGGGAGGCTGCATCAAAAGCTGTTCCAGATTCTTGCCAAAGACGCTGATTGCACCCTCTTCGGCTTTTTCTGTCAGCTCATTGCGAATATCGCGCTCGATCGCCGGGGCGATCAGACGGTCATAGCTGTCCTCAATCACGGCGCGCAGTACCGCCTCCGTCACCGGATTTTCTTCGGTAATTACTTTTTTTGCAAGGTACTGCAAAATACGGTCACGGGGTGCTTCCACCTTAACGGTCAGGAATTTCTCTACCTCGCCGCGGTTCAATGCCAGCACACGGTGTCCCGCTGCCTTTTTGAGCGGCTCCTCGTACTGATAGTACATCTCATAAACACTCTGCGCCTTTTCATCCCGCGCGGTGCTGGTGAGCTTGCCCTCGTCCATCGTGATTTTCCGGATGTACATTCGGTAATCCGCTTCATCGGAAATTCCTTCCGCAAGGATATCCTGTGCGCCCTGCAGCGCTTCCTTTGTATCCGCTGCGCCTTTTTCAGGATTCACATAAGCAGCTGCCGCTTCTTCCAGAGAACCGGAAAATTTCTGTTCCCGGATCAGATCGGCAAGTCCGTCCAGCCCCTTTTCCTTTGCAACACTCGCTCTCGTCTTTCTCTTCGGACGGTAAGGGCGGTATAAATCCTCTACGACAACCAGCGTTTCTGCCGCCTGAATTTTATTTTTCAGATCGTCCGTCAGCTTGCCCTGCTCTTCGATGCTCGCCATAACGGAGGTCTTTTTCTCCTCCAGATTGCGCAGATAGTTCAGACGCTCGTACAGATTTCTCAGTACCTCGTCATTTAAAGAACCGGTTGCTTCCTTTCGGTATCTGGAAATAAAGGGAATCGTATTGCCCTCGTCGATCAGCTTGACCGCTGCTTCTACCTGCCAGCGCTCTACCTGAAGTTCCTCTCTGAGCTTATTTAAAATGTCCATGTCAATTTCCTTTCTGTCTGTTTGCTTCCTGCCTGCACTGCAGCGCGTCCTGGTCGATCAGCAGCGGTATATTTTACCAATCTGCGGCGCATCCGGCGCGCACATTCCAGTCCGAAACCATATTTGACAGCATACCAGAAGTCCCGTTTTTTGTAAAGCTTTCGCCCGGTCAGCACGCAGTCCTCATTCTCCGGATTTCATGAGCTGGTTTTCCCACGATTCATAGCCCTTTTGTCCCCTGCGGTCGGGAAAGCTGTAGTTTTTGGAAAGCCACTTTCCAAGATACGCCGTGTACTTTGCGCTGCCCGCCTCGTTTAAGTGCGCGTGGTCTGCATAATCCGTTGAAAAATCCAGCCCCATCTCCCGATAACGGGCAGGCGTATTAGTGTTCCAGAACAGCAGTCCATCTTTTTCTGCCAGCTGCCCAATGGAATTGTAAACCTCCTGATCCCTTTCCTCCAACAGATACGGTCCGGAAATCAGCGCAAGTGTAATGCCTTCTTTTTTTGTCAGCTCTACGATTTTTTCAAAATATTCCTTTGATTTTTCGGTCATTTCCTGCGATGTCGTCACATGGCTCATATCCGGCTCCGTCAGCTCTGCGTGGCGTTTTAGCGGCGTGTAGCCTTTCCAACGCTCCTGCGTTTTCCGATTCCAGACGAAATTCTGAAAATCCTCTGTCGTCAGCTGATCATATCTGGAATGATATTCCGTAAATCCAAGGAAAAAGTGACTTTGCTCCTCCTGCACGCTTGTATACACTGCTTCCAGCTTATTCAGGGATATCCGCATCCCGTCAAGGTTTTCATCTGCCCATCCCGGCTGGAAATCATCATAAAAACGACTCGGACAGAACATGTCCAGCACCACCAGCTTCGGCTTCTGGGTCTTCAACGCTTCTTTCAGATTATAATAGCTGTTCCAAAGCGGCTGCTCCGCGCCGGTCATCAGGTACGCTGCCATGCCGTATTCGTCCCAGAGCAGCTGCGTATTCACGTTGCAGTGAACGTGGCTGCTGCCCAGAAAAAGTACGTCGATTTTATTTTTCGGCTGCACATACAGATACCGCGCCTGATCGACTCCATGCGGCGATTTGACACACAGAATCCGATTTAAATTGCTCAGTAAAAGGAGCACCAGACACAGAAAAATGCCCCCTCGAATCCACTTTTTTCTCATTTTATTCTCCATTCCACAGGCGCTTGCGCCGAAGGAATCGCGAGGCGAACATCCAGTTCGGCTCTGCAATCCCAGCTACTTTGTGACGCCTGCGGCACAAATAGCAGTGTGAAAAATAAGCGATCACGCTTATTTTTCACATTAATCCCCCACACGCCTTAAAATTCCACATAAATAAATCCGGACGGGTCAAAGCCCTTTCCATATTGCCCGACCACGAACACTGCGCCGATCAAAAACAGACAGATCGCCCAGCGCACCGGAAGCGGCATCCTATAAATCCAGACTGCCGGCTCCTGTTTCTTTTTTTCAGAAATCAAATCGATTCCAAACAGCACTGCAATCCCAGCGACTGCAATGAAAAACTGCGTTTTTTCCAATCCCATCGTGAACAAAAACTGTCTCCAGTACAGAAATCCGTTCCACCTGGTAAACATATTTTTCAGACAGATCACTGCCATCGATACCGATTCGCTGCGGAAAAAGATCCAAAAACACATCACCGTAAAAAAGGTCAGCAGAACCGAAAGCATATGCCGCAGCTTTTCCAGGCCAACTTTTGCTTCCCCGAATACCGCTTGCTTCGCCTTTTTGTAAAAATCCTGCACGACCTGTCCGGCACCATGCAGCAGTCCCCATGCCAAAAACTGCGGCGCGCCGCCATGCCACAGACCGCTGATGAGAAAAACAAGCAGTATATTGCGCTGTCTGACTGCAAGTCCCTTTCTGCCGCCGCCCAGCGGAATATAAATATAATCCCGCAGCCAGCTGCTCAAAGAAATGTGCCATCTGCGCCAGAAATCCGTCAGGTTTCTGGCAAAATATGGCTGCTTAAAGTTCTGGACCAGCTCAAAGCCAAATAGTCTGCCGACACCGACCGCGATCATCGAATAGCTCGCAAAATCACAGTAAATCTGAACCGCATAAAAGAGCGCCGCCATCAGCATCGTAAAGCTGTTGGCATCCTGATACATGCTGTAAACCTGATTCACGAGAATTTCCGCCCGCTGCGCGACGATCAGCTTCATCCCATAGCCGAGCAGCATCGCAATCAGCCCCTGCATGACCCGGTCGTAATTTAGAAGCTCACGCCGCTTTTTTTTCGTAATTTCTCTAAGCTGTCCCAGAAAATGGTCTCCACGCTCGATCGGTCCGCTCATAATGTTCGGAAAAAAGGAGAGAAATGTCGCAAAGCGCCAGAAGCTTTTTTCCGCAGGATATTTTCCCCTCGAAACGTCTATCAGATAGCCGATCGCTTCCAGCGTATAAAACGAAATTCCGATGGGTGCGACGAGTCCGAACTTCGCTGCAACATCCAAATGAACGATTTGCAGACCTCTTCCATATGTTTTGTTGATGATTTCATTCCAGACCGGCAGATATTTAAACACTGCCAAAAGAATCAGCTGAAAAGAAAGGCACGCTCCGATCAGCAAACGGCGCTTCGTCCTGTCTGCGCCTTTTTCCACTAAAAGGGCACAGCCCCACGTCAGACACACAGAACTTAGCAGCCAGATGCCCGCAAACGGATCTGCCCACTCGAAAAAGAGGATATTGAAAATCAGTAAAACTGCCAGCCGTCCCTTTTTCGGCACGGCATAAAATCCTCCTACTGCTGCCGCCAGAAAAGCGGCAAATGTAAATGATTGAAACGACAAGACTTTTCTCCCGGATATCGGGAAACCCCATTCCCGTATTTGTCCGTCGACCCCTCGGGCAAAGCCGGGTCGTTACGACAGTGCGGAATGGATGCAGGGTAGCTGGCTCAGCACCGCGTGGTTCGATCCATCTAACGAACTGCAGCTCCGTTTTGCGTAACGACTGGCTGTAAATCCGGTTTCTGAAAACTCCATTGCCCTGTTTTCTCCGAAACCGTTTTCTCATTTCCTGTTGAGAGTATTATATCCATTTTTTTCAGAAAGCGTCAATCGTTTCATCCAAATCCTAAGAAAGACTTAAGCTTTTGAGGGAAGATGCAAAGCAGCGTTCTTTAACGGTACACGATTTCCCGCTGGATCAGGAAGCTGATAAAGAACAGGAATACGTCCACCAGGATCTTAACTGCCACCTCCGAGCCACCCAGAACGCCATACAGCAGGCTGACCAGTCCGGCGCTTGCCAACATCTGCACGACTGCGAGCACAAAATAGCGCACCGCCGATTTCCACACTGCGCCGCTGCTTTTAAACACGACCCTGTAATTCAGGAAAAAGTTGTAGCCCGCCGACACCACGCGCGCAAGCACGGTCGAAACCACAATATAGCTGACAGCCTCCGGCATTCTTTCTTTCGTCAGGCTGCAAAACAGCGCAAACAGCACCAGATCGATGATGCACGATGACAGGGAAGAAAACAAAAATTTTGCAAATACCAGATAAATCCGCGCTGAATCCAGCAGCGGGTTGAAATGGCTGCCTTTGTTATCGTTTAAGTAAACCGTTTCAATTGGCACTTCGCGAATGCCGACCTTTTGCTCTCCGGCCTCCAGAAGCATGTAGGTTTCAAACTCGAACCGCTCGCCCTTGACGTTCATCAGATGGCGCATAAACGCAGCCGGAATGCCGCGCAGCCCGGTCTGGGTATCTGATACCGCCACGCCGCAAAGGTATTTAAGCACCTGACGTGTGATTTTGTTGCCCCATTCCGATTTTGCCGGGACGTTGTCCTGATCGAAATTCCGGCAGCCTAAAATCAGCTTTTCCGGCTCTTTTTCCATCGCTTCCATACATTTCTGAATGCAGGCGGGCGTATGTTGTCCGTCCGAATCCGCGGTAATCGCTCCGATCGCCTCCGGATATCTGTTTAAAACTTCATTAAAAGCAGTTTTTAATGCACGCCCTTTCCCCAGGTTCACCGCATGAGTCAAAACAACCGCGCCGAGCTGTTTTGCCTGTTCAAACAGGTTCCGATACTCGTTTCCGCTTCCGTCATCCACCACGACGATTCTCTCGATTCCAGATTCCTGCAGCGTCTGCAGCAGGCGGATCATTTTTTCATCCGGTTCATAAGCCGGTATAATGACCGGTATCCGTTTCTCCATTGTATTCTCCATTCCAATGTTTTCCTTGCGCTATTTCTGTGTACCCTTACTTCTGGTGTTATCCAACGCCGTTTGATTCCTTTTATGGCTGTCCCTGTCGGCTTTCTTCCGCTCTTTCCAGTGTCAATGTCCCATCGTTCATTTGAATTCGATACAACGTTTTCCATGCAAATTCCTCTGTATAAGGCGCAAACAGCTCTTTTAACGCTTCATCCGTTTCATCTGCATATAAGTAGCCCGCATGGGAAGCCTGCACCAGCTCCCACACCTGTCCGGATGTGGTGTCTTCCCCGATTCCGCCAAACAGCACTGACACCGGAGATGCCTCAAATGAAATGTAGGTATTTCTGACCCACTGCGCCGCATCCTGCGCATTTTTCAGATACAGCACCCGCATCCCGCTGCCCACGTCCTGTTTGGACATTTTTTCCAGAAATTCCTCCGACGCTTCCGTGATCATGTTCGACCGTGCCTGCAAATCGTCGTCTAAGCGCTGCCGGTAACCGATCATCCCGTCGTAGACAGCGCCCCAGTTTGCGCACAACAATACAGCTGCAGCCAGCGCTGCATAGGGCGAAATTTTTCCCCACAGCCTCGGACTGCGTTCCAGAAAAATCCCGAACAGCAGATACAACGTTCCAACTGTAAACGGTGCACTGTAGCGTTCGATCGACGCGATCATCCCGGTTGCTTCCAGATACTGGTTTTCTGTCGCAAAAATCGTCAGATGGCTCACAAGGTTGATGCCGTAAAAAACAATTCCCGTCAGCGGCACATACACAAACAGGAAATTCCGCTCCGTTTTGGTCAGAAGCTTCCTACGGTACAGCCATGCGATTCCGATCAGAAAAATCACAAACAGGGCAAGCGCCGAAACACCGATCCAAGAAAATCCATCCCGATGCAGCGCCCGTGCTGCAAATGCTTCTGCATACGCATGCAACAGCTTCTGTACCGTTCCTTCAAGCAGGATCGGCAGGTTGCCCGACGCCATCGAAACCGCCGCCCCGGTCAGTTTTGCCACCCGCTTCATGAGCAGACAAAACAGCATCCAACTTCCTCCGCTGACGGCTGGAAGTGCTGTGATGCAAAGCAGCTGCCGTATTTCTTTCTTTTTGTCCGCTGCGCCATGCAGCCGCCAGAACCAGACAAAGACGAGGGCGAACGCCGCCCACAAAAATCCAACGGACTTTACGAGCACCAGAACGCCGAGATACAGGGCGATCCGCAGGTTGGAGAAGACGCGGGAACGGGAAGCTGCATCAGCAATGTCTGCGGTAGCAGTGTCTGCGGCGGCAGTGTCTGCGGCGGCAGTGTCTGCGGCGGCAGTGTCTGCGGCGGCAGTGTCTGCGGCGGCAGTGTCTGCACCAGGCACAGCCCGATCTTCCAGACAGCTCATCAGTATCACACCGTAGATCACCGCCATCACCAGGTCGGCGCACATTCCTCCGAGGTAAAACGTCTCTGTCATACTCGGAAACGCTGCCAGGCAGACCACAAGCACAACGGTCCAGAAAAGCTGCTTCACCGTCCGTCTGTCAGTCTGCAGCGCTTCGTCCAGCCTGCTAAGCAGTGGCGTCAGAAAAACAAACACGCCGAAATAGTATCCGGCAAACATCAGCCCCTCAGAAAAGCCGTCCGGCTTTAAATGAACAAACCACCATTTGAGCAGCTGGATTCCCGGCGGGTAATCGCCAAACTCCGAAGCTGCATTCGTATATTTCGCTGCAAAGCCATCCAGCGCATACAATGCCTTGACGTCCGTTGCCCAGAAATTCAAGTCATCCCACCACGTTGCAATTTTATTTCCGGTCAAAAGCACTGCACCGGTCAGCAACACCATGGCAGCAATCGCAGACGGCGCAAAGAACAGCTCCCGCAGCTGTGCAAACAGCTTTTTCTTCTTTTCTCCGGATAAAAACAGAACTCTCAAAACTGCTCCCACCACAATCGCTGTGCTGAAATAATCGATCCAGGACAGCCGCCGGAAAAATGCGAGTACATATAATATTAAAATCAGAATACAGGTTGCCAACGGCAGGACAGCCGTCAGCTGCTTTTCAAATCTGAGCGCCAGCAGGCAGGCGATCATCAAAAAAGCAGCGAGCAAAACAACAGCCATGTTCTTTCTCCTTCTTCTTTCGTGTCTGTTACATCTTAGCATAATACAGGATGGCGGGCAACTGCAGAAGTGCTGCGCAGTGCGCCTTGCGGCATAACGTACATCGCTGTAAAGCGCACCGCAAAATCGGGCGGAAGCTTTCGCTCCCGCCCGATTTTGGTTTGCTGATTCAAATTTGTCAATGGCTCTGTCCAGATTTATACTTCCGGCTCAATCAGCCCGTAGGTATTGCCTTTTCTTCTGTAAACAACATTTACCTGATCCGTCTCTGCATTGCAGAATACATAAAAGCTGTGTCCTAAAAGCTCCATCTGTACGCAGGCATCCTCCGGATACATCGGTTTGATATCGAACTTCTTGGTTCTGACGATTTTAACCTCTTCCTCCTCTTCTTCATCCCCTTCCAGGTAATCAGGCTGGAAGCTTGCAGCCGCCTGCTGCTGTGCGATCAGCTTCGTCTTGTATCTTCTGAGCTGTCTCTCGATAATTTCCTCTACCAGATCGATCGATACATACATATCGCTGCTGGTCTGCTCCGACCGGATAATGTTTCCTTTCATCGGGATGGTCACTTCAATTTTCTGTCTGTCCTTTTCCACACTTAATGTTACATAGATTTCCGTATCCGCTGTAAAATACCGCTCCAGCTTACCGAGCTTTGCTTCTACTGCACTGCGCAGACCGGGTGTAACGTCAATGTTTTTTCCGCTGATAATCATCTTCATAAAATCATCATCCCTTCTGGTCCATAATTAGGATATTGCAAGAGCTTTCTTTCTCTATCCTTATTCAGATTATACCATAAGTCCTCGTCCCAGGCAATATTTTCTGAGCATTTTAAACAATTGTCTTTTTTTTCTGACAATTATATTTCTTTTCAGACTGCCGCCAAAAACCGGATTGCTGTGATAACTTCACAAAACAACTGTTTGTTTTGGACATTCCGTATTCCACAGGATTCGGTTTTTTCGTCTGTGGATAATGTGGATAAAATAGTGTATAACTTAATTTCCTGCATTTTTCGCCTTTTTTCGATGTGGATAACTATGTGAGTTTTCATTTTTGTTATTTCGCACATTTTTGTTCCTTCTTGTGTATTTTAACAAATCCGGCTCCTGAAATTTCATTGCTGCTTTTTATCAATATCAGACAATTTCCGTGTTTTGAAACAATGGGCAGATTTTCGCTTTCTCCCTGTGAAAAAGAATGTGCCTTGGCACATTCTCGCGCCGAGGCGCGGTTGCTTCAGCAACCATCTACCACTGCGCCGAGTGCGCATCCTCGCGGAGCGTTTATTATCGTATGGAAACGAAGTTTCCAATACGATGAGAAAACCGCCGTACATTCCTGCACAGCGGTTTCTCTATTTCTTATTTTATTTTGCGTATTTACTGCAGCCGTCTTAGAAAATACGTCTGATCGCCACAGGTGTTCTGTAGCTTGCGTTCGAAATCTTGATACCGGTTGCTTCCGTGCTGGCATGGACGATCTGTCCGTTACCGATATAAATCGCAACATGTCCGGAATAGCAAACCAAATCACCGGGCTGCGCGTTTGCCAGACTTCCTACGTTATAACCGACATAACGGTCGGAAGTGGAGGAATGCGGCAGGGATACGCCGAAATTCTTATAAACGCTCATAACAAAACCGGAGCAGTCCGCACCGTTTGTCAAACTTGTCCCACCGTATACATAGGGATTACCTACAAACTTTACCGCATAGTTTGCAACAGACTGTCCCAAGCCGGAACCAGAAGATGAAACTGTCGCCTGCTGAGAAGCAGTGGATTCGGAAGAAGTACTCTTATCCGTTATCTCGGCATTCTTCCCTTCCTTTGCCTTTTCCTTCGCTTTCATGCGCTCTTCCGCTGCCTGCGCGGCTTTCTTTGCGTCTTCTCTTGCCTTTTCTTCTTCGGCAATTCTGGCTTTCTCTTCTTCGATGGATTCTGCGGTCACATACTCTGTTGCAACTACGACATAATCCTCGGAAACCCAGCCATCACCTTCCTCAATGCTGACTTTGACGAAACCGTTTTCTTCATCCAGAACGGAAAGCTCTTCGCCTCCTGGAACCAGACCAATAACGCTCGCTTCCAGGCTCGCATCGCTTCTGACCTTCAGGGTCTCGGTGTTGACAGTCGCCATCTTCTGGCCGACTTCATCTGCGATCTTCTCCGCCTCGTCTCCGGTCTTGAAATACTCCGCCTTAACATAGCCTTCTACGCTGCCGGATTTTACCTGATACCAGTCGCCGTCCTTTGCAACCAGCGTGCCGACAGAATTGTTATACAGCTTACCGACGATTTCGCCGTCCGTGCTGGCGGTGCTGCGGATATTTACATAATCGTTGACCTGCGCGATGATCAGAACGTCCTGTTCCTTTTCACGCTCTTCATCGGAGATCTTCGTCTCAGGCTCTTTTAATACCGGCTCTACCGCTTCGATAATCTCCGTCTCAGCTGTGCTTTCCGCCTCCACTGCAGCCTCTGCTTCTGTCGCAGATTCTGCGACTGTCTGTGTTACAGATGCCTTGGTGTCGCTGGATGCAACCGGCTCTGCCGGCTCTTTTTCTTCTTTTCTCTTTTTAATTTCTTCACGAATCTGCGATACCGAAACACCGTCATTTAATACCAGGCCAACGCCTGCTGCCGGCAGGACTGCTGATATCGCAGACTTTGCGGATACCGTCGCTGTATTTAGTTCTGCAGCAGGCATGTTTCCGGTAACTAATACTGCCATCGCCATAGCCGCTGCGGTCATTTTAATCTTATGATAATGCATGGATTACTCCCGATTCTCAAAATTGTTACATTTGTTACAAAATTATTAAATCCGAAATATACTATAGCACTCCATGTTATTTTTGTCAATTCCTGCAGATCGCAATCTGACGGAAATACTGTAACAAATTTATGAATTTTTTATGACTTCATACAGCCAAAGCATCTTTAGTTGCTCCGGTGACCAGCAGTTTTCCCTTTGGACGCTGTTTTTTTACCGTGTCTGGAAATATTCCTGCACAGAGTTGACCGCATTTGCCCCGTCTGCAACCGCCGTCACGATCTGACGCAGCTTTTTCGTCCGCACATCCCCGACTGCAAAAATGCCCGGTACGCTCGTGCAGCAGTCCTCTCCCGCACAGATATAGCCTGCTTCGTCCGTTTTTACAAGGCTCTTGAAGCTCTCGGACACCGGCTGAATCCCGACCGCAATAAAGATTCCGTCCGCCGCGACAAAACGCTCTTCTTTTGTCTGTGTATCCAAAAGCTGCACGCCGGTCACGAAGGCTTCTCCCGTGATTTCCTCTACAGCTGCGTTCCAGACCAGCTCCACATTCGGCAGGGTAAACAGCTTTTCCTGCAGGCTCTTTGCCGCACGCAGGCTGTCCCTGCGGTGGATCAGGTAAACCTTTTCACAAAGTCCCGCCAAGAAAATCGCATCCTCCACAGCAACATCCCCGCCGCCGATCACTGCCGTCACTTTCTTCTTATAAAAAGCGCCGTCACAGGTCGCACAATAGGAAATACCTCTGCCAGCCAGCCGTTTCTCCCCGGGCACGCCAAGCTTTTTGTGCTCCGCACCGGCTGCAATAATGACCGCCTTTGCCGTAAACTCCCCAGCCGACGTCAGAACCTTTTTGCAGTCCGGCAAATTTTTGATTCCGGTCACATCCGCTTCCACAAATTCCGTACCGAGTCTGTCCGCATGCTCCCGAAATTGCATGCCGAGGTCAAAGCCGTTGATACCGGGAAGCCCCAGATAGTTATCCACCTCACAGGTATTTAACACCTGACCGCCGCTCATGGGATTTTTTTCAAGCACGAGCGTGGAATATCCCGCCCGTTTTCCATATATTGCCGCCCCGAGCCCCGCAGGACCGGAACCGATAATGATTAAATCGTACATAATTCCTCCATTCTGCAGACAACGCTTGCACTATTGGAATCGTTACTGTTTCCTGTGCGCCGACTGCCTCTTCAAAAGTATACGCAAAATCCGGCATTTTCACAAGTGACAACACAAGAAATCTGTGCTACGCTGATCCTAGTATTACAGTTTCCTCGTGCCATGAAAGCTACGTGTAAACTGTAACATCACAGTAGTGCCAGGTGTCAGAAAACGCCTGCGGAATGGAGATTTTTTATGTACTCTGATCTTACCCCTATTTTTCCGGCGGAAAGCTCCTCCCGCCCCATCGCGCTGATCACCGGCGCGTCTCGTGGTATCGGAAAAGCAATCGCCGAAACCTTTGCGCAGGCAGGCTATGACCTGATTTTAACCTGCCGCCAGAACCGGGAAAAGCTGGAAACGCTCTGTAAAAGCCTTTCCGAAGCTTATTCAATCCAGGCAGCCGCTTTTATCGGCGACCTCGGCGACTATGAAACGGTAAGGGAACTTTTTGCCCCGATCCGCCGTCTCAATCTTTTAGTCAACAATGCCGGAATTTCCCATATCGGACTTTTAACGGACATGTCCCCTGACCAATGGCACAGAGTTATGTCAACCAATCTGGACGCCTGCTTTTATACCTGTAAGCTCGCCGTTCCACTCATGCTGCACCGCCACTCCGGGCGGATTTTAAATATCTCCTCCGTCTGGGGCAATGTCGGCGCTTCAATGGAAACCGCCTACTCCGCCTCCAAAGGCGCAGTCAACAGTCTGACCCGCGCACTGGCAAAGGAGCTTGCGCCCAGCAATATTGCGGTAAACGCCATTGCCTGCGGCGTCATCGACACCGACATGAACCGCTGTTTTTCTGAAGAGGAACTGCAGGCACTGATCGAAGAGATTCCCGCAGACCGCTTGGGACAGCCTGAGGAAGTCGGACTGCTTGCGTTAAAGCTTGCAGAATCGCCCCTTTACTTAACCGGGCAGATTATCACAATGGACGGCGGATTTTTATAATCCGCCGTCCATTGTATTACTTTCTCCCCATTCCCTTCGGGAAGTTTACCTGATTCTTTTGTTCCTGCATCCGCTGTCTCTTGTTCATAATCCGTTTTAAGAAATAGATGATATAGGCGGTCTGAAGGTAATTGATCTCCATATTCCAGCCGATTCCCCCAAAGAAAAGGACTTCTGAAATCCCATACAGGACGATCAGCACCATCGGAATATAGATACCCCATTTGCCAAAGTAGTTCGAATGCCAGCCAACGACACCCATAAAGACCTGATTGACGAACATAACCAAAATAACCATGGCGTTGCCTTTTGCAGGATCGGGCAGCTGCATCAAAATCAGCGGCACCAGATAAAAGAGAAGAGTCCCCCCGGCGCTGAAGCACGCCAGCCGAATCCAGTTTGCCTTGCTCAATTGTTTCATAACGTATATTTCTCCTTAATTTTCCACAAGCCAGTCGCGCTATCCTGCGCGCTCAGCGCCCCTGCGATACGCTTTTTCGTCCGTCGATGCGCACCGCACCCACGGCGAGCTACGCTGCAGCGTCAGGACTGCAGTGCTTTCAGCTCGTAGAAATATCCTTTCTTTTCCATCAGCTCGTCGTAGCTGCCGACTTCGACAATCTTACCGTCCCGCATCGCAACGATCCTGTCCGCATTGCGGATCGTGGAAAGTCTGTGTGCCACCAGGAAGGTCGTACAGTTTTTCATCATGTTGCTGGTCGCTTCCTGAACTTTTTTCTCGGAGGCAGAATCCAGCGCGCTCGTGGCTTCATCGAATACGATGATCTTCGGCTTACGAATCAGTGCCCTGGCGATGGAAATTCTCTGACGCTGACCGCCGGAAAGCTTATCCCCGTGTTCTCCCAGCTGCGTATAGATGCCATCCGGAAGCTTTTCGATCATATCCTCCAGTCCGACATCCTTTATGACCTCCATCACTTCCTTTTCCGTCACATGTTCCAGACCGTAAGCGATATTGTCCAGAATCGTTCCGGAAAACAGGATTGTATTTTGCGGCACGACTGCGATCTGATGACGATATTCATTGATATCCAGATTGACCATATTGATGCCGTCGATCAGGATCTTTCCGCTGACCGGAGGGATAAAGCCGATCAACAGGTTCAAAACCGTAGATTTTCCGGCACCCGATTCTCCCACCAGCGCAATGCTCTCCCCAGGTTTTACATCCAGAGTGAAATCGCTCAGCGTATTTTTATCGCTGCCAGGATATTTAAAATCCACATTGACAAATTTTACTGCGCCCTTTAATTCCCCCAGCGGCACAATGGAATTGTTTTCCTCCACATGGCTGTTGCCCATGATGTCGCCGATGGACTTGACAGACTCCAAACCCTTGCTGATCTGCGGATAAATATTGATCAGCGTCGAAATCTGTCCCACCAGAGAGGTGAAGTAGGTCTGATACAGAACAACCTCGCCAACCGAAATTTTGCCTTTGACTGCCAGATACGCAGTAAAAGCAAGACAGATCATCTGGAAGGACTGGAATACAACCCAGTTGACTGCACCGAAGAGCGCATTGATCAGATCCAGATTGTAACCGCGGTCTACGATCCGGTTCAGGTAGGTATTCATCTTGCTGATTTCCACTTCCTGCAGACCATGTGCCCGCGCCACCGGAATCATTTCAAGCATTTCGGCAACTGCACCCTGCGTGTTTTCCATCTCGCTTCGAAATTCCTGGTTTTTCTCCCGGACAGGCTTTTTAAACGTCCGCATTGTCAGGACTGCAAAGGGTACGACCACAAGGAAAAACAGAAATACCATCGGACTTTTCCGCAAAGTAATGACAATGATCACGGAAATATCCAGGACAAAGAAAAACAGGGTTCTGAAAATCTGGTTCAAAAGCTCCGTAACATTTTCCACGTCTCGCATGATCTTTGATTGCAGACGTCCTGACTGTACTTCTTTGTGGAACATGATGGAGAGCTGCTGCAGTTTTCTGACCATTGCATTTCGAAGAGAGCCTTCAATTCCTCTGTTGACGCTGGCAAATGCAACCGTTGCCAGATAGTTCGTTCCTGCGTTCTGCATAATAAAGAGCAGTGCAACCATCACATTCAGCAGGATGATCTCCAGGGAGCCTGCATCCGGATTCGTCGCTGCATTGATGATGTTGCTCGTTGCAATCGGAATGATCCAGATCGGAGAGCGCTGCAGGATCAGGAAAAATCCTGTTTCTACCAGCTTCTTCTGCTTGCCTTTATAAAAACTGCACAGGATTTTTATCGGATGGTCTTTGTTCGTGGAATAGGTCTGCAGATAATCCTGAAACCTTTCCAGCCCCGCTTCTGACGGTTCTCTTCTTTCCGACCAGCGCACTTTCCTGGGCTTCTCCGGTTTTGTCCCCGCCTGTTGTCCCTCCGGAGCCTTTTCTTTTTTATGGAATAACATAGTAAGCGTCCCTCCCGTTGTTTTCTTCCATAATCCTGATTTTTAAAAATGAATGTGCCTTGGCACATTCTCGCGCCGAGGCGCGGTTGCTTCAGCAACCATCTACCCTTGCGCCGAGTGCGCATCCTCACGGAGCGTTTTTATCGTATGGAAACGAAGTTTCCTATACGATGAAAACGCCGGTGCACAACCGTCTGTGCACCGGCCTCTTCCTAACTTATAGATGCGCACTACAGCGCAGTACGCCAGGCTTTCCTATGGGCCTGCGTGCCATGCTTTCGATCAGCGAATATCGTATACGCTGCGCAGACGCAGGTTTTCGGTACTGCCGGAGATCACCTTCACACGCTTCTCATTTGCATTTAAGTCGAAGTAGTTGTCTTCCAGAACGAGGTCTTCGTTCTCGTTGAGGATTTCAACGCTCTTTGCATATGCTTTTGCGGATACAACGATCTCATCGCCCTCTACGCGGCAGGTAAGCTCGGGATCTTCGTAACGGAAATACTTCGGATAAGAGAAGTTTACCGTACCCTCGGATACAACCTTGCCGTCGCAGATCAGCTCGTAGCTTACATAATGGGAGAAGATATCCGCATCCGGGAACTCTACCTTATCCAGCCATGTGCTGGTCAGGGCGGGAACGGTCAGCTCCTGCTCGCCGCTTTCCAAAACAGCTGCACCGGGATCCCGCAGTGCCCAGCGAACGGTTACGTTCTGATCCTGCATGGTTTCGTTTGCAACGTTTAAGCGGATGGACTTCTCGAATACGAAATGCTCACGGTTCATGTTCGCCTCGGAGCTCATCATGCCCTGCTCTTCACAGGAAATCATCAGCGGTGCGAAGAACCGTTTTGCATAGTAATGCAGTGCCTTTAAGCGTCCGCAGTAGTCTACGGAAGACCAGGAAATTACCGGCCAGCAGTCATTTAACTGCCAGTACACAGCACCCATACAACGTCCTCTGTTGCGGCGGAAGTGTTCTACACCGTAACGGATACCGTCTGCCTGCAGCAGCTGGGATGCGTATACAAAGGTCGGGAAGCTGTTGGGATATTTGTAGGTCTGCTGCATATAACCCATGATCTTTCCGTTTGCACTGTACTGACGCTGATGCTTCTCCATGATATAGGAGAAGGGGTTCATATCCTCTTCGTTATCCGTAAACTGCTCAATCGTTTTCACAGACGGGAATGCCTGGAAACCAAACTCAGACAGATAACGGAAGAAGTATTTGCGGTACTCGGTGAACGGACGGTTTCCGTGCCATACCTTCCAGTAATGTACGTCGCCGCGGTTCGGATCGTTAGGCTCGTCCAGACAGCCGCCTGAAGACGGGCTTGCAGGCCAATAGAAGGTCTGCGGATCGTACTCATGAACGATTTCCGGGATAATGCGCTCGAACATCAGGAAGTAATCCTTAACTTCGGAGGGCTTGGTCAGCCAGGAGTTGCGCTCGAATACGAACTGTTCCATTTCGTTGTTGCCGCACCACAGTCCCAGAGATGCGTGATGGCGCAGACGTTTTACATTCTCGATAAATTCCTGACGGATGTTTGCTTCGAATTCAGGTGTCAGCTCATAAACTGCGCACGCGAACATGAAGTCCTGCCAAACCATCAGACCCAGCTCATCACAGATATCATAGAACCAGTCGGAGGGATAGTAACCGCCGCCCCATACCCGGATCGCGTTGTAATTTGCAAATTTTGCTTTTTCCAGAAGCTTTCTGGTGGTCTCAGGATTCACTCTGCCAAGCAGATTATCCTCCGGAATATAGTCAGCGCCCATTGCGAAGACATCCACACCGTTTACCTGATGTGCGAAGCACTCGCCCCATTCGTCCTTTTCGATGTGCATGGTCATGGTGCGCAGACCGATTCTGCGGGTCCACTCATCCAGCGCAACGCCGTCGCTAAACAGGGTAACCTTTACTTCGTACAGGTTCTGCTCGCCGTAGCCGTTCGGCCACCACAGCTTGGGATCGTCGATCTTGACCTCAACCGGAGAGTTCTCATACAGCGTCTTGCTTCCATCCGGAGCAGTGATCTCTACGGTGTAGGTATAAGCCTTGCCGCACTTTTTGCAGGTATGACCGCCGGTAATGTTCTTTAACTTCGGTCCTCTCTCTGCATTGCCCACGACCTCCTGCTCCACGTCGAAGGTCAGAGTAACGGATTTTGTGATGGGACGAACGGTACCGGGCTCTGTCTCGCCGGTGCGCTCATGGGTCTGCTTAATGTATACACTGTCAATTCTTGCAGTGTTGATGCCAAGCAGGGAAACCGGACGGAAAATACCGGCATCCGGAAGATGTGCGCCCCAGTCCCAGCCGAACATATAGTGTGCCTTACGCAGATGTACGAAACCTTCGAAGGTATCGTCATTGCCCAGGGTGCGGCATTTTTTGAAGGCTTCACGAATCCATTTGTTGGGAGAATGCAGGATAACCTTCAATTCATTGTCCTTATCATGCAGGATTTCCTTCACATCATATTCCCATACACGATGCATGCTCAGAGGGCTGCCCAGATGGATTTCATTTAAATAAACGTCGCCGACCGTATCGATCCCGTCAAAACGCAGCACTACGCGGTCGCTGTCTAAAAGACCGTCCTCACAATCGAAGTGAGAAACATATTCGTAGTCTTCCTCCATCAACTCGCAGGCATCGTTTTCATTGTCTTTCCAGAACGGGTTTTCCATTTTCCCGTTGGAAAGCAGGTCGCCGTATACGCTTCCGGGTACGGCTGCAGGCAGGAATTCGTCGTTGCCGATCTGCCGCATTTCCCAGTTTTCATGTAAAAACTGCTGTTTCATTGCTGTTCCCTTTCCTTTCGTACATTCTGTTATTTGATCTGACGCAGGTAATCTCCATACCAGCATACCAGCTCCTGGATATAACGCAGTTCAGATTCTTCACTGATGCTGCGGTATACTCTCTTGTAAAAATAGAACCATGTCTCCAGCTCCTTGGCAAGTGCCCAGCTGTCCGGCATATTCTCATAGGTGCAGCCCAGCACATCCGCAGTTGCGAATTTGCCGATCTGGTTAAAGATACGGATCGCATCCACTGCAACGATCTGGGGCATTACCAGTGCGCGCTTGCTGCTGTCCATCTGCTCGATCTGTGCATACAGCTCTCTTGCGATTTCTTTCAGATTTGCGTCCTTCTGATCGATGTTATCCATCTGACCGATGCGTTCCTTCATCAGGCCAACGCTGACTTCATCCTGTTCATGCAGACCGCGCTTCATTTCCCAGTAGCGTACTGCAACATTCCAGTCGTAGCCGCTGTTTTCCTGAATCTTTGCTACAACAGCCAGGTAGTTCTCACTGCTGTCCCGATATTCGATTCTGGAAATCTGACGGTTGATATCCTCGTAGGATGGAATATTGCTGTTCCAGGAGAACGCTGCACCGTAAATCATGCCGACTCTTGTGAAATCGGGATGGTTGACATGCAGATAATCGCCCCAGTCCGTATTTAACAGACCGATCGCACCGTACTTGTTTGCATAGGTACACAATCTCATGATGTTGTTGTATGCGTACCAGTTGAGTGCAGAAAATTCATTCCATCCACAGCAGCCGGGGCAGCAATACTGAACCGCTCCTGCTTCGTACATCCACTTCGTCTCTTCTTCGCGCTGGTTCCACATATAACCCCAGTTTAAGCAGATGATCTCTTTGGGAAGCTCTTTGATCATCTCCGGGAAGCCGAGGATAATATCCCCCCAGAACATGGGCCGACGGCCGTTATCCAGTAAGAACTGAGCCAGCTTCTTAATATAATCGATATAAACTCTGTCCTTGCCCAGCTTTTCCACTGCTTCTTTGTTGCGTCCTCTGCCCAGGTCAAAGGTCTCATCTGCACAAATGTTGAACTGTCTGGAGGTAAACAGCTCCATATATTCGGAAATCATACCTTCGATCAGCTGCAGGCTCTCCGGATCGGAGGTGTTGATCGTGTGGTGTGCCATTCTGCCGGTCTGGGAGAAGGGTTTTCCTTCGGAATCCTCCAGCTCGCATAAATGAGAGTATTCTCTGGAGCAAAGCAGCTTGTAAAGGTGTCCAAAGCTGGACAGGGACGGTACAAGCTCGATGCCGCGCTCTGCACAGTAACGGTCAAACTCCATGATCTCTTCTGCAGTCAGCGGAGTGTCATCTCTCCACAGCTCTGTCATACCGCGGAACAAATAGGAATGCTCTACGTACAGCTGTAACTGGTTTAACTTGTAATAAGCCATCCGGTCAGCCAGCTGCTTCAACCAGGAAAGCTTCGGAATACGTCCTCTGGTGCAGTCGAAGTAATAGCCGCGGTTTACAATTGCCGGAGCATCCTCGATATGTAAAGCGGACAGGCATGCGCCTTCCTGCTCGAGGATCTGCAGCAGCGTCTGCATACCATGCCACAGACCTGCCTCATCGCCGGTCAGTACAATTGCATCCTCGGTGATATCCAGCACATAGCTCTGGGCTTTCATGGTGTCATCCTGCTTGAAAACGACATCACCAGCCTGGGCAGCTCCTCTTGTCAGAAGGGGACGGTAGCCCAGTTCTTTTTCTGCGCCGTCACAAAACAGGGACGCCTGACGGGTCACCAGCTGGCTGCAGCTTTGATCTACCGTCACATATCTGTCATAGGCCCAGATAAAACGGCCTTCTTTTTTCTCCAGCTTCGCCGGAGCGGGAATTAAATACATAATGTAAATTCTCCTTTCCATATGGTTTGCGCGCTGTCAGACAGCTCAATCCGGAATACTCCAGGTTCCGCAACATACTTCATCTTCTGATTCCACAGGCAGAATGCCTCCTTGCCAAGCTGCAGGGAAACGGTTCTTTCCTGTCCTGCATCCAGCCATACCTTCTGGAATGCTTTCAATTCTTTCACTCTCCGTACCGTGGATGCTGCAACGTCCGTCACGTAAATCTGCGGTACGATATAGCCGCCTCTTTCACTGGTATTTTTTACAGAAAAGCGGATGGTCAGGCCCTTATTTTCCAACGCAGCCACATTGCACCGTTCTGTGCTTAAGCTGCAGGCTCCCCATTCAAAGGTCCCATAGCCAAGTCCGTAGCCAAAGGGAAACAGCGGTCCTGCCTCCTCATCCATATAGGTCATCGCCCGGTAGGAATTTTTATAATTGTAATAAACAGGAACCTGTCCTGTCGATCGCGGCAGGGAAACCGGAAGTCTTCCGGAGGGAGCAACTCTTCCTGAGATCACCTCTGCAATTGCCTGTCCGCCTCTGGGACCGGGATAAAATCCAAGGATTACACCGTCTGCCAGCTCACACACCTGGGTCAGCACCAGCGGGCGACCGCAGATCACAACTGCGATCACAGTTTTTCCGGTTTCTTTCAATGCCTTTAACAGCTCCAGCTGCGCATCCGGAAGCTCAAGGTCGCTGCAGTCCATTCCCTCTCCGCAGTCCATCAGCGTCCCCTTGTCGTCGGCCGCAGCATTATCTAAAAGCGCCGCGCCGTTTGTGTCAAAACTTGCACCGCCGAACCGGCTCGAGGAACCGCCCAGCACACAGATCACAATGTCACTGTTTTTCACAGTATCCACTGCCTCTTTCAGCAGGTTTTCATCTCGTTTTCTCAGATAACATCCCTGTGAGAACCGGATATCAGATTCTTTGAAAATCAGCTTCATGCCGTCCAATACCGTGATACCGTCGTCCCTGCGCAGCGGAGGTGTGTAGTCACCCAGCTGGTTATACAGATCGTCTGCATTTGGTCCGACCACAGCGATCTTTTTACCGGATGCCTGGTTTTCCCAAAAGGGAAGCCCCTGGTTTTTATTTTGCAGAATTACAAGCCCTTCCCGCGCCAGCTGTACACTCTCCGGATTCTGTGCATAATCCATATGGATCTCTCCCTCTTCTTCGAGGTAAGGATGCTCAAACAGTCCTCTCTCGAATTTGAGGGTCAGCACACGCAGCACTGCCTGATCAATCTGGGCTTCCTTTACAAGACCTCTGCGTACTGCTTCTTCCAGTTTGCCAAACGCCTCATCCCACAGACCGACGTCCACGCCTGACTGCAGGGCCAGCGCACCGGACACCACATTATCACCAGTCATGCTGTCAAGCTGATCGATGGCAACACCATCAGACATCACGATACCGTCAAAGCCCATCTCCTTGCGGATGACATCATTTAACAGCCAGCGATTTGCGTGACAGTAAACGCCGTCAATCTCATTATAGGCAGCCATGATGCCCTTGGCTCCTGCCTTGATTGCAGCCGCTGCCGGAGGAAAATGAATTTCCCGAAGTTCGCGTTCTCCAATTCTTGCCGCGCTCGCATTGACGCCGCCGGTTCCTTCGCCCTGTGCTGCAAAATGCTTTGCTACAACCTCAGGTCCGCTTTCCTGCATACCGATTACGGCAGCTTCTGCCATCCGCGCAGACAGATACGGATCTTCACTGTAGCATTCCTCACTGCGTCCCCATCTGGGATCCCGCAGCACATCCAACATCGACATTAAGGCAAGATCCACACCCATATTCTGCAGCTGACGGCCGCTTACCCGGTACGCTGCCCGGACCATTGCAGGATCAAAGGTCGCTCCGGCCAGAAGGTTTACCGGAAGCAGATAGCCGTCCAGCGCCTGATGTCCGTGGGGGCATTCCGAGCTCATCATTACAGGAATACCGAGTCTGGAATGCTCCAGCACATAGCGCTGTACCTGATTATATGCTTTTTTGGAAAGCACGCCGGTCAGACCGGTTTCGTAATTCTTATCCGCCCAGGGATCTGCACGATATAAACCGTACAAAACTCCCAGACCGCTGTATTTTTCAACCTCCTGACAAAATTCCTCCGACAGCTCGATGGTATCCTCACCATTTACACATTTCCGCTCATAAATCCGAAATCCGTAAAGGCGTTGATTGAGCTGACCGATCTTTTCTGCCAGAGTCATCTCCTCCAGGAGAGCCTTCGCCCTCCTGACAGGAGCTAAAGAAGCATCCTGATATGCCTTCATTTATTCACAATCTCCGTATTTTTCTTTCAGCAGTTCGATTCCGTACTCTCTCGGAGTACCCTTTAAACGCTCCATATAGGACTTCAGCTGTCCTCTGCAATGCTCGGGGCCGCCCTCCCGCATTACGGTCCACATGGGATCTACATCGTAATGAGAGGTCTTCATCATCTTGTCATTCCAGTCGAGGATCATCTTCGCACCCTTTGCGCACAAGTCAGGGCGCTCCTCTGCCAGGTTGTGCTGCTCGTGAGGATCTTCCTTTACATTGAACAGCATTTCCTCCGGGAACAGATGATACCCGCCGTGTACGGTTCTGATATATACATAGTCATCAAACCGGGCACTTCTCTGGCACACATGGGCACACTGGGTCAGAATCGCATAGGGCTTGGAGCAGTCTGTTCCATCCCTTAATGCCTTTGCAAAGGAATTGCCGTCATAATGATAACGATCCGAAAACATCGGTGTACCCAGCAGTTCCTGCACGGTAGGTGTCAGGTCTGTATTGTCATAGAAGCCCTTAACCACTGCGCCTTTCTGCATGCCGGGCCAGCGAACGATCATAGGAATACGGCAAACCGGCTCATCCGCAGTGCCATGCTCTCCGTAGATACCGAACTCGCCAAGGTCTTCGCCGTGATCCGCTGTGATAATGAACGCAAGATCATCGTCATACAGTCCGTTATCCTTTAACCAGCCAATGATCTGACCGATGTTATCGTCTGTGTATTTTACGCCGTCATCATACAGATCCAGAAGGTGCTTTGCCTCTTCCAGAGTTGTCAGCTTACCGGGGTGCTTTGGCCACTGAGGAAACGTATCATCATTCCACATGTTGATCTCGTTTGCGCAGTGGGGTCCGATGTGCAGCAGGTGCTCTTCAAAGGTCTTCTCGTCGATCCAGTCATCCGGAAGCGGCGTATCCGCAAACTGGCTCGGATAATCTGCCGGTGTACGATAAGGGGTATGAGGATCCCAGTAATGCACATGCATCATCCAGTTATCCTTCTTGCCGTTTCTCTCCAGCCAGTCCAGCACATGAGGCGTTACCATCTCTGCGGACTCGCTGCCTCTCCTGCCTACGTTGTAGCATTCATTGAAACCGGAATTAAACCACCATGCACTGTGACGTTCTGCAAAGGAAGAGAAGGAAACCGTATGCATTCCGGCTCTTCTAAACTGCATGAACAGTCCGTTCTCAGACATGTCATCCGTAAAGCTTCTGGTGATTCCCTGCAGACGCATATCCGCAGCTGTACCGCCATGCCCCACAATTCCGTTATGAATTCCATACTGTCCGCTGATCATGGATGCTCTGGACGGAAGGCACGGTGCATTCGGGCAGTAATAATCATCGAACCGCACTCCCTCCTTTGCAATTTCATCCATTACAGGTGTGGTATTTCTGCCATAGCCATAACAGCCCATATGATCCGCCCGCAGCGTATCAATGTCAAACAGTAATACTCTCATTTGTGAGTTGCTCCTTTTCCCCATTTTTTATAACAACAGAAAATCATTTTCTGCAGTTTTCAATTTTTCCCCGCTCTCATTTCGGAAGGTGTGCTGTCATAATAATTATGAAAATGCTGATAGAAATAATTCATGTTGGAATATCCTACTTCCGCGGCTACCGAAGAAATCTTGTCGTCGGTATTTAGAATCCTCTCCCGCGCGACATACATCCGGTATGCCATCAGGTATTCCGAAAATTTCATATCTGTTTCCTTGATAAAAATCTGACCAAGATAGGTCGCATTCATCCGGAATCGGTCGGCTATACTTTTTAAGGAAATATGCTGCCCATATTCCATTGCCACGATCATAACGATCTTACGGATCAGCGGGGAAAATTCCTCATAGGGCCGCCGCAGGATCGGATCTTCGTTTTTACGCACCTCCAGCTGCACAGTTCCGTGCAGGTTTTCTACCACAACCTGTTCAATGCGCTTCTGAAGCTGATCCTTATCAAGGGGCTTTAACAGATAATCCACTGCGCCGCAACGCAGTGCTTCACAGGCATACTGAAAATCGTCATATCCGCTCATCATAATATAGTTGGATTTGACACCCATTCCATTTAAACAATTAATCAGTTCATAGCCAAATTCATTGCCGATCCGTACATCCACCAGGCAGACATCCGGTTTCCAGTCCACCACATGGGATACCACTTCAAAACAGCTTCTGGCGGTCCGGATTCGTTCAAAGCCAAGAGATTTCCAGTCAAGAAGCCTGCAAATGCCTTCGGCAATGGCAGGTTCATCATCCACGATCACCAATGTGTACATCTTCTTCCACCTTTCCCGGTATCAGGATAGAAATTTTAAATCCCCCTTCCGGGTTATTCCCGATTTCCATCTTAAAACCATTTCCATAAAAATAATTCAAACGCATATATACGTTTCTCAGTCCGATATCCGCTTCCGGATCGTCATTTCCTTCGCGCATCGTCTTCTGTACCTGCTCCAGCTGATCTGCAGGAACACCGGAGCCATTGTCCATGATTTCGATCACGGTGTCCGAGCCTTGTGGATGTCCGCTGATGATCAGCAGATTATACATGCTCTCCCGGTCAAAGCCATGAGTAAAGAAATTTTCCGCAAGGGGCTGCAGCCAAAAACTCACCGTCGGGATTTCTCTGAGTGCATCTTCCAGCTCGACCTGATAGAAGAAATTATCTCCAAACCGCAGCTCCATGATCTTTAGATACATTTCAAGCAGCTTAAACTCTTCTCCCAGCGTGATGGTATCCTTCGTATGGGTTCTGGCACGATACAGAGCCCCAAGCAATGCGATCGCATCCGCCGTATCCCGGTCTCCTTCCAGCAACGCCCTGGAGCGCAGCGTTTCCAGTGTGTTATATAAGAAGTGCGGGTTGATCTGATGCTGCAGTGCACGCATCTGAGTCTCCTGCTCCTTCAGCTTCCAGACATATTCCCGCTGGATATGACCCTGCAGTTTTGCACCCACATCCTTTAGGGCAACTGCGATCATGCCATATTCATTTTTGCGCCGCTCGCTGCTTAAATCTTCCTCCTGAACATCCGCAAACTCACCGGATTCCATGTGCGAAAGCATATGAATGATCTTGGAAAGAAACTCATAATCCGCTTTCAGCTGCATATTGGTAAACAGAATGATCCCAAAGGCTATCAGAAACAGTGTTGTCCCTATCACGCCAACGACATAACGATTATCCGCCACCAGCTCTCCGATACTTTTTATGACAACATAGGAAAACGTTCCCTGGTTGGATGTATGTTTTGTAAAAAAAGTCCTCCGGCTGCCGGTATTCTCCAGCCAGTCAAACTGCACCCCCCGCAGGGCCGCCTGGAACAGCTCTGCTTCCTGCTGTGGGCTCATCTTGCTGTGGGCAAGCATATCCCCATCTGCATCGAAAATCCCCCAGGAAGCATTGATCTCATCATTGTCCTCATAAAAATCCGCCGTGCTGATCCAGAAATCCATCGTTCCCATTGAAATACTCATGTTATCCGGATCACGAACCGAATAAGAGGACGCCATAATATCCCCGAATCCTGGAATTGTCTTCACATCCTCGATTGTACGACATTCAAAATCCACCCACAAATCATAGTTCGTCATTCGCAGAGCTTTTATACCGTTATCCGACCGCAGCGTTACACCGCAAATCTTCGTCCTGCCATCTAAAAACAGCTTCTTGATATCTGACGGCACATACCGGATTTCCGAATCACTGTTCAAACTGTTTTCCCGGCGCTTTGCGATGTAGTCCTGATTGTTCACAGCGCCAAACAATGCCTTTAAATCTTCCATCAGCGCCGTATCGGTGTACAAGCCTTCCACATAGGACCGTGTCCAGGTCTGAATATTTTCCAGCTGGCGCTCCTTTTGCTGGAAGCGGTACTGAGACTGGATCTGCACATCATTGATCCAGTTGCGGATAAAGAAAAACAGAACGCCCGAAAACGCGCTCAGGCAAAGCACAATGACTACGATGATTGTCCCAAGAAATTTTTTCCGATAGATCCGATATTCCAAAAATGTACTGTGGCCTTTGCTCATTTGCTGTCTTCTCCTGTGTCATACATCTTCTGCGAAGCCGCAGCTTTCCGATCCCTATTCCTAGCTCGATTATATCCTGTCTATATAGACTTTGCAAGCGTGACCACTCTGCGGACGCTGTGTTCTTCGTGCTTTCCCATGCACAGATCTGCATGGGGACAGGTTATCTGTACATGGGAAAACACAAAGGAGCTGTTATGGCAAAAGGCCGCCCGAACCAAAGTTCGGACGGCCTGTCTTTAGTTCCTTATCCAATCAATATGACAGGGAAATGTTACTTCACCTTTTACAGTTTCTTCTGCATCCGGCATTCTTCCCCTGCAGATTAGTTCGCAAAGAACTCGTCAACCTGCTTCTGTGCCTCTTCGATAACGGTATCCAGGCCTGCAGCCTTCAGCTCTTCGATACAAGCGGGAACTGCAGTTGCCGGATCAGATGCACCGGTCAGCAGGTCATTCTTGTACTTATCCCAAACAGTGTTGCAGTTTGCGATCTCGTTCTGAATATTGGTTACATCCAAAGCAAAGCCCAGGCAGGTAGAAGATACAGCAGATTCGTTCTGCTCTTTTACCTGATTCCATGCATCCGGATCGCCATCCGCCTGAGTAGACAGGATGAAGAAGGTACCCTGTGTATAGGAAGGCCAGTTCCAGTCATCACGCAGCTTCTGTACTGTGCCGTCTTCTGCGTACTCCATGTAGTTGCCTTCTGTACCATATGCACACATATCACGGAATTTGGAATCTGTGTTCATCAGCTGCAGAACCTTCAGCGCTTCTGTCTTATACTTGGAGTTTGCAGAGATCGCGTTCATAGAACCCTGAATGGTCTCGGTTGTGTACAGAGGTCCGAATACCTGAGTCAGGTCATACTTCTCAATACCCGCGTTGAATGCCCATGTGGTTGCTGCTGCAGGCCAGCCCTGTGCAGAACCGAAGATGGAACCTTTACCGCCGTCTGTTACAACGTTAGCATCGGGATTGATGATGCCGTCCTGATACCATTTGTGCAGCCAGTTTAAGCCGTCCATGATATCATCCTGCTCCAGTGTGCATACAACCTTGCGGCTTGCATCGTCATATTTTACGCCGATGGGCTGCAGACCGGAAGCAAGACCGTCATAGTTGTTGAAGAAGCCGTTGAAGGTAGAGCCCTGAGCCAGCTGCATCGGGTATTTAGATTTGCCTTCCCCCTCTTTGATGGTCTGCAGAGCGTCATTTAAGGTTGCATAATCTTTGATGCTGTCTACATCAATGTTATACTTCTGTACATAAGCATCATCCAGCATCCAGAACTGGGTCAGGGAAGAATCCTTGTAGGTCGGTACTGCATATACATTACCGTGGATCTTGGCACCTTCCCACAGGTCTGTAGGAATGAAGTTGTACAGATCGGGGGTTTCCGTCTGAACAAGGTCTGTGATGTTCTCCAGAGCATTCAGATTTACAAATTTGGTGTAGTTTGTGTTGTTTACGAACATCAGGTCGAAGTATTCGCCGGTGTTGATGATGTTGTTCATCTTGGTTTCGTAATCTGCCCAGCCTGCGATCTTAACATCGATTCTTACGCCGATCTTTTCTTCTGCGTAATCGCTGATCTGAGATACAGCCTGATCGAAATCGTCTGCAGGTGTTCCGCCTATAGTCCACCATACCAGGGTAGGTACTTCACCATTGCTTGCTGCAGAATTAGAAGCGGCTTCTGTTCCGGCTGCAGCGCCGTCAGTTGTGGACGCAGAGCTGCCACAGCCTGCCAGCATTCCAGCTGTCATAGCGGCAACAACGCCCAGGGCAAGAATCTTGTTCATGCTCTTGTTTTTCATAATGTCTCCTCCTTAAAATCGGGCTCCCTGTATGCAGAGAGCCCGTTTCTATACCACAGCCGGTTCTTCCGGCAGGATATCAAATTAAAACACACAGATAATATAGGGAATATCAGCCCTTAACCGCACCAACCGTCAGACCGGAAATGAAGTACTGCTGGAAGAACGGATATGCGCAGGCGATAGGCAATACGATAATAACTACGATAGACATACGAGCCGCTTCCTTCGGCATCTTTGCAAGCATTTCTGCTGCAGATGCACCCAGTGTTGCTGCATTCTGTACCAGCATCTGGATATTGGTCAGGATCTGGTTTAACAGAGCCTGCAGGGAAAGGAGCTTGGTGTTATCAATGTACAGCATGGACTGATACCAGTCGTTCCAGTATGCGAAGCAAAGGAACAGACCGATAGTTGCCAGTACCGGCAGGGAAATCGGAAGAACAATTCTGCTGAAAATCGTCAGCTGAGATGCACCGTCCATCTTCGCGGATTCGATCAGGGATTCCGGAACTGTTGTCTTAAAGAAGGTACGACAGATAATAACGTTAAAGGATGAAACTGCCAGAGGCAGAATCAGTGCCCATATCGTGTTCTTTAAGCCCAGCAGCTGGCTGACTACGAAGTAGGTGGAAACCAGACCGCCATTAAATACCATGGGGATAAATACCACCATTGTAAGGAAACCGTTTAATTTGTAGTTCGGACGGGAAAGTACATAGCCCATCAGAGTTGTCAGCATAACACCCAGAACCGTGCCAACGATCGTTACAAACAGAGAGACACCCAGTGCTCTCAGCAGCATCGTGCTCTGAGAAGCCAGGAATGTGTAGCCCTCAAGAGAGAAGATCTTGGGGATGAAGCGATATCCGTATTCTGTGATGGAATCCTCAGCAGAAAAAGAAATTGCAACAACCAGCAGGATCGGTATTACGCACAGCAGCGACATAATAATGAAAATGATATTCAGTACAGCGTTAGCGCCTTTGGATACCCGGTTGAACCGGTCGAACCCGGTAGGCTCGTCTTTGTTTACTCTTTTAATTTTTTTCGTTGTTTCCATTGTTCTTCTCCCTTAAATCATTGCGCTCTCACGGTCAATCTTACGAACGATCGCATTCGCCGTCAGAATCGTAATACATCCGGCAACAGACTGTACAAAGGCCGCAGCGGACGCCATACCGGTGGTCGAAGTTTTCAACTGTTTGAAAACATATACATCCAGAGTATATACATAATTGTACAGCGTATTGGAATCTCTGGGCACCTGATAGAACAGACCGAAGTCGGAGTAGAAAATACGTCCTACTGCCATGATAAACATCATGATGATAACGGTCTTCATCAGAGGCAGAGTGATGTAGCGGATCTGCTGCCAGATCGTAGCGCCGTCGATACCGGCTGCTTCATAATAGGTCTTGTCAATACCGGTGATGGTTGCCAGATAAACGACCATTCCGTAGCCAAGACCCTTCCACAGGTTCATAAATACCAGGAACGGAGGCCACATAGCAGGCTTCATATACCACTGCTGACGTTCCATTCCCCAGGACTCCAGCATACCGTTGATCAGACCCTTGTCATAAGACAGGAATGCCCAAACCAGTGCGCTTACAACGACCCAGGACAGGAAGTAAGGCATGAACATCGCAGTCTGATACGCTTTTGCAAGCTTCTTGCTGTGGAGCTGTCCAACTGCGATTGCTGCAGCAACCGGTGCCACAATGCCAAGGATAATGAAAATGACATTATATCCCAGCGTATTACGCAGGATCAGCCAGATATCCTTTGAGGAAAACAGGAATTTAAAGTTGTTAAATCCCACCCATTCACTTTTAATAAAGCTTGTTAAAAATCCACCGTATACCTTGTAGTTCTTAAATGCGATGATAATACCGAACATCGGCAAAAAGCAGAACAGCAAATACCAGATGGTAGTCGGCAGTGCCAATAACGACAGCTCTGTGTCGTCTTTACCCCAGATGCGTTTCTTGCCTCTGCGGCCAGTCTTTTCGTTACTCATTTTCCGTTTTCCTCCTTCTTCGCAGATTCCTCACGTAAATTCCTTTACTTGGAAACTATATTGCCATTATAACTTAGTTATTTTGACTCTACAACCTAAAATTTATTATATATTGGTATAAAAAATCCAGTTCAGGTGTACAATTTCTTTTTATTTTTTTGTGCACTTTTTACACAGTTCTATCCGAGGCCACCCAACCCTGCCCGCATTGGAGTGTAAAAGCTGTATAAGGTTATATATCGCTCACCTAACGTTTTGAATACAGTCTGTGAGGAACGCTGTTTCCCCATGGAAAAGACCCCCCGGGAAACCCGGAGGGTCTTTTTATGATGACAGAATCATTATTCAGCAAAGAAAGCATCCAGCTGTTTCTGAGCCTCATCGATAACAGTCTGCAGACCAGCTGCATTCAGTTCATCAATGATTGTAGGAAGAGTTGTCTCAGGATCAATCGCACCTGTCAACAGGTCGTTATTGTATTTTTCCCAAGCAGTATTTACATTTGCAACTTCGTTCTGAACCGGTTCGGGATCGAATACGAAGCCCAGGCATGTAGAAGAGGTTGCAGATTCATTCTGCTCTTTTACCTGCTCCCAAGCATCCGGATCGCCATCAGCCTCTGTAGCAAGGATGAAGAAGGTACCCTGTGTATAAGAAGGCCATACCCAGTCATCACGAAGCTTTGTAACAGTGCCGTCTTCTTCGTACTGCATGAAGTTGCCTTCGGTACCGAATGCACACATATTACGGAACTTCGCATCGGTGTTCATCAGCTGAAGAACCTTCAGTGCTTCTGCTTTATACTTGGAGTTTGCAGAAACCGCATTCATGGAACCCTGAATCGTTTCAGTAGTATACAGAGGTCCAAACACCTTTGTTACATCGTACTTTTCAATACCCTGACCAAACGCCCAGGACTTTGCTGCTGCAGGCCAGCCCTGACCTGTGCTGAAGATAGCGCCCTTGCCGCCATCTGTTACAACGTTAGCATCAGGATTGATAATACCATCCACATACCATTTGTGCAGGTAATTCAGGTTTTCTTTTACATCATCCTGCTCCAGCAGGTTTACAACCTTACGGCTCTCATCGTCATACTTAACGCCCATGACAGTAACACCTGCCGTCAGTCCGTCGTAGCCGTTGAAGAAACCATTAAAGGTAGCTCCCTGAGCCAGATGGATCGGATATACGGACTTGCCTTCACCCTCTTTGATGGTGTGGATGACGGGATCGAGAGTTGCAAAATCTTTAATGCTTTCCATGTCAATGTCGTACTTCTGTACGATAGAATCATCCAGCATCCAGAACTGGGTCATGGAAGAATCCTTGTAAGTAGGAACTGCATAAATCTTCTCTTTGATAGTAGCGCCCTTCCACAGGTCTTCGGGAATGAAATCATACAGCTCAGGTGTCTCAGACTGTACCAGATCTGTGATATCAGCAAGTGCATTCAGGTTAACGAACTTGGTGTAGTTTGTATTATTTACAAACATCAGGTCGAAATACTCACCGGTGTTAACGATGTTGTTCATCTTGGTTGACCAGTCAGCCCAGCTTGCGATCTTAACATCGAGTCTTACGCCGATCTTCTCTTCTGTATAGTCGCTGATCTCTGCGATGGTCTTATCGAAATCATCGGGAGGTGTTCCGCCGATGCTCCACCAGATCAGAGTAGGCACTTCACCATTGTCTGCCTTCGCAGTATCGGTGGAAGTTTTGTCATCCGTAGCTTCTGTAACGGTTGTGTCAGCAGCACCATTGTCTGTTGTTGTGGATGCTGTGTTTCCGCAGCCTGCCAGCATACCGGCTGTCATGGCAGAAACAAGACCCAGCGCAAGAAGCTTGTTTACGTTCTTCTTTTTCATACATTCCTCCTTTTGTGCACTTTTGCACTTTTAATTCCCTCTCAGGAATATTTTTGAACAATTTGAATCGTTTTGGGCCGATTCAATCGTTCCGTCCGTCATTCGGTATACATTCTTATGTTCCGAACTGATGTATTTATTATATATTAGCAAATCTGTCCGCACAACCTAAAATATGTTATATACCAGTATAAAAATATTATCTTCAATATACAAAAGCGGAACTCTTTTTTGTGCATTTTGTATGTCTCCCTGTTTTTTGTTCTGCTGCTTCACTGTGGTTACGCATAAAAAAGGGTGTTTTTTGAAATACGCCATCTCACTTTTTTAGGATAGACACCACACTTTTATAAGGCTTATACTGTGCATAAAGGCAACGGCTTTGTCCGTCCTTCGGCAGAATTCTGACATGCTCTGCCTCAATATTGCCATCCGGAGGAGGTTATCTTATATTATGGCAAAGGATAATATTTTGCTGATCACAACGGATCAGCAGCGTTTCGACACTCTGAACGCATGGGGGAATCAGAGTATCTTTACACCGCATCTGAACTATATGGCGGCAATGGGCATCAGCTACAAAAACTGCTATGCCAGCTGCCCAATCTGCGTTCCGTCCCGTACAACCATCATGACCGGACGTCAGGGTTACGAAAGCGGTGTTATTTCCAATGAAACACATGAGACCTTTATGCGTGCCTGTACCGAGGAACGCTCTACCCTTCCCGCCGTTTTGACAGACGCTGGCTATCAGACCTGTGCAAAGGGTAAAATGCACTTTGAGCCCGCCCGCGCCCACTATGGCTTCGAGCATATGAAGCTGCCCCTTGACTACATGCGCGAATATGACAAGAAGCAGGTTCTTGCACATCCCAAGGCTCACGGTGTCGGCGAGTGTGAGGTAGAGCCTGTGATCTCCACGGTAGAGGTCAAGGACAGCATTACCAGCTGGATCGCGGAGGAAGCGATTGATTTTCTGGAGACCCGTGACACGACGCGTCCGTTCTTTTTATGGACAAGTTTTACCAAGCCCCATCCGCCCTTTGATCCCTGCCGTGACTTCTGGGAGCTGTATGACAACATCCCGATGCCGGACGCGGTTACAGGCGACTGGTCCAGAACCGTTGAAGAGACCCCTCAGGGCTTCCTTGCAGGCGCTTATGAAAACACGAACCTGTATCTGCTCGGCAAAGCGCAGCGCGCTGCTTCCAAACGCGCCTACTATGCCTGCATCACACAGGTCGACTATGCACTGGGACGTATCTTTGGCTGTCTGAGAGAAAATGATCTGTTCAAAAACACCTGGGTCATCTTCACCGCAGACCACGGCGAGATGCTGGGAGACCACCATATGTCCCAGAAGAATCTGTTCTTTGAGGGCAGTGCCCATGTACCGCTTCTGATCATGCCTCCCCAGGGACGCAGCCTTCCTTACAACATCAGCGTAGAGGCCCCGGCTGACCTTGTAGATATCTATCCTACGATCCTTGCAATGGCAGGGCTTTCTTCCCCTGTTTCTGTCAGCGGCAAAAACCTGCTTGAGCCAGTTCCCATGGATCGTATGTTCTTTGGAAACTCTTTAAACAAGAATTTCTGTGTCATGGAGGAAAAGGTGAAGCTGGTTTACTCTGCAGTCGGCGATCACGTTCTGCTCTTCGACTTAAACACCGATCCGATGGAGCAGCATAATCTCGCAGAGGACCCTGCCTGGCAGGAGCGCAAGGCAAAGCTCTGGAAGCTTCTGCTGGAGCACACCGCACAGTACACGCCTGAGGCGCTGGGCGAAAACGGTCAGTTCCTTACCTACGAAGCGCCCCATTTTCCCGGTGATGTACCCGGACGGTGGTTTGGCTTCCATTATCATGATTATTCCGTGGATACGTTCCACTAAGGGCTGCGGATAAGACTCAAAAACCGGGCAGAGAGAATCTGCCCGGTTTTTGAGTCTTAGTGCTGTCAGATTAACGATTTATCTTTTGCAGTTTTTATCACTGCAGAAGACTTGCCGCCTCATCGACTTTTTGAAGTTCACACGTCCCGTATATCTTACCGTGCTACGCGGATATCGCAGTAGTCCAGAACCAGCTCACAGAACATAGCGTTTGCCCAGGAGAACCACTCTCTGGTGTAGTTTGCAGGATCATTGACATCGAAGCCCTCGTGCATCATGTGCTTGCCGGCATCGGTATTTTTCATGGTGTTCAGGATCGCAAGCTTTTCTTCCTTTGTCTTGCTGGTCAGACCCTGGATCGCCAGAGCAATATGCCAGATATAGCCAGGCTTGGTGTGCTGGCTGCCTACACCCTTTGCACAGCTGCCTTCATAATAGTAAGGATTTGCACAGCTGAGCACAAAATTGCGGGTGTTTTCCACAACCTGACGGTCATCCGCCTCGTAGCCAAGGTAATCCATAGCCAGCAGGCTGGGTACATTTGCATCGTCCATCAGCATATACTGACCGTAGCCGTCTACTTCGTATGCATAAACCTTACCATAGTAATAGTTATCTACGATCGCCATGCTTTCGATGGCATCGTGGATCTCTTTTTTCAGGGAAGCAGCTTCTGCTGCCAGAGCCTCATCCTTTAATACTTCATGTGCAATGGTTTCCATATAGCCCAGAACAACTGTTGCAAACATATTGGACGGGATCAGATAGCCGTAGATGCAGGCATCATCGCTGGGACGGAAGCCCGACCAGGTCAGACCTACGCCGGATTTTACCAGAGCGCCCTTGCCTTCTCTGGACAGGGTATCTGTAAAGTAGCAGCCCTTACGCTGGAAGGAATAAGGGGATTTCTCCTCGTGATACTGTTCGGTTTTCCATACGTTCAGGATGGTGTGCAGGCCTTTTACGAAATTGTCATCAAAATGGTCTGTACGTCCGGTGTTTTTCCAGAGCAGATATGCGAACTGAACGGGATAGCACAGAGAGTCGATCTCATATTTGCGTTCCCAGAGCCAATCGCTCATTTCCGTCTCATCGTGATCCCAGCAGTTGCCGTTTTCTTCCTGATTGAAGGCATTTGCATAGGGATCATGGTTTACAAAGAAAAATTGTCTTCTGGACAGACCAGCCAGCAGGTCGGAAATCTCCTGATCCTCTGCTGCAGCTACCAGATAGGGGCGCACCTGTGCAACGGAATCCCGCAGCCACATCGCCGGGATATCACCGGTGATAACATGGGTTGTGCCGTCCTCCATCTTTTTCACAGTTGTATCCAGGGTGTTGGAAAAACAGTTGATAAACAGTTCTACCATTGCAGGATCCTCTACAAAGGTCTCTTCCACCTTGTGAATCAGCTTCTGCAGGGATACCGGTAAATTCTCTTTCATTGGTATGTACTCCTCTCTTCTTAGATACTTCTATAGTGCTGGGTTTTTCCCAGTCTGTCAAGATATAAAAAACTCATATTCTATCCCCTTTTTCTTAACCCTGAAGTTCCCTCGCATCTTTCCGAATGGTGCGTGGCTCTGCAGCACTTGCCCTGTTTTCAAAACCATGTTAAAATCAATCCATTACGATTCACAGGATAGGTTCCATTACAGCAGGAGCAAAACGAGACAAGGATTTTTATCATGAAAAAGCAGCAGGACAAATACGATATTTTAAAAACCTATTATGGATATGATACGTTCCGTGACGGACAGGAGGAGCTGATCGACTGTCTGTTAAACGGTCAGGATGTCTGTGGAATTATGCCCACCGGCGCCGGGAAATCCGTCTGCTATCAGGTTCCAGCCCTGCTGCTGCCTCATGTTACCCTCGTGGTCTCCCCCCTGATTTCCCTGATGAAGGACCAGGTTCGTGCCCTGAATCAGATGGGGGTCCACGCAGCCTATTTAAACAGCTCTCTTTCCTGGAATCAATATAAAAAGGCCCTCGCTTATGCCAAAGAAGGCCGTTATAAGATCATCTACGTCGCGCCGGAACGGCTGCTGACGGAAGATTTTCTGGATTTTGCAGCCTCTACACCGATTTCGCTGCTGGCAGTTGATGAAGCCCACTGTGTATCCCAGTGGGGACAGGATTTCCGCCCCAGCTATTTAAAAATCCCGGAATTTGTCCGCACGCTGCCCATCCGTCCCGTCATCGGCGCTTTTACCGCGACGGCAACCAGGGAAGTTCGCGAAGACATCATCCGGATGCTGGAGCTGTCCGATCCCCATGTCGCTGTGACCGGTTTTGACCGAAAAAATCTCTATTTCGAGGTTCGCCACGATAAGGACAAGTACCGTAGCATCCGCGATTATCTGCTCGCCCATCCCGACAGCTCCGGCATCATTTACTGTGCAACACGCAAAAATGTCGAAGAGGTCTGCGACAGGCTCCTTGCGGATGGTTTTCGGGCAACCCGCTATCACGCCGGACTTTCCGACGAAGAACGGCGCGCAAACCAGGAGGCCTTTACCTACGACGATGCACCGATCATGGTCGCAACCAATGCGTTTGGCATGGGCATCGATAAATCGAACGTCCGCTTTGTCCTGCATTATAACATGCCGAAAAATATGGAAAGCTATTATCAGGAGGCCGGGCGCGCCGGACGGGACGGTGCAAAGGCCGATTGTATTTTATTTTACAGCGGTCAGGATGTTATCACAAACCAGTTTTTTATCGAACAGGATCGTGATAACGAAGAGCTGACCGGCGAAGCGCTGGAGGAGGTTCGCAGACAAGACCGCGAACGCCTCAAGAAAATGACCTTTTACTGCCACACCACCGACTGTCTGCGGGACTACATGCTGCGCTATTTCGGTGAGTTTGGCTCCAACTACTGCGGCAACTGCAGCAACTGTTTAAATACCTTTGAAACCATCGACATCACAGAGCTTGCCAATGACCTGATCGGCTGTATCTTAACAAGCGGCATGCGCTTTGGCGTCAACGTCATTCTCGACACGCTGCGCGGCAGCAAAAACGAAAAGGTACTGCGTTTTGGTCTGGATTCCAACCGTTACTACGCAACGCACGCCCAGGATACCATCGTTTTTCTGCGGCAGGTGCTCAATTATCTCGTTCTGACGGATTATCTGGTCGTTACAGACGATCAGTTTCCTATTGTAAAAGTGAAAGAAAAGGGACTGTCTTTTTATGCAGAGTCCGGGGAATTCCGCCCCGTACTCACGATGAAGGCAGCAAGGAAGACTACGCAGACACCTGCAAAAGCCGGGCAGCTTCCCGGCACGGACAAATCCGGCAGAAAGCGTTCTTCCCTGCACACCGGCAGCGATCCCTTCGAGGCGCTGCGCAGGCTGCGTACCGAAATCGCACGGGCACAGCATATTCCTCCCTATCTTGTCTTTTCCGACAAGTCACTGGAATCCATGTGTGTCCTTCTGCCTCAGACGAAAACTGAAATGCTCGCTGTCCATGGCGTCGGCGAGCTGAAATATCAAAAATACGGCGAACAGTTTCTGGCGCTGTGCCAGAAGCTCGCCGGAGAGTCAGAGGAGTTTTAAGCTTTTATGTTTCAACAAAAATTAAATAAAGATACCATCCTTCACTACGGTTCTATGCTGCTCGGCGCAGCAGTGCTGTCCTTTGGTCTGTTCAACGTCCACAGCCAGAGCAAGATCACAGAGGGCGGAATCCTGGGACTTACCCTGTTTCTGCACCACTGGACGGGCATTTCACCCGGCATCTTTTCCTTTCTGCTCGACATGACCTGCTACATCATTGGCTTTCGGCTTCTGGGCACCGACTTTTTGAAGAATGCCATTTTTTCCACCTGCTGCTACGCACTGCTGTACCGGTTCTGGGAATTTACCGGACCGTTTCTGCCCTCCTACGCAGATAAACCACTTATCGCCGCCATCCTCGGCGGTCTGTTCGTTGGCATCGGCGCAGGCTTAATCGTCCGCAGAGGCGGCGCTTCTGGCGGAGATGACGCACTGGCACTCATCCTCCATCAGGTGACCGGCTGGAAAATTTCCCGCTCCTATTTTTTTACGGATTTCGTCGTGCTGATGCTTTCGATTTCCTACATTCCGCTACGCAACATCTTCTTTTCCCTGCTGACAGTTACGCTGTCATCTGCAGTCATCGAGCTGTTGCAAAAGAGCGGACAGAAAGCAACGGCGGAGGAATCAGGTCGCGAAAGCAGCTGGAAGGATTGATTTTTTACCTTCCGAGCATTACAATTAGATATAGAAATGCAATGATGTCCAAGTGGACAAAAACGCCCCCGGAGTGCCAGCTCCGAGGGCGTTTTTTACTCGTTTTCAAACTGTTTCAGGTATTCTCCGACTGAACGCGTCATTTCTTTTGCAAAATCGGAACCGTATTTCCGGTTGCAGAACGCATTCATCCAGTCTTCAAAGCTTCTGTTCTTACACTGATATCCGAACATCTCCCGAAGTTCGTTTCCATCCATACTGCGGTAGGTGTTTTCATGCACGATATGTTTCTGGTCACAGCGCTGCGGTTTTGTCCGCTCGAGCTGCTGCTTCGTCGGCCAGCCGAACACAAGCATCACGGCAGGAAAAACATACTCCGGCAGGTTCAAAATTCTGCGCTGTTCTTCACAATTTTCCATGATGTCTCCGATATAACAGGAGCCGATCCCGAAGCTCTGTGCGGCGACGACCGCATTCTGGGCTGCGATCGCTGTATCCGTCACCGCCAGCATCAGGTCGCCGACGCCAGGCTTTCTCGGACTGCAGCCCGCTTCCAGATAAGCGTCGTACCATTTTTTACAGTCTGCACAAAAGACAAGAACCATCGGCGCGGTTGCAATGAACGGCTGGTTATCACAGGTTTTTACAAGCTCGTCCTTTAGCTTCTGATCAGTGATATCCAGGATTGTATACAATTGCTGACAGCCCGCGCTCGGCGCCTGTGCAGCAGCTTCTAAAATGATTTGTTTCATCTTTTCAGGAATCGGTCTGTCCTCATAGACGCGCACCGATTTCCGGTCATATAAACTTTTTATAATTTCATTCATAGTGCTCCGCCTTTCCGCAGAAATGCTTCCAGCCCTGCTGCCGTATCCGGAAAGAAAATTCCGTGCTGCGCCAGCTTGTCTGTACTCATCATCAGATTGCGGACATTTCCGCCTGTCGCTTTTTCTACAAGAGCTTCCTGCCCAAAGGACGCCATCACGCGGCGCACCGTTTCATACATGTCTGCATCGTTGCTGCTCCCATAATTGTAAATGCCGCCCGGCAGTTTCCACGCTGCTTCCATGTTCTTTACGACAAGGGTTACGTCCGTCACACCACGGTGGTCCGTATCCGAAAATTTCCGGGACTGCTTTTTGTCGAGCATTTCCCGAAGCATCGTTGCAAGGTTGCGTCTGCCTTTTGCCAGCTCGTTCTCTGTCAGGCTGTCATACATCCACGAAAGCCGAAGCACTACGCTCTCCGGCTGGTATTTTAAGCAGAACTCCTCACCCTGCAGCTTTTGTTTCCCGTAAAGTGGCTCCGGCGTTTCGATGCAATCCTCCCGGTGGGGCTCCAGATATGCGTCCAGACTTTCCTGCTCTCCCCGTTTTCTGAAATAAACCTGATCCGAGCTACACATTACGAGCTTCGTTCCTGTTTTTCCACAGGCTTTTGCAAGGTACTCCATTCCCAGCACATTGACGGCATGAGACAGCTCCGGTTTTTTACTGCATTCTGCCACGTCCGAAATCGCTGCACAGTGAATCAGCACATCCGGGTGGTAATTTTCCACTGTTTTGAATACCGCTGCCTCATCCGTCAGATCCAGGTCTTTGTGGGTTACGCCCCACACGTCGTATTTTTTCCCATAATAGGCTGTCAGACGGCTTCCTACAAAGCCGCCTGCGCCTGTCACCATGATTTTCATAGATTTTTCCGTCTCCATGCAATCCTCGCTGTCTCTTGCACAGGCTCTTTGTTTAAAAGTTTCTCAGCTCATCGTCATCCCCTGCCGACTTGTCAATCGACCGGATCACGACATAGTAGCCGTCTCCACCGCCGATTTCCACAAAAATTCTGTCACCGACCTTATGCCCCAGCAGAGCCTTCCCCAGCGGAGACTCGCCGGAAATCAGACCTTTTAAGGAATCCTGGCGCATTGTCGTCACAATTTTGTAGGTTTCTGTCTCGTCATCCTCTTCAAACCAGACCTCTACCTTATTATTCATGCCGACCTCGTCCGCTGCGGATTCGTCCGAAACAACCTCCGCCGTTTTGATCATCCGCTCCAGGAAACGGATCCTGCTTTCGTTTTTGTTCTTGAATTTTTTTGCAGCATAATATTCGAAATTCTCCGAAAGGTCGCCCTGGGCCCGCGCTTCTTTTACATCCTCCAGCGCTTCCTTGCGGACAACAAGCTTCCGGTATTCGATTTCCTCCTGCATCTTTTTGATATCGCTTTCCGTCAACTGATTATGCATGATTTCCTCCATTTTGAAAATATTCTGCATATTTTCCTGCTTTTTTGGCATGTCTTTTCAAGCATCCTTTTAAAAAGAATGTGCCTTGGCACATTCTCGCGCCGAGGCGCGGTTGCCTCGGCAACCATCTACCCTTGCGCCGAGTGCGCATCCTCGCGGAGCATTTTTATCGTATGGAAACGAAGTTTCCTATACGATAGGAAAGAGACGGAACTCTTTCGGAATCCCGCCTCTGTTTTGATTTCTGATACTAGAATTACTTCCGACGCGCGCACATCATCCTGCCTCACTGCTTCGGTGCAAATCCTTCAAAAATAAAGTAATCGAAGGACCTGCTGCAGGCATCCAGCTGTGCCTGACATTTTACCGTCCATGCAACGGACGGACAGCCGAACAGATTCCGGCAGATGTTTTTGGATACTGCATGCATTGCACGGCAGTCATATGCGATGAAATCCGGCTTTGCAAGAAAATTGGTCAGCAGATGGCGCAGTGCAAAATACTGCGCACCCTTTGTATTTTCGTCCCGCTCAAAATTCATCGACAGCTGTCCGCGGCAGATATGGGGATAGTTTTTCCGATACCAGACCAGTACCTGCGGATGGAAGGATTCGATACAGTAAATTCCGGTATAGCTGTTTAAAATCTCCTGGGCTTTTTCACAGATCTTGCTGCCCTCTTTATATTTCAGCTCAACGATCAGCGGTACCTTTCCGTCCACTGCCTTTAAAACATCCTCAAACAGCGGCACCCTCTGGTCGCTTCCATAGATCGGATAATCCTGCAGTTCTTCATAGGTGCACTGGTCGATCTCCTTGTCCACACCACTGATCCGCTTGAGGTTAAAATCATGTACAACGACAACCTTTCCATCTGCAGTCATCTGCACATCCAGCTCAATGCCATAGCCTGCATCCACCGCTTTTTGGAAGGCTGCAAGGGAATTTTCAGGCGCGTCTGAAATATTATCATGCAGACCGCGATGCGCGTAATACACCTTCGGCATACGCTCCGGCCGTTCGCAAAGTCTCGGAGCGATTGCAATTAAATAAGCACCTGCAGCGGTCGCTGCCGCCGGTATCCATTTTTTCATCGGTATGCTTCTCCTTTGATCCAGTCATCTTTCCGTTTCATTGTCGTTTTCGCAATTCTGAACTATGAAAGTATTTTAATCCTCTACGTCAAAATTTTCCAGCAGATTTTTTTTGCGTTCCGGTTTATTATCGCCGTGGTGCACCATGCTCATGGTAATCATCGCTGCAACCGTAAAGACACAGGCATACGGAAATAACGTCCGATAGGAAACATACTGTAAAAACGCGCCGGACAGAATCGGGGTCACAATCTGTGCCGACATGGAAAAGGTATAATAAAGCCCCGTATATTTTCCGACATCTTCACTCGAACACATCTCCACAACCATTGGCAGGGAGTTTACACTCACTGCTGCCCAGCCCATTCCGATCAGGGCAAAGCCAAGATTGATAACTGCGTGATATTCCGTGAAGAAAATCGCCGCAAAAAAGCTGATCAGCATCAGTACCAGACCGCCCATGATCGTTTTTTTTCTGCCCACCTTCGCGGAAATCATGCCGATGGGGATATAGCTGATAATCGCTGCTACGGTTGCTACCATCAGGCAGTTGGCAAAGCCGCCGCCCTCCATGCCCCATACGGTACGGGCATAGCGGGAAAATGCTGTCGTCACTGCATTATATGCGGTAAACCACAAAAAGATCGAGATCAGGATCATCGTCAGACTGCGCTTTACTCCCGGAGTAAGCTCTCCTGTCTTGTCCGCCTTTTGTTCTTCCTCTGTTTCTTCTTCCAGATTTGCTTTCGCAACCTCCTGTGCAAGCTTCTTTTCCCGCACTGTCAAAACAAGAAGTACAACAGCAACCACCATCAGAAGTGCTACACCCAGAAAGACCGGCGTATAATCCGGTTTGTCTCCGCCCTTTAACAGCAGACTGATCAAAATCAGGGTATAAATACCTCCTACTGCACCCATCAGGTTAATGATCGCGTTTGCCTGACTGCGCAGCGGCTTCGGTGTCAGGTCAGGCATCAGCGCTACTGCAGGCGACCGGTACAATCCCATCGCAATCAGCAGGAAAAACAGGCTGATGACAAACAGCACAAAATTTCCTGTTTTATCCGCATGCGGAAGCAGCATCATCAAAACAACCGCGAGTACCGTCCCGACCACAATAAATGGCGTCCGTTTTCCCCATCTGGTATCCGCTTTATCAGACAGTGAGCCCAGCAGCGGAAGCAAAAATACCGCAAGTACATTATCTGCCGCCATAATTGCTCCGGTGAGTGTCTCATTTAAGTGAAACGTTCCCTGCAAAATCAGCGGGACGATGTTGTCATACATCTGCCAGAACGCACAGATGGACAGAAAGGCAAGTCCTACCAGAAATGTTCTTTTGTAATTCAGTTTCAAAAAAATACCCTCCTTTTCCTGCGCTGCAGGACAAATTCCCCCGATGCCTCAGCGCGTCCTCTATTTTCTACTATACCCCAGAAAGAGGGATTTGACAAATTCAAATGGAACAAAACCGCGAAATCCGAATTACATAACCCGGAGCGTATCTGCAAACATCTGTTTCCTGCCACGGCTGTTTCACTGCCGCGGCTGTTTTACTGCCGTCCCCAGATCTCCCCGGCGCGAAAGCCCAGAAGCATCAGCTCCAGCATTTTCGGGTCGTACTGGCGGTATTTCAGAAAATAGTAGAGCGTATCCAGATAGTTCATAAACGCCTTTTTATCCTGCTCCCGCAGCACCTGGTCTTTGCGGTTTCCAACCAAAAATGCCGCAAGTCTGGAGAAAACGAATTTTTCATTGATAAATGCCAGAAAATCATCCTGCCGCTGTGTCACTACCTGCAGTGGTTTTCTGCGCAGCAGCCAGAATGTCTCGTATGCGATCACCTTTGTTTCGTTGATATGATGGATATGGTGGAATTTTTTCAGTCTCGACACATCCGAAAAATAATCCAGCACTGCATGCATCAGCAGTACTTCATCCAGCCGCACCTCTGACTCCAGCTTCTGACTTTTCAAAAATTCCATACATTCCTTGTACAAAAAAGCGTACCTGCTGCGGATGACATCCTCCGAAAATTCCTCCAACAGTCCGCTATAGTTCAAATACATGCTTTCGATAGAATTCATTCCGCTGTCCATCCGGCATTTCTCCCTTTCTGTTCCTCCCTGCAGCAGGCGGCAGGCGTTGTTTTCTCTCCCTGCTCTGCAGCCAATCCATCCGATGCTGTCTCGTCCTGAGCAGACATGTCTGCTCCCTCCAGCTGCAGAATCTCACAGCAAAGCTTTGTCTGCAAAAAATTGCAGTATTCATCCACGCTCTGATCCTCAATCGTGCCATGCCGGATCCGAGACGTATCTCCCAGCAGGTGCTGGCGGATTCCGCCCTTTCGCGCAAGTGTAAGCATTCGATCCGCGCTTTCATACGCACTCTTGGGAATTCCCCAGAATAAACTATCCTCCATGCAGCCTCCTTATTCCGCCAGAATGGAATCGATCGCATCCTGAACGGTCTCGATTTTTTCCAGTTCTACACATCCGACCTGGGTTTCATGAGTCTCATATTCCCGCCGGACATCCACCATACTCTTTTTGTCCAGAAAGGCATCTCCCGGAACATCCTGCAGACGTCTGTAAAAGGACGCCATTTCGTCCCCCATTCCGGCAAGACGGTTCAACAGCTCCGAAAATTCCGTCAGCATCGGATTCTGTTTTTTGTAGGGGTAAAGAATGTGATGATCGATTTCTCCCCACCCCTCCTCAAACAGCGTCCTGACCTGCACCTCCAGGTACATGCCGCGGTATTTGAGAATATAATGCACGGAACGGTAATATTTCTGATCATAAATATCATCGCTGGCGATCCAGTCTGCATAAATGTCCGCGAAATCCCCCGGACGCATGTGTACCTTGGGTGCTTCCACCATATAGCGGTCGCGGCTTTCGTCAAAATCCTTCAGACAGTCATGCACATACCATGAGGCATGATTTTCAAAATGCTTCAGCAGATATTTATGGAACACCACCCAGTCTTCCCGGTACAGCAAAAGTCCACGGAACCCGATGATGTCTGTAACGAATTTCAGATAGTTCTCCTTCGTCAGTTCTTTATATTTCCGATAATTTTCAACCCGTCTGCGGATAATTTTTTCTACCAGATGCCCCGGTGTTTTTATTCTGGTACGATAGGAATGCAAACCGGTCTCGTCTTCTTTATTTTCGATCAGTTCTTTTAAAAACATATCCCGAATCATGTAAAATCCGTCCACGCGATAGGCATAGTCCTCCGCAATCGCTTCCAGATCCGCCCAGCTCATACCGGCTTCTTCATACATCTTTTCCGGAATGGCATATTGGTTTAGAAAAGCAGTTTTATCTCCCAGCATTTAAATCCCCCTGTTGCATCACATCTTATCCATCCGGTCGGAATGAGCAAGCCATTTTTCTCCGCGAAAGCGCAGACCAAAGGCAACTGTTTTGACCGCCCATTCGGTACACATCGCTATCCAGACGCCCTCCAGACCCAGTCCCATCGGGATCGCCATCAGGTAGCCCAGTCCGACACGAACCACCCACATCGTAACAAGAGAAAAGTAGGACGCGTAGGACGCATCACCCGCCGAACGCATGACAGAAGGAAGCACACTGGATGCCCCCCAGAAAAACGGCATGCTGACTGCCGCAATGATCAGTACCCGGTAAATCATCGGAACCGTTTCTGCCTGCGCCTGATAAAGCTTTAACAGAAGCGGAATACACGGCATTCCGATCGCCAGTGACAATAACACCAGAACAGTACACAGCCAAACCATGGATCTGCCGTAACGGCGCGCCAGCTTTTTCTCTCCTGCACCGATACACTGACCAACTATCGTCACAGCCAGCGTCGCCACTGCGGACGGTGCCGCATACAAAACAGAAAAGATCGAGTTGGACACGGCATTTGCCGCAACGCTCGCCGTTCCCAATTTTGCAATGTAAACCTGAACCAGCATCGCGCCTCCGTTCATAAACAGCTGCTCCATTCCACAGGGGATGCCGATCCGAAAGATTTCTTTCTGAATACGCCAGTCGATTCGAAAAACGTGCCTCGGACGGATCTCAATCGAACTTTTTTTGGATATCAGCATCAGGACTGCAGCCATGCCGCCCACCAGACGCGCCAGATTCAAAGAAAGTGCGCTTCCCATGATATCCAGCTTCAAAATATTGATAAATACAAAGCTTGCCGCAAAATGCAGGACATTAATCAAAATCGACAGGTGCAGACATTTTTTCGTCTCTCCCAGTCCACGGAATACCGCAAATCCACTCATGTAGACAGATAAAAATACCGCCGAGATCGCAACCCCGATCAGATAATGCTCTGCCTTTACGAGAATCGTTTCCTCCATTCCATGAAACAGGAAACGGATCAGCGGATCTGCACAGAGCACAAGAAGGATACATGCAGCAAGAGAACAAAGCGGCAGTCCCACGATCAGCTGACCTGCTGCCTCTTTTACCCGCTCGGTTTCCCCTTTTCCCTTAAACATTGCAACCACAACGGTACCACCGGCAGAAATGGCATTGTTGATGGCATATACCATCATATAGAGCGGCCCGACCAGGCTGATGGCCGCTACCGACTCCTGACTGGAGGAGCTGATCATCGCAGTTGTCAGTACACCGATACCGAAAACGAAAAACGAATCCATGATCAGCGGCATCAGCATCGAAATGATCTGACGTCCTGTAAAAATCGAGCTTCCAAGTTTTTTGTCCAAAATTTTCGTCAACATGAGTGTACACCTTTCTGTCGGTTTCTCTGTGGAACCTTACGCGGTAGCGCACCGCGCGAATACAAGCTGCGCCCGGCACGGCATTTTTCGCGTGCGATCCGCGTAGAGCGTTTCTTATCGTATGGAAACGAAGTTTCCTATACGATAAGAAAGCCCGGTGCCAAGTTTCCTGTAAAGCACCGGGCATTTCTGTATGTGATTTTATCAGAGCCACCTAAAAAAACAAGTACCGAATTTTATATAAATCCGTAAAATTTCAGAACTCACATTTTTATACTTCAAACAGCAGCGTCACGATTTCATAAGGCTTTACGGTCCTCTGAATCATACCGTTTTCTTTAAAGTCGCCCTGCGGACGCTCTCTTAAGTCGCATTCGCAGTAGCGCTTCCACACAAAACCGGGCGTTATGGTCAGCTTGTTCGTTCCGCCGGTAAAGTCGTGGAACCGGACTGCAATATATTTTCCATCCTCTGTCTTCTTGACAGCATCCAGTTCAACGCACTCTTTGTCAAAGCCTACAAAAGAACCTGCAAACGGAAGTTTTACGCTGCCTGCAACGCTGTGCATCGGCCAGTTCAAATCGCTCGCTTCCTGTACGGTGCGGCCTGCAATAAAGTCTCCGGTATGAGGCAGCAACGCATAAGTGAAGTGATGCTCGCCCTGATCCTGGCTGTGATCCGGATAGGTTGCTGTCTTGATCAGAGTGATGCGCAGTACATTATCCTTTACATCATGACCGTACTTGCAGTCATTTAACAGGCTGACGCCATAGCCGTATTCGGAAAGATCTGCGAAACGATGTGCAACGCTCTCGAACTTCGCCTGATCCCAGCTTGTATTCCAGTTATTAGAACGACGTACATTACCATACTGTACATCGAACGTTCCGTAAGTGGTGCGGATGTCAACCGGGAATGCAGCCTTCAACAGCTGATGGCGCTCATGGCAGTCTGCATCCGTCACGAAATCAATTCTGCGGTCATCTGCATACAGGATAACATCCTGGTCAATGGTGGAATTCATATACTTCCATCCCATGTGAAGCACCAGACGAACCGATCCGCACTCTTTGACTTCAAAACAGGTCAGTCCATCAATGACACGCATCTTTTCCTGATAGTAGATCTCGATATCCCATGCGTCATTGCCCATCGGCTTATCTTCAAATACCTGCAAAACGTTGCCGCACTGTCCGGGTGCAAGCACCTCACGGTCATTTTCTTTATCATACAGTCTGGAAATCTGACCGGCTTCATTAAACTCAACCAGATAAAACGGAGTTTCAACCTTATGTCCGTCTACGGTAAATGCCGTATTCTCTGCAGCAGGTGCTTTTTTCAGGACAACCGCAGCGGTGCCCATTGCGGGAACCTCCGGGATTTCCACAAGAAGTCCGCCTTCTGTTTCCTGACTCTTTAATGCCGTGCCGTCCTCCAAATAAGCGCTGTTTCCTGCAGCACCGAGCAACAGAACCGAGCCGCCTTTTCTTACAAAGCTGTTGCTGTTAAAAACGGTATAAACAGAGGCTTCTTCTGTTACGGCGTCTGCAATAAAGCCTGCTTCCACCTCTTCGCCCTGTGTTGCGATCCATTCGTAATCTTTTTTGGAATCCTCATATACTTCGAAGATCGAGGAGCCGGGGATAATGTCATGGAACTGGTTGGTCAGGATATGTTTCCAGCCGGCTGTCAGCTTTTCCTGCTCCGCCAGGGACAGATCATTACCAAGCAATGCACGCAGTACGGTAAAATACTCTGCCTCACGATATAACAGCTCCATCTTACGGTTCATGCGTTTGTTATGCGCATGGCTGGTATAGGTACCGCGGTGATATTCCAGATACAGCTCGCCATCCCAGGTATTGACATAGCGGTCTGTCTTTGCAACCGTTTCCTTCAGCTTACGGAAATATTTGCCTGCGGTAGTCGTCTCCACATGCGGCAGTCCCGGAATCTTATCCAGTCTGCGGCGCTGCTCCAGCATATCACGGTTGACACCGCCGCCGCCATCTCCGTAACCATAGGAAAGCAGCAGGTCATGATTCATTTCCTTTTCGCTGTATCCGTCCCAGATACCCTTGACGGTACGGGGCTCAATCAGTCCGTTATAGGTATAGAACCAGCTGTCTCTTTCTCTCCCGGGCTCCGGCGTCGTAATAAAGTGGGTCAGCACTTTGCTGCCGTCGATGCCTTTCCAGTAAAACGTATCATGCGGCATACGGTTGTACTGGTTCCAGCTGATTTTTGTCGTCATAAACATGTCGATGCCGGCTTTTTTCAGGATCTGGGGGAGTGCCCAGGAATAGCCGAATACATCCGGCAGCCACAGAAATTCTACTTCCTTGCCGAATTCATCCTTGATGAATTTGCTGCCGATTAAGATCTGACGGGTCAGAGACTCACCGCTTGTCAGATTACAGTCTGCCTCAACCCACATTGCACCGTCCGCTTCCCAGCGGCCCTCTGCCACGCGGTCTCTGATCTGGCTGTACAGCTCCGGATAATCTTCCTTTACCCACTCATAGAGCTGGGGCTGTGTCTGCAGGAAATCATATTCCGGGAACATCTCCATCAGGCGCATGACGGTTGTAAAGGATCTGCCGCACTTTTCTCTGGTGTTTTTGAGTCTCCAGAGCCATGCAGTATCAATATGGGTATGTCCAACTGTGTATACATGGATATCGGAGTGCTTGTCCATCGCGTCAATTGCTGCGTTTAAGCAGTCGTCTGCTTCCGCAACAGATGCATAGAAGTCATCGCTGCCCGGATAAGACCAGTCAATCTTTAAAAATGCACGGTCAAGGGCTGCCTGCAGGTTATGGCGAACCGGATCGTTCTCGGAAAGCTCTTCAATTGTCTTCCAGACCATCAGGCCAAGATAATACAGGTCGTCTGTCTTTTCATCCAGATAGCCTAAAAATGCGCTCTTTAAGCGATGCTCCACCTCTCTGGGCAGTCCGCCGCCTTCCAGACCGGACCAGAGGCGGAAGGTCAGGCTGACCTCATTTCCACAGATCTCAGGTCTGAAAAATACTTCCTTATGATTGGCATCAACCGCCTGATACTGTTCGCCGTTTACAAACAGCAGTGATTCAAACCCGCTGTTGTTGCCGCCGCCTGTCATACCGAAGTCAAACACGCCTACCGCGCGCTTTCCTTCCCATTCTGCCGGCACCTTCATCTCCCCATGCAGCCAGAGATATAAATCCCTGCCCTTCCAGTCAGAGCCGGTACAGATCCTGTCCCAGCCGGTAAAATCTGTAGGCACATCCGGATTTACCAGGCCGCTTTTGTCTTCTTTTGCCAGAAACGATTCAAAATTTCTGACGTCCCGGTAACGGTATTCTCCCAGCTCCCGGATTCTTCCTTCCAGCTTTCGCTGTGTGAAAAACATGTCCATTGTGTTTCCCCTTTCTTGTTTCCCTTTCCTTTTTCCCTTTTTTATAAACTCCCTATAATTCCCGTTTGCCCAGCCTGACCTCTTCCATATAAGAGACCAACTCCTCCGGCAAATGGTCAAACAGGTAATTATGGTCGTTTTCCGTAAGTTGTTTCTGCGTGCTGCCCGGTCTTTTTTCAATCCGTTCCAGCACCTTTTCGCGGGTCAGCTCGACTTCCTCCAAAAGCTCCCGCGCCGCCATCCTGCGCGCGCCCTGTCCGTAAATGATGACCTGCTCCAGCGCATCGGAGGTCGCTACCGTCACATCTGCTTTTTTCCCGATTTTGTGGACGGTTTTTTCGATATATTGGTCAGCCGTCTCCGCTTCCTTCGTAAAGACGACGTGAATATTATGATAATTGAAAACGCGTTCCTGCCCGCCTTCCACACGGTAAGCGTCGAAGACGAGGATCAGCGTGCAGCCGTTAAAGCCCTGGTAATCGCACAGAACATCCATCAGGAGGTTCCTGGCGCTTTCGATATTAACCTTCGAAAGCTCGCGCAGCATTTCCCAGGAAAAAATGATATTATAGCCGTCAACCAAAAGATAGCGTTCCCGCGGCTTGCTCCGATCCGCCTCTGCCGCACGGGAGCGTTCCATCAGGCGCCGTGCGGGCGCTTCTTCCCTGCAGCGCTTCTGATAGCCCTTTTTGCTCTTCGGCTCGCTGTTCTGATAATAGGTGCGCTTGAAAATTTCTTCCAGCTCTTCTTCGCTGACAAAGGTTTCCGGCGTCTCTTTTCTTTCACGGACAAAATATTCTGCGCGGCTGCTCTGCGCTATCCCGGACGCTTCTTTTTCGTCTGCACTGCCTTTTTCAGACGGCAGCGCAACTGCTTCAAGGTGCATATAATCCTCCACCTGATCCCATGGTACCACAAATCCGGCTCCGTGTGCACAAAAAACGGAGGAAGGAGGATTTTCCAGGTCTGCTTCCGGATCATAGCCGGCTGCCGCCATCACTTCCTCTGCGTTATGGCACGCAGCATAGCCCTGCAGCGTACAGAACAGCTTTCCACGGCCTCGGCTGTAGGAGGTAACCTCCTGCTGATAGCCCCGCATACATGCAACCGGCGCGCTTCCGCACAGAATCGCAAATTCCCCTTCCGTCTGCGGCGGCTCGAAGGTACCGTTCATCCGCTGAATATCCGTCATCGCCCGTCCGATCTGCTCCTGTGGGATTTCCAGCCGAAAGCTGTAAACAGGCTCTAAAAGTACGTTTTGTGCTCGCATCAGTCCCTGTCGGAGTGCCCGGTAGGTCGCCTGACGAAAATCGCCGCCCTCGGTGTGCTTGATATGCGCCCTGCCATTTACCAGCGTAATCTTCATATCCGTGATCTCTGCGCCGCATAAAACACCTTTATGGCGTTTTTCTTCCAGATGGGTCAGCACCAGCCTCTGCCAGTTACGGTCCAGCACATCCTCGCTGACAGCTGATTCAAACTGCAGTCCCATGCCGCGTTCCAGGGGTTCCAGCAAAAGATGAACCTCCGCATAGTGCCGAAGGGGCTCAAAATGTCCGACGCCCTCGACGGGCGCTGCGATGGTTTCCCGGTATACAATGCTGCCCTGTCCGAAGGAAACCGGCACGCCGAAGCGCTCTCTGATCTGGTTTTTCAGGATTTCCATCTGCACTTCGCCCATGACCTGTGCGCAGATCTCAGAGGAGGCTTCCTCCCAGACAATCGAAAGCTCCGGTTCCTCTTCCTCTAACTGCCGAAGATTTCTGAGCATCGTATGCGCATCGCAGTCCGGCGGCAGCTCGATCTGATAGGTTAATACCGGCTCCAGCAGCGGCAGCACCGGTTCCGTTTGCGCCCCAAGCCCTTCTCCTGCATAGGTTTTTGACAGTCCTGTCACGCTGCAGATTTCTCCTGCGGCCGCCTGCTGTACCTGTTCATAGCCACTTCCGTTATAAATCCGGATCTGGTCGGCTTTTTCTTCCCATTCCTGTCCATCAGCAGTTTGTCCCCTCAGGCTCTGCCGCGTAAAAAGACTTCCTCCGGTCAGCTTCATATGCGTCAGACGCTTTCCGGTTTCGTCCCTCGTGATCTTAAAAACACGTGCTCCAAACTTCTCTGTGTATTCCGGCTCTTTCATCAGCTTCGACAGCCCGGACAATAGCGCATCCACGCCACAGACTTTTAGTGCCGATCCAAAAAAACACGGAAATAGCTTTCTTTCCTTTACCAGAAGTGCTGCATCCTCCCAGATCAGCGTATCGCCATCGAGATAGCGTTCCAAAAGGTCTTCCTGACACATGGCGACATTTTCCCAGAAATCCGGGACAGGAACCGGTGCTTCACATGGCTGCAGGCTGTCCGAAGCGTTTGCGCGCATGGCGGACACTGCGTTTGTACCTGTGCCAAAAGGCCTGATGCCGGGTGCTGTATCTGCGCTATCTGGCTGCTGCGGCATACTGCACACTTTGATGCAGTGCTCGTTCAGCTGTTTTTGCAGCTGCAAAAGAAGTTCTGCCTCATCTGTCCCTTCCTGGTCCATCTTGTTGATAAACAAAACGGTGGGGATCTGATAACGGGAAAGCAGCCGCCAGAGTGTCTCCACATGTCCCTGCACCCCGTCCGCGCCGCTGATGACCAGCACCGCATAATCCAGCACCTGCAGGGTCCGCTCCATCTCTGCAGAAAAATCCACATGTCCGGGCGTATCCAGAAGCGTCACGTCAAAATCGCCCAGTACAAACTTCGCCTGTTTTGAAAAAATCGTAATACCCCGGGCCCGCTCCATCGCGTCCGTATCCAGAAAGGCATCCTGATGGTCCACCCTGCCCAGTCGCCGCAGTGTACCGGTCCGATATAAAATTGCTTCTGCCAGTGTGGTCTTTCCGGCATCCACATGTGCCAGAATACCGACTGTTACCTTTTTTGTGCCCAACTTCCGATTCCTTTCTGTAAGATTTTGCGATGCATTGATATCTCCACTGCTAAAAAAAGCCCCGCATATGCGGGGCTCTTTTAGTCATCCTTATGCGATGTGAACGTTAACCGCTCTCAGCTTTCTGGAATCCTTAGGATCGCTTTCTACATCGAAAGTTACCTTCTGGCCTTCTTCCAGAGTTTTGAAGCCATCTACCTGGATAGCGGAGAAGTGTACGAATACGTCCTCGCCGTTTGCATCGTTGGTGATGAAGCCATAGCCTTTGCTGGAATTAAACCACTTAACTACACCTGTGTTCATTTTCAAGTACCTCCTGAATAATTTGGATCAATTGGAGACGCCGCTGCGCGCTGACTTACGAAATCTATCCGTAAAAAAAGACTGTCCGCAAGCCACCATAAAGAAAAGGACGACTTTTCAGTACAGTCAGTTCTAAGCTCAAATTGATTCTGGAGCTATCATAGCATTATTCCCCTATTTTGTCAAAGATATTTTGCAGTTTTTTCAATATCGTAGTATGCTAAAAGGAGGTACCAAACGAAACACCAAGGAGGTTACAAAATGCAGTATTTTGAACGTCAAAATGACAGTCTGATCTTTCGCTTAAATGGAGAAACCGTCATGGTTTCCCCTTGGGGAGAAGACAGCCTGCGCACGCGGGCGGCATTGTTTAACGAGCTTTCAGACAACAGTCCGGCACTTCTTTCTCCGACAAAAAGTGAGCCTGTTATCGAACTCGGGGAACGTCAGGCTGTAATTACCAACGGCAAAATCCACGCTGTGCTTTCCATGCAGGACTGGGGCGATGAGCTGCAGATTTCCTATTATAATCAAAAGGGCGAGCTTCTGCTGCAGGAAATTCCAAACGGCGGTGCCCTGTTTTTAAAGGCACGTCGCTTTCAGTCCCTGCCCGGTGACTCTTTTTTCCTGACCGCATCCTTTCTCTCCAACCCATCAGAAAAAATCTACGGTATGGGACAGTATCAGCAGGAAACCCTCAATTTAAAAGGCTGTAATCTGGAGCTTGCCCACCGCAACTCACAGGCGAGCATCCCCTTTTACGTTTCCAGTCTCGGTTATGGCTTCTTATGGAATAATGCCGCTGTGGGAGATGTCCATTTCGGCACGAATACGACACAGTGGACCGCCCGCTCCTGTAAACAGCTGGACTACTGGATCACTGCAGGCGACACTCCTGCTGAAATAGAAGAAGCTTATGCCAACGTAACCGGAAAATCTCCCATGATGCCCGAATACGGTCTTGGCTTCTGGCAGTGCAAGCTGCGCTACTATAATCAGGAGCAGGTGCTTTCCATTGCCCGTGAATACAAGAAACGGAATATCCCCCTGGACGTCATCGTGATCGACTTCTATCACTGGCCCTACTGTGGTGACTGGCGTTTCGATGAAGAATTCTTCCCGGATCCTGCTGCCATGATAAAGGAGCTGCAGGAGCTTGGCGTAGAAACCATGGTTTCTATCTGGCCTGCCGTAGATTTTCGCAGTGAAAACTACGAAGAGATGAAGCAGCAGAATATGCTGGTAAAATCCAACTCCGGCGTCGATGTCCAGATGATCTTCCACGGCAATAATGCCTTTATGGACGCAACCAATCCCAAAACACGCCGCTATGTCTGGGAAAAATGCAAACAAAACTATGCGGACCTCGGCATTCGCACATTCTGGCTGGACGTTGCAGAGCCGGAGTATACGTCCTACGATTTTGAAAACTACCGTTACTATTCCGGTACGGTACTGGAAACCGGCAATATCTATCCCAGAGAATACGCGCGGCTTTTCTACGAGGGGCAAAAGGAAAACGGTCAGGACGACATCGTCAATCTGATCCGCTGCGCATGGGCAGGCAGCCAGCGTTACGGTGCTCTGGTCTGGTCCGGAGATATTATGTCAACTTATGAGGACTTCCGCAAGCAGATCTGTGCCGGAATCCATATGGGACTTTCCGGCATTCCGTGGTGGACAACCGATATCGGCGGTTTCCATAACGGCGTTGCTGCAGATCCCGATTTTAAAGAACTGCTGATCCGCTGGTTCCAGTTCGGTACCTTCTGTCCTGTTATGCGTCTGCATGGCAGCCGCCAGCCCTATACCCCAATTTATAACAAGGCGGGCGAGCTTCGCGAGGGAACCGGAACCGATAACGAGGTATGGAGCTATGGCGAAGAGGCTTATCAGATCATGACAAAATTCATCCATGTCCGTGAGCTGATGCGAGACTATACGAGAAGCCTCATGCAGCAGGCACACGAAAACGGTCATCCGGTGCTCCGTGCTCTGTTTTATGAATTCCCGTCCGATCCGATCTGCTGGGACATCAAGGATTCCTACCTGTTTGGATCTGATCTTTTAGTCGCACCGATCTGCCATGAGCATGCAGTAGACAGACAAGTTTATCTTCCTGCCGGCATATCCTGGACAGATGCCCGCACCGGAGTAGTTTATGAGGGCGGTCAGTGGATCATGGCGGATGCGCCGATGGATACGCTCCCCGTGTTCCTGCGCGACGGCAGACAGGACTACCTGATCGGAGAGATCTGATACCGCCACCACCGTTAAGAAAGGAACTTTCAACCAATGGATACCAAAAAAGACCCTTTCCAGAACCTTCAGGAAAGAATGCGCAACGCCCTTGCTGACCACTCGATCCGCGCGTTTCAGGAGCTTTCCAGCTCCACGCGGGATCTGATGTCCTGCTATCGCTGCGCGATTATGGAGATTGAAACGAAATTTCGCGTATTAAACGAACGCTTTTCCCTCCAGCACGACCGCAACCCCATCGACAGCATCCAGAGCCGCTTAAAGTCCCCCGACAGCATTCTGGACAAAATGCTTCGAAAAAAGCTACCCTTTACCCTCGAGGCAATTGAAAACAACATCTTCGACATCGCAGGCATCCGTGTCGTCTGCTCCTTTGTGGACGATATTTACATGCTCGCTGACTGCCTGTTGCAGCAGGACGATATCACGCTGATCGAGCGCAAGGATTACATCAAAAATCCGAAGAAAAACGGTTATCGCAGCCTGCATCTGATTATCGAGGTGCCGATCTTTTTACAGAATGAGAAAAAAATCATGAAAGCGGAGGTACAGCTGCGCACGATTGCCATGGAGTTCTGGGCAAATCTCGAACACCAGCTCCGCTATAAAAAAGACCTGTCACCCGAGTTAATGGAGCAGACCTCCTACCAGCTGAGCGAATGCGCACGCTTAAGCGCTGTCCTCGACGAGCAGATGCAGGCAATCCGGGATATTATTGAGAAGGAAGAAGATTCGTCTGAAAAAAGCGACAGCCCTAAAAAGCCTTCCGACCGACTTTCCCGTCCGATCTTAAGTGCGCTGGAAAACTATGCCCCGAAGGCAGAATAAGGAGGATACTTATCATGTTCAGCAGTCGATTATGGCAGCTATTTTTAGACTCTTTTCCCAAAATCCTGCTCCCGGGCCTGACGGCAACCATCCCGCTGACAATTATTTCCTTTTCGCTGGCGCTGGTGATCGCGGTGGTTGCGGCCCTCGTGCAGTTTGCAAATATTCAGGGACTCAAGCAGATCGCCCGCTTTTATATCTGGATTTTCCGTGGAACGCCGCTTTTGGTACAGCTGTTCGTCGTGTTCTTCGGTCTGTCCAGAGTCGGCATCGTCCTGGATCCGTTTCCCGCTGCAGTCATCGTCTTTTCTTTAAATGAAGGCGCTTACTGTGCAGAAACCATCCGGGCGGCACTGGAATCCGTTCCGAAGGGCCAGCTGGAAGCCGGTCTTTGTGCAGGACTTTCCTATTTACAGACCATTTTCCGCATCGTGCTCCCCCAGGCGATGCGTACCGCATTTCCGCCGCTGTCCAACTCCCTGATCTCCATGGTCAAGGATACCTCTCTGGCAGCCAACATCACCGTAACGGAAATGTTCATGGTAACCCAGCGAATCGTTGCCCGTACCTACGAGCCGCTTCTTCTGTATCTCGAAGTCGGTCTGATCTACCTGATCTTCTCCACCGTCCTGACAAAGCTTCAGGCTGTCGGTGAGAAAAAACTCGGTTCCTACGGACAGAAAGGAGTCTGACCTATGCTGGAAATCCGAAATATTCATAAATCCTTTGGCAGCACTCCTGTCTTAGGCGGAATCGATCTGGACGTAAAACAGGGAGATGTTATCGCCATCATCGGTCCGAGCGGTTCTGGCAAAACCACACTGCTGCGCTGCCTGAATTATCTGGAGCACGCCGACGAGGGCACGATGGTCTTTGACCAGGAAACCTTTGCGATGAATAAAATTTCCAAAAAGGACATCGCCCGGCTCCGCAAAAAGACTGCCTTCGTGTTCCAGAGCTATAACTTATTTGCCAACAAAACCGCCCTCAAAAACGTCACAGAGGGACTGATTGTCGGCCGCAAAATGCCCAAAGAGCAGGCACGTGAAATCGCTATGAAGGCGTTGGAAAAGGTCGGGCTTGCCGACCGCAGCGACGCTTATCCGGCACAGCTTTCCGGCGGTCAGCAGCAGCGTGTCGCAATCGCGCGTGCCATTGCCGCCCAACCGGAAATCATCTATTTCGATGAACCGACTTCGGCCCTCGACCCGGAGCTGACCGGTGAGGTCCTTTCCGTCATGCGTTCCTTGGCAAACGAGGGAATGACGATGATCGTCGTCACACACGAAATGAGCTTTGCCAAAAATGTTTCCAACAAGGTCATCCTGATGGAAAACGGGCGTATCGTGGAACAGGGATCCTCGAAGGAGTTTTTTGCAAATCCGAAAGAAGAACGTACCAAAGCATTTTTACAGTCTTTTGACCAGCAGTAATCCGGCGCTTTACCTGTCCGGCTGCCGCTGGCAAGAATATCAGAAAGGAGTTATTTTTTATGACTTTCAAAAAATCTATTGCACTGCTGCTTTCCGGCTCTATGCTGGCAGCGGCTGCTTTAACCGGCTGCGGTTCTGACAACACTGCAGCAGCTGTCTCCAACACAGCAGGCAAAGACCTGTTAGACCAGATCCAGGCACGGGGCAGCATCACGGTTGCCATGGAGGGTACCTGGGCCCCCTGGACCTATCACGATGAAAACGACGAGCTGGTGGGCTACGACGTAGAGGTTGCAAAGCTGATCGCAAATGAGCTCGGCGTCGATGTCAACTTCGTCGAGGGCGAATGGGACGGTCTGCTCGCCGGCCTGGACGACGGCCGCTACGACATCATGGTAAACGGCGTAGGTGTTACACCGGAGCGTCAGGAAAAATACGATTTTTCCGTACCTTATGCCTATAATAAAACTGCTGTCATCGTCCGCAGCGACTACGATGAAATTCATTCCATGGAGGATTTAAAGGGAAAACACACTGCAAACACCATCAGCAGTACCTATGCAACCCTTGCGGAAAAATACGGTGCAGAGGTAAAGGGCGTCGATGACCTGAATCAGACCATCGAGCTTTTACTTTCCAACCGAATCGATGCAACCCTCAACACAGAAGTGACCTATTATGACTACTTAAAGGCACATCCTGATGCAAATATCAAAATCGCCGCTTTGTCCGACGAGGTAGAAAAGGTTGCAATCCCCGTCCGCAAGGGCGACGATACAAAGACGCTGCTTGCAGCCATCAACGACGCTCTCGCAAAGCTGGACGAATCCGGCGAGCTGACCGCATTGTCGGAAAAATACTTCGGAACCGATATCTCGAAGCTGGAAAATTAAATCACCAAAATTCACTTCAAAAAGCTCCTGTGCATATTCCTGCACAGGAGCTTTTGATTCGTAGGGTGTATTGTTTCGAAAGTTTATTCGTGAATTTCCAACGGAAGTCCGTCGGGATCTGCAAAAAATGTCATCGGTTTTCCGGTAAACTCATCGGTACGGATCGGCTCTGTCACAATTCCGAGGCTGTTTAACCGCACAACCGTATTCTCCACGCTCTCCACAAAAAATGCGAGATGCCGAAGTCCCTGTGCCTCCGGATAACTCGGACGCTTGGGTGCATCCGGCTTGATAAACAGCTCGATCTCCTGCTCTCCGCATTTCAGATCGATCTTGCAGTCTGCTTTGTCTTTCCGGTGGTTTTCCCGGATCACCGTAAAGCCGAGCAGATCCACATAAAAATGTCTGGAGCGCTCATAATCGCTTCCGATGATCGCAATGTGGTGGATTTTTTCGGACAAAGCGCCCGCTTTGATTGTCAGCTGTCCGGTACGCTCTTTCAGCACGTCTGCTGCCGCCGACGCATCCTGTGCACTGTCTGTCAGGGTCGGAACGATTTCTTCAAAAATTCCATCCAGCTCGTCCTGGGTCTGATAGGTTCCCGTCGTCAGGATCACAAACAAATCCTTATCAGGCAGCACAACGCCGAACTGTCCGAAGGCGCCATCCGCACGGAAGGATCCGGGTGTCCTGCACATCCAGCACTGGAATCCGTAGCCGTAAGCCCATTCTTTGGCGTGTCCTTCCGCGTCTCCGGCAGTCTCGATCTGCTTGGTGCAGGCAAGGTCAAACCATTCCTCTTCCAGCAGCTGCCTGCCTTCCCAGCGTCCACGGTTTAACACAAAATAAATAAAACGCGCCATGTCCTCCGTCGTCATCCGCATACCGCCGCCAGCCATTTCCACTGCTTCCGGTCCCTGACACTTCGAACAGGTCAAGGAAGTAATGCCCAGGGGCTCCAGCAGACGGGGCTTTAAAAATTCCGTCACATCGCAGCCTGTTTTTCTCTTCAACACAGCCGCCAGCATGTTTGTGCCCGCCGTATTGTATTTATAAAATGTTCCCGGCTCATGTAAAAACGGATGCTGTAAAAACTCCCGAATCCAGTCGGGGGATTCCATATCAATTTCCGTCTCATGTCCGCAGCTCATGGTCAGGAGATGCCAGAGGGTGACCTTCTGCAGATTTTCTGACGGCTCCTTCGGAAGAAGCTCCGGAAAAAGATCCACTAACCGCTCCTCCAGTGACAGGATTTTTTCCTGTCGTGCAAAACCGATTGCCGTTGCCGTCAGGGTTTTGCCAAAGGAATACAGCGGGTGCGCAAGCTCCGGTGCATACGGCTTCCACCAACCCTTTGCCGCACATTTCCCATGCCGCACCACCATAAAGCTGTGCAGCTCGATGTTCTTTTCCTCCATCCGGTCCAGAAACCGGAGAATTCCCCCGGAACTGATCCCCAGCGATTCCGGTGACGCATCCTGAAAATAAGACATACCCCATATCCTCCTCTTTTTTAGATGATCTGCAAAAAACGGCTCCCTGTTTTCGGAGCCGTTTTTGGTAATACACATCGATTCAGACCCGTTTCAGTTCATATGCACGGGTGCCCAGACCGATTTTTTCTGCCTGATCCAGCGTCGCTTCCCATTCCACATTCGGATTGGAATCCAGGAAATGATCGTGATGATGATGCCAGTCGGGCTTTGCCAGATGTTCTCCAAGCTGGCTGTTTGCGATCGGAGTCGCCTGCAGGCAGGCATCCGCACACGCCTGATCCAGTGCTACCGGGTCAAAGCTTGCAAACATACCGATATCCGGCAGGATCGGCGCATCATTTTCGCCATGACAGTCGCAGTTGGGGCTGATATCCTGCACCAGTGAAATATGGAAGCAGGGACGGTTCTGACAGACAGCCATCGCATATTCTGCCATCTTCCGGTCCAGCAGCTCGTTTGCACAGCTGTTTTCATTGTAGACTGCATCAAAGCTGCATGCTCCGATACAGCGTCCGCAGCCCTTACATTTGTCGTAATCGATAACCGCTTTTCCATTCAGATATGTAATCGCATCGCTTCCGCACTCATGTGCACAGCGTCTGCAGCCGCGGCATTTTTCCAGATCGATAGCCGGCTTTCCGCTGGTATGCTGCTCCATCTTGCCTGCACGGCTGCCGCAGCCCATGCCGATATTTTTGATGGCACCGCCAAATCCGGTAGATTCATGTCCCTTAAAGTGCGTCAGGCTGATAAAAATATCCGCATCCATAATTGCACGTCCGATCTTCGGTGCAGGACAATACTCTGCATTCGGAACCGGTACTTCTACCTCGTCCGTACCCCGCAGACCGTCTCCGATCAAAATCTGACAGCCTGTTGTGATGGTATTAAAGCCGTTTAAATTTGCACAGTCCAAATGCTCCAGCGCATTTTTGCGGCTGCCGGGATAAAGGGTGTTGCAATCCGTCAAAAACGGAACGCCACCCTGTGCCTTGCACAGATCTGCCACTGCCTTTGCATAGTTCGGACGCAGAAATGCCAGATTTCCAAGCTCGCCGAAGTGCATTTTGATCGCGACAAACTTGCCGTCCATATCAATACTTTTAATGCCTGCCGCGAGACAGACCTTTTTTAACTTATCCAGCTGACTTGTACCAACCGGGCACCTGAAATCCGTAAAATAAACTGTTGATTTTCCCATGCTTCCCTCCAAATTTTAGCTATGCACGACACGTGCCATTTTTCTGCCTTGAAGACATTTTATCATTTTACATCAGGAAATCCAATGCACTTTTCAAAAATTTGTCGGGTGACGCCACAGCCTGTAGTCCTGTTATTCCTCGTTTTCTCCCGTATCGGAAGCAATGGCCTGATCTATGAGCTTTTGCAGCGTTTCCGCCTGATTCTTCTCCGTAATAGCGCCCACGATGGGATCCCCGACGATATTGCCGTTCCGATCTACTACATAGGTAGTGGGATAGGCATAAATGCCGGTGGTAAATCTTCCCGCCTCGCTGTCAGAGTCAAAATACACATTCTGATACGTAGCGCCTTTCTTGGCCAGTACGTCCTTCGCCTCGGAAATTTCTGCCTCATTCCCATCCAGCGTAAAGGAGTTCACACCGATGAGTGCGCCGTTTTTCTCTGCAAGCTCTTTGTTCAGCGCATCCAGCTCCCCAAGCTCGCCTACGCAGGGACTGCAGGTGGTAAACCAGAAATTCACCACGGTTACTGCATTCCTGGAAAACAGCTCGTCACTCTTGACCGGGTTTCCATCCAGATCCTTGCCTTCAAAGGCAGGAAACTTCTGTACACTGCTATCCTCAGAGGAGCCTGCCTGGGCACTGTCCCCAGGGATACTCGTTTCACTGTCCATGGATTGCTCCACGATCTCAGGATATTTTTGCTCCAGCTCCGTCAGCTTGTTTTCTATCTCGCTGATCTTTTCAGCAGAGGTTTTGAGCAGCTCATATTCTTCGTCCGAAAACTGATCTTTGACATTCTCTATCGTGTCCAGCAGAAAATCTCCGTAGTTTTTTCCGTTTTCCAGCATGGCTGAACCCTTGTCAGCCTCCATATAGACCTTTTCCCACAAATCGGTATTCTCCGAAAGAATCTCGTTCTCCTGATCCATCAGCTTCTTATACGTAGAAAGTGCCTCCTGGGCATTTTCTGCTTCCGCCGTCATCGTAACAGCACTGTTGCTCTGATCTGCATTCCCGCTGTCCTTTGTGCCGCAGGCTGTAAGAGAAAATGCCAGCAGTACAGTCAGTCCCAGTTTGATCCATTTCTTTTTGTTCATTTTGATTCCTCCATATTTGTTTTTTTTGTAGTTTTCTTTGTCGTTTCATTTACAGCTTCTTTTGTCGTTTCATTTGCAGCCTCTTTCCCGTCGTCAAAGCCGTAGCGGAAGCAAACCGCACCGGTAGGACAGGCACGAACACACATCCCGCAGCGGATGCACTCCCCATGATTGGGTGTTTTTGTCACATCCACATCCATTTTGCAGGCTCCGGCGCATTTCCCGCAGGAAACACATTTGCTCTCGTCCACCTTCATCTGAAAAAGGGACACCCGGTTCATCAGGGCATAAAATGCTCCCAACGGACAAAGCCATTTACAGAAGGGGCGATAGAACAATATGCTCAGTACAAGGATTCCCAGCAAAATGGTGAATTTCCATGTAAAAAGAGAGCCAAGTGCCGCCCGGATGCCGGAATTGGCAATAGACAGCGGGATCGCCCCCTCCAGCACACCCTGAGGACAGAGGTATTTGCAGAAAAAAGGATCTCCCATGCCTACATCGTTTACAACCAATGCCGGCAGCAAGACCACCATTACCAGCAAAACCACGTATTTCAGATAGGTCAGTGGCTTCAGCTTTTTTGTGGAGAGCTTTTTCGTTGGAATTTTATGCAGTAGCTCCTGAAACCAGCCGAAGGGGCATAAAAACCCGCAAATAAAGCGTCCCAGCAATACTCCCAGTAAAATGAGAAAGCCGGTTACATAATAGGAAAAACGGAACCGGGAGGAGCCTGCCACTGCCTGAAATGCCCCAATGGGACAGGCGCCGGAGGCTGCCGGACAGGAGTAGCAATTCAGCCCCGGTACGCAGACCGTTTTTCCTGTGCCCTGATAGAGTCCGCCCTTGATAAAATTCGGCAGATGCAGATTGGTCAATAAAGCTGCGCCTGCCTGGATCCAGCCCCGAAAACGGGACATAAGCTGTGATACACCTGAAATTTTCTTATCCAATTCCCACACACTCCAGACATAATTTGATGGCTTTACTCAGTACCGTCGCTGCCTCGCCTCTCCAGGCACCAAAGCACAGCATTGCAGCTCCTGTTATCAGCAGTGCGATCTGCGCTGCGACTTTTTTCTTGTAACGCAATTTTTTATCACCCTTTCTGTTTTTTACGTTCTGATCATAGCACAAATCAGTTAAAGTCTCTGTTAAGAATGAAAAATTAACACAAACTTTATCTGCTTCTGCTATAATTATGGGAAAACAATCGCTATTAAAATAGGAGGATTCTTATGCACCTTTTGGTCATTGAAGATGAGCGCGTCCTGTGCGAGACAATCGTCCGCAGTCTGCGGCGTCTGGCATACAGCGTGGATCACTGTTACGATGGAGATAAGGCACTGGAGCTTCTTGGCACAGAGCGGTATGATCTGGTTCTGTTGGATCTGAACCTGCCCGGTAAGGATGGCATGACAGTACTGCGCACCTTTCGTCAAAGGGATCGTAAAACCCCTGTGCTGATCCTTTCCGCCCGCAGTGAGGTGAAGGACAAGGTGGAGGGATTGGATGCCGGAGCCAACGACTATCTTTCAAAGCCCTTTCACTTAGCCGAGCTGGAGGCCCGCATCCGCAGCCTGACTCTGCGGCAGTTCACCCAGCAGGATGTGTTGCTGACCTTCAAGACTCTGAGCTTCGATACCCGTTCCCGCACCGCCACCGTTAACGGACAGACGCTGGCCCTCACCCGCAAGGAAACAGGTATTCTGGAATATTTAATGGTACATCAGGGACGGCCGGTAAGTCAGGAGGAACTGATGGAGCATGTCTGGGACAACAGCGTGGACAGCTTCAGCAACTCCATCCGTGTGCATATCTCTGCCCTGCGTAAAAAACTGCGCGCTGCATTAGGTTATGACCCCATTCGCAACCGCATCGGCGAGGGCTATCTAATGGGAGGTGACACAGATTGAAAAAAATTTCTCTGCAATGGCGCATCACGCTAATGACTGCTCTGCTCATCGGCGTTACCTGTATCGCCATGAATCTGCTGCTCTGCTCCTCCGGCATCTATTATATGGATACCATCGCCGACACACTGCAGGGCGGCGACAGGATCCTCCTCGACGAGGAAGACACCGTGAGCTTTGATCCGCAGCTGGCAGCGCCTGACGGCGAGCTGACGATCCTTATTGATGGAGCACAGGGCCGCTTTCGCACAACAAACTGGTATATCACGGCGGTGGTGACGGCATTGAGCGGTATTCTTGCCTACTTCGTCAGCGGGCATGCCCTGAAGCCCCTGCGCAGCTTTGCCTCCCAGACAGAAAAGGTACAGCTGAACAATCTGGCAGATATCCGGATCAACGAAAATGTTCTGCCGGAATTCAGACAGCTTGGTCACTCCCTGAACCAGATGCTGGAGCGGTTAAACAATGCCTTTTCTGCCCAGAAACAGTTTACCGGCAACGCTGCCCACGAGCTGCGCACACCTCTGGCGCTGATGCAGGCGCAGCTGGAGCTTTTTTGTGCAGAGCATCCCGACATGCCGCCGGAAACGGCAGACTTTCTCTCCCTGCTGCAGGAACAGACGGAGCGGCTGTCCCAGATGACAAAAACCCTGCTGGAGATGAGTAATCTGCAGCAGGTAGAACGAAACGAATCCATTCAGCTTGCTCCCATGGTGGAGGAAATTTTCACAGACCTTACGCCGCTGGCGGAGAAATCCGGCATCACTCTGGAGCTTGCAGGTGACGGTGTTATGACCGGCAGCGACGCACTGATCTATCGTATGATCTTCAATCTGACAGAGAATGCGATCAAATACAATCGTCCAGACGGTTCTGTACAGGTCTGCATCACCCAGGAGCCCGAAAAGCTTCTGATCCTTGTTTCCGATACGGGACGGGGAATTCCGGAAGAATATCAGCAGAGTATCTTTCAGCCCTTCTTCCGTGTAGACAAGTCCCGCAGCCGAACCTTCGGCGGTGCCGGCCTTGGTCTTGCGCTGGTATGGGAGATTGCAGCCCTTCACGGAGGCTCTGTCCGGGTTGCAGAAAGCTCAGACAGCGGAACCACCATCGCTGCAGAGCTGCCACGCTCCGGCAATCATGCAGCAGCTCCCAAAAACGAAACACTTTAGAAACAATAGAATGCTCGCCCTGCGAGCATTCTATTGTCATGAATCAAAACGAACAGAAATGAGAGGAAAATATGATCGATAAAATGCTGATCCGTGGAGCAAAGGTCCACAACCTGAAAAATATTGATGTGGATATTCCGCTTGGGAAAATCGTGGGAATTGCAGGCGTGTCCGGCTCCGGCAAATCATCCCTTGCATTGGGCGTGCTCTACGCGGAGGGCTCCCGGCGCTATCTCGAAGCCCTCTCCACCTATACGCGCCGCCGCATGACCCAGGCCTCCAGGGCCAGTGTGGATGAAGTCCTGTATGTTCCCGCTGCACTGGCACTGCATCAGCGCCCCGGTGTGCCGGGTATCCGCAGTACCTTCGGCACAGGAACAGAGCTGCTCAACAGTCTGCGCCTGATGTATTCCCGTCTTGCCAGCCACCGCTGTCCTAATGGACATTTCCTTTCTCCGTCTCTGGCTGTCGCCGCAGGAAAAGAGCTTGTCTGTCCGGAATGCAGCGCACATTTCTATGCACCGTCTGCAGAAGAGCTGTCCTTTAATTCCCAGGGAGCCTGTCAGAGATGCGGCGGCACCGGGATCGTCCGCACTGTGAATCCGGATACGCTGGTGCCGGATGACTCGCTGACGATCAACGAAGGGGCTGTTGCCCCCTGGAACAGCCTGATGTGGTCCCTGATGACAGACATTTGCCGGGAAATGGGTGTGCGCACGGATGTGCCGTTTCGGGAGCTGACAAAACAGGAAAAGGAGATCGTATTCCACGGTCCTGCTGTGAAAAAGCACATTCTTTACCGTCCGAAAAAATCTGACTCCAACGACTTTGCAGAACTGGATTTCACCTATTTTAATGCCATCTACACCGTAGAAAATGCCCTTGCCAAGGTCAAGGATGAAAAAGGCATGAAACGGGTAGAAAAGTTTCTCAAAGAAGATATTTGTCCGGATTGTCATGGCACACGCCTGTCTGCCGCTGCCCGTGCGCCGAAGCTGCAGGGTATTTCGCTGGACGAAGCCTGCGCTATGACACTCTCTGAGCTGGTCGTCTGGGTAGAAGGCGTCCCCCAAAGTCTGCCGGAAGAAATGCGTCCCATGGCCCAGAGTATCTGTGAAGCCTTTCAAAGCACCGCAAAGCGGCTGATGGACTTGGGACTCGGCTACCTGACCCTTGATCGATCCGCATCCACACTCTCTACCGGCGAGCGGCAGCGGATGCAGCTGGCTCGCGCCGTGCGTAACCGCACCACCGGCGTCCTCTATGTACTGGATGAGCCCTCCATCGGTCTGCACCCTTCTAATATTGTGGGGCTTACCGGTGTACTGCAGGATCTTGTTGCAGACGGAAACTCCGTCATTTTAGTCGATCACGATACGCAGATTCTGAAGGAATCCGACTGGCTCATAGAAATGGGTCCGGAGGCCGGCGCAAAAGGCGGTCACATCATTGCGCAGGGCAATATTTCCACCATCACAGCAGATCCTGCTTCCCAGATCGGGCCGTTTCTTTCCGGCACAGCGAACACCAGACTGCGCCCCTGCATCGAAAAGGAAATGCTCTTTACAAACGGCAGGATTCACCTGTCCACGGATCGGATCCATACCGTAAAGCCCCTGGAGGTCGATATTCCAAAAGGACGGCTCACAGTTGTCACCGGGGTATCGGGCTCCGGCAAAACCACTATGGTACTGGAGAGCCTGATTCCTGCACTGCAGGCAAAGATCAGCGGCAGTGCACTGCCTGCCCACATCCGCGCAGTCGATGCCGACGGCATTGCACACGTCAAGCTCATGGACGCCACGCCCATCGGCATCAACGTCCGCTCCACTGTGGCAACCTATGCAGGCATCCACGACGAGCTGCGCAAGCTTTATGCGAAGTCTCCGGATGCCAAAGCCCTCGGCTACAAGGCCGGTGATTTTTCCTACAACACCGGGACGCTCCGTTGCCCCGGCTGCGACGGAACCGGCGTTGTCAGTCTTGATGTACAGTTCCTGCCGGATGTGAACATCCCCTGCCCGGACTGCCGGGGCTCCCGCTACAGCAAGGCAGCTTACACGGTAAAGCTCACCAATAAAAGCGGCGCGCACATTTCCTTACCGGAGCTGATGGATATGGACGTAAACACCGCCATCGACTTTTGCAGGGATATAAAAAGCGTCAGCCAAAAGCTGGAAATTCTGAAGCAGCTCGGACTCGGCTACCTGACCCTTGGCGAAGAAACGCCCGGACTGTCCGGAGGCGAGGCACAACGGCTCAAGCTTGCCAGCGAGATTGGAAAGACCCAGGAGGATTCCGTATTCGTCTTCGACGAGCCCTCCATCGGTCTGCATCCGCTGGATGTGCAGGTTCTGCTGGGCGTCTTTCAGGCGCTTCTTCATCACGGTGCGACCGTTGTCGTCATTGAACACGACCTGGATGTGATCAAAAATGCGGACTATGTGATCGACATGGGACCGGGCGGCGGCGAAGCGGGCGGACAGATCATAGCCAGCGGGACGCCGCAGGAAATCAAGGAAAACCCAAACAGTATTACCGGGAACTATATCTCATAAACCTCGTTCTCGAGGTGGCTTGTCTTTCTCAGCCGGCCAGGATTTTCTGAGTGCCGCGTAGGAAATCAGAAAATCCGCAGGCCGGCGGCTGCCTTCAATATCCACTTTTTTGTCTTGAATATCCACTTTTTCATTCTTAATATCCACTTTTGTATCCCCAATGTCCACTTTTTCTTCATTCAAAAGTCCACTTATATGGAGATTTCTCTATAATCTGCAACAGGTTTTCTAACTGTATCTGTTCCTTATTAAGCGGAACTTTACCGCCATTAGTGCCACTTTCGTTGCGATTAACGCCATTTCCGGCATTACTAACGCCATTTTTAACGCCACCAATGTCATTTTTGGCGTCGTTGGCGTTAATCGTGGCGTCGTTTGTCCTATTGGCAGCTTTCCTGGAGAAGTAATTTCCAATCGGTTGTCATACATGTTTTGGGGGGCAGGGACCGAATTACTGTATAACTTCTTATACCCTTCCAAAAGTTACTGACACATTTTTCTCTTTCACACAGTCCATTACAGCTGATTATACTTCGCTGCACTTCCCTTTGCTTTTTCCACGGGATACTTTGCCTCATTCTGTGCCATCTTCATATTGATGATTTCATCTGCATCCAGCCCCAACTTGTCCAACAGATTCTGGCAATAAACCATGACATCCGCCATTTCCTCTTTTACATGCTGTAAATCATATTCCTCATCATTCCATTGAAAACATTCCAGAAGTTCAGCTGCCTCAATCACAATTGATTTTGCAAGATTTGCCGGAGAATGGAACTGGTCCCAATCCCTATCCTCTGTAAATTTTCGAATTCGATCTATTGTTTCCTGCTTCATTTTCAAATCTCTCCTTATTTCATTTCAAACATATTTTCAATAAATCTCATTCCGTCCGAATTATCGCAATAAATAAAGCTGCCATTGCCATCAATTGTTCTGATTACATCAAACCTTACTGACTGTACGGTACAATGAATAAGATCACAATCTGGTCCCATAAGCGTTTCATCAATTGTGCAATTATTCTCCTTTAAAATAGACATGATTTCTTCAAATTCTTCATCATCCGGTCTATTCTCATAATTAATCTGACGGAATCTCTATTCATATGAAAAGCCTTCATGCCTATTCCCCTTTTATACTTATTCTGGCAGCATGGTTCCATTTTTTAGCATCTCTACAATAGCTGGATCATCCGACTTGATTTCACCTGTCACATACATAAGATACTTACAGATGCTGGTAAGAACATATTGGGGTCAGACCCATGATTCTCCTTTTGCGGAATCTCCCGGATTTTTTGCTGATGACTTTTTGCTGCGTTTTTTCGGTGCTGTCAGCTCATAGCTCAAAGAAAGCAGGTCTTTGATGGCATGATCCAACTCCGGTTTTCCTAGCTGAATACTAAGCCACTTCTCCTTGTTCATGTGATAGGCCGGAAAATAGCCATCCTGCCCGCGAAGAGAGCCAATTAACAGCGGATCACTTTTCACATTGAGGACATCAACGATGTCTGCTTCCGGCAATCCCAACTTATCAGTCGATACCTCCAGAACTACACCATACCATTTATTATTGTCGTTGTGCCGCAGCACAGCATTCCTGTCATGCCAGGGGTATTCCGGCTCCGTGCCGTACTGCTGGCGTACCCATGTAAATAATTCTTGTCGTGTCATTCCACATTGCAAGTGAAGTCAATCTATGTTGCACTTCCCACTGCATCCTCCATTTCCACAGAATTCGCAGCCATGTGTATGCCCGTGTCCATAATACCATCGCCCATAGCGATAACCATAGTGGGGAGGACAATGAGTACAATCTCCCGTGCATCTGCCTGTACTTTTAGGCTTAGGACTGCCAGCCAGAGCCATTCCCATCAGTATACTGCTGAACAGTCCCGGCTTCTTCGGTTGTTCCCCTTTAAGCGGAATTTCCTCGTCAGGCTCATCCGGATCAGCATAAGGAATGCCGCTACGCTTTGAAATCTTCCTGATCAGCGACTCGTCCACACCATAATCACACAACTCATTCAGCCCATTTTCTGTGAAAATCGCATCTGTCTAGTTGACCAGCTGATAGATGGATTCCTCATCTGGCAGATTAGGAAGCAGTGTCAGAACATCCTCCTCTGTAAAGTGCGTTGGTTTGGAAGTAATCTTATCAATCAACTCAAACACCGGTTCCGGATCAGGAAGACAGCTCAGCAGCGTATCCAGCTGTTCCCCCGTATAAGCATCCACAGCTGTCTGAATCAACTTTTCCAGTGCTTCTTCATCTTCGATTTGCCCGCTATCTGCAATCTCCGCAACTTCCGCGGCTCGAAACCGGACTCCCGCTGCTAATGCTCTGCGAAGAATGCTGGTCGCTGTGCGCGTATCCACATACTGAATGCAGTCACATATTTCCTCAGATGGACTTCCATCCGGTCCGAAGTCCTTGATAGAGGCCAGACGGCTATACTGAGTACTTTCCTGCCATCCGTCATATCGCTCATAATATTCAGCCCAGGTCACTTAGCCGCACCTCCTCCACACTGCATCGCCATCAAAAATCATCTAATGCGGCATCTATTTCTTCCAGCCGATCAATCCAGCCCAGGTCGGATTTCTTCTTGGTTGCTGGTCTTTTCTTATCACCGCCAACCACTTCAAACCGTTTCTCTTCTGTCCCGAACAAACCTTTTACCTGAATTCTGAAATCCGGCTTGTTGTTGGTCAGTCCCTGCATAAGCTGTACATTCTTGTATCTGGGTAGAAGAATTTGACAAATAGCCTGAATGTCTTGCTCCTTAACACAGGGAGTCGCCATAAACTTTTTCGTTATGTAAGGCTTTATATCTGTCAGAACCTGTGACATCGAGGCTTTCTTTCGATTATCAGCCATAAAAATCTCCTTTCCCGGATATTTCATTTCAAGTTAACGATATCGAAATCTCACCGCCAAATGTACTGATTGAAAATCTGTCATCTGAAACAATAGTTTCCTTTTCAACATGATATTCAAAGGGAAACAGATATACTGAATCATTCAATTCCTGAAAAGAGTAGTATCCACTGTCATCAATATTCATCACTGCATATGCCATAAATGCACTGACTTGTTCATTATTTACTGTCATCCTGTTGATGTGATACTTTCCCGGTTTTTCACAGCGTAGCACATCGAATTCCTTCAATGTTGAAATCAATTTATCAATCGAATGATATAAGGTTGTTCTTTCTCCCCACTCATCAAATAGCTTTTGCTTTAACTGGGCAAGTGTTATTTCATCCTGAAATTCCGACATTTTTCCAATCAGTTTGCACATATCAAGAAACACCGGATATGCCGCCAACATCATGCACCAGTTGATACTCACCGCATATTCCGGATACTTTTCTATCAGCTGTACTGCCTCGCTTTTTAAGCGGGAGCTGTACGGATTATCATAAACCCAGATGTTCATCAAAATCTCTCTGGTCTTACGAAGAACTGTTGGGCTTTCAATCTCATAGCTCAAATACTCATTGAGCTTATCTTTAATCTCCGATTCCGATGTTCCGTCCGCCACTAAGTCAACTGTATATTTCAGCCAAGGCAATTTCAGTTTTCTTGACAAACCAACCATTTTAGCCATGATAATCCTCCGTCCTCGCGATTATGAACGGAACCACCACTTCGTCAAGCGAAATCCCGCCATGCGTCATTACATTTTCACCTTTGATATCCAAAGAATCCCCCACATTGCAGATTAGATAGTCATAATCTTTGGGCAAATAATATTTCGGATATTCCAGAAGGCCATATCGTTCTATCAAACTGTCTTTATTAGCAAAATCCTTCAATACCACCATTTTGTGGCTTCTTGTTTCAACTTCAACGCCAGAGCCGGTCAATCGTCCCAGTCCTGTACAAGGCGTGTTTCCATGATCTGCTGTAATATAGACATCAAATCCATCCTGCAACAATCGTTTGGTCAGCTCAGCAAGCTTATTCTGTTTCATCAGCACCGTATCATCATTCAACATTCCAATGCGTCCCTGATATTGGGCATGAACCAATTCATCAATATCAAGAATGATGACAGCCCCACACTTTACAAACGCCGAAAAGCTTGCATCATACCCTCGTTCATAACCTATCTGATTGTCCTTATACCCATATTTTCTTGCGCATTCGTAAAATTCATTCTTCTCTTTACTCTGCTTCCACGGTTCAATCAGCTGACTGGGATATTTTCCACTCAGTAGGCATTGGCGAGAAATAGATGTCGTAGATGGAATCATGGCAAAGGCAGCACTTTGGCGATAACAAATTCCCGCAAACGATCTTTTCAATATCGTCCAGTCAAATTCTGACATACCATCCATTACGATAATGGCAGCCTTTTCACTATGGTCATGGATATAATCCATGACACTGCTTACCATGACCGGTGATTCCAGGTTGATTTCCGAAGACAACTTTCCAAAATTTTTCATCGCATAGGCGCAGAACGCCCGATTCAATTCCGAAGTATCAATGTCAACATTATGTTCTACTGCGGTTACATCAATCGTCGCTTTTTTCTCCGCAATCTCAAACCAAGCCCTGTAATCTTCAACACTTTTCGCTTGACTTAACGCACATTCATATAAATCTCTCAAATAGTACTCAACATTTTTCTGAGAATACATTTTGCGGCGAAAAAACATTTCCGTCTGTTTCCGTTCATGGTATTCCTCAAAATCAGTCTGATACGCCAGCGTAAGAAGTTCCAAATCCAGATTTTTGCTTTCTCGCAGAACTGCGCTATTCAACTTTGGAAATAATGACTCGAACGAAATTTCTTCCTCCCGGCATTTTTTCCGGATATCATACGGCACATAAACACCCGGCTGCACCAGAATAGCAAGTTTTCCCTCTCCATTTAGAAGGCTTGTATTATTAACTCGGAAGTTCAAATCATCAGTATACGCAACAGTCCTGAAGCCATGTGCCTGAAACACCGCGCTATAATGCACTTTTTCTTCCAGATGATCTGCATCAACGAGCATCATTTTTTTCGTATACTGTGCAGCTGTTTTTTCAAACACATAGTCTCCAAACATCTGTTACGCCTCCAATCTTGCCATCATGATTAACCTAAAATCCGGATATACCTGTGAGCCTTTCCTGTGCTGTGCTTCAATGTTGGCCTTTTCTTTTTGCAGCTTTTGCAGGCGGCTTCTGCGGATATTCTCAATCCCAATATGTTCCGCAGCCTCTTGTCTCAGCTCCAAAGCATACATATATTTCTTGAAACTCTCCTCATTCTGCTGCATCTGCTTCTCTTTTAATTCAACAAATGTGTCATAGGCAAAATCCATGCAACTTTTTTCAAGCTTAGAATAAATTTCCGCATCCACATTCGGCGCAGACGAAACCCTGAGCTTGCTGTTTTCATCGAGGAAAACATCCATAATACGCTTTCCTGCCATCGGTCGCAATAACATTGCGCTGTTGACAAATATCGGCAAAATCCGCTTTCCGCTCTCTTTTTCAGAGATAGACAGCTCCCAAAGCATAAAATAGCCTTCCTCATTGGGGAAGTTATCAATCTGGATGGACATAAGCGGTGCCGTCCGATCCTGCACCAACTCTGTCTTCAAATGCTGTGTGATTTCTTCATCTGCAATGCTGATACGGTCAATCAAACGCGGGTCATGCCCCTGCCAGCACTCATAATAGGTCAGCATTGTGCGGAGCGCACTGTCTACATCGAAATTCGACTCCGTTCCGACAAGTTTTGTCAAGTCTTTCTCTTCTCGGATTACATCTTTATATTTCTGCGCATTCGTAAGCTGCTGCTTCATCTCTGCCTCAACTGGGTACAGATTCTTCTCTACCTGTGAAGCATGACCAATGGAGCGCATATACACATCTGTGAAGTCGCATTCTGCCACTTCGCTGTCCAGAACATCAGAATACTTATCAACGCCCATCTCTTTCAGAATAACGGACAGCTTTTCTTCCAACACTTCGCGGACACGGTTCTCTACCGTTTCGCCAACAATGAAGTTGTAAATATGTACATCCCGCTGCTGACCAATACGATCAACACGACCACACCGCTGCTCGATCTTCATTGGGTTCCACGGAAGGTCATAGTTGATGATAATATTGGCAAACTGCAAGTTCAGACCTTCGCCACCAGCATCTGTCGAAATAAAAATACTGGTACTGGTCTTAAACTCCTGCATGGCAGCATTTCGCTCGTCAATGCTCATGCCGCCGTTTAGAATCGTTACCGTATAGTCTCTATTCACAAGCAGCTCCTGCAAATAAGTCTGCGTAGCAACAAATTCTGTGAAAATAATGACCTTCTGTGTACGATCCTCACTCAGAATAGCATCAATCTCATTCAACAGCGGCTCTACTTTTGCATCCTGATTCTGGAACTGTGCCTGTTTTGCAAGGGAGATGATCTGCTTCAGCTCTTCGATTTCCAACTCCATATCCAGAGAAATCGCTTCAAGGGCATCCTCAACACCATCCTCGATGTTCAGTTCGTCCAAATCCTCTTCCCTTAAATTACCAACGCAGGTGCGCTGCTCCAGAAGAACATTTAATCTGCGCTCCAGGCTCTGTCGAATGGCCGCCGTACTGCTCGTCACCATGCGCTGCATGATAATCAACAGGAAGATCAGGCACATATTTTTCTTGCGATTGCGCAGTGCTTTGTTATAGGTCTTTGCGACATAGGAGCTGACCATCTCATATAGTTCCCGCTGCAAATTGTTGCGGTCGTCCCATGAAATCGTCACAAGATGCATGATACGGTTCTTGAACAGCAGATTCCCGTTATTGTCAATGGCCTCGCGCTTTTCCGTGCGGATCAGGAATGGAGCAACCTGTTCTCGGACAATAGACTTGGCATTCGGGAAAGCATCCGCATCCAGCAAACGAATCAATCGCAAAAACGGCTCAGTTTTGCCATTATGCGGTGTTGCTGACAACAGCAGCAGATATGGGCTTGCCTGTGCCAACAGATTACCCAGCTTGTAGCGAGCCACTTCGCCGGAAGAACCAGCCACACGATGCGCCTCATCTATGATGATCAGATCCCATCCACTGTTGATGATGGAATAGATTCGTTCCTCGTTGTACTTTTCAACCTTTTCCTCACTCCAACCGGCGTGTTTTTCAATCGGCTTAATAGAATCCATCGGAGAAATCACCTGATCGAACTGACCATACACATCATCATTATCCGTCAGGCGACGAATCGTATCATAATCGGATGGCAAAATTACTTGAAATTTCTCATGGAACTTTTCCTGCATCTCGCTTGCCCACTGGGTCACCAGACCAGTCGGGCAAACAACGAGAATCCTACTGACAAGACCGCGGCTCTTCAATTCACGGATGATCATACCAGCTTCAATCGTCTTACCAAGACCGACTTCATCCGCCAGAATATAGCGAATGTTGTTGGTCTCCATTGCGCGATTCAACACATGGAGCTGGTGCGGCAAGGGAATAATCCCGCTGGCAAGAGAAGAAAGGAAACCACCGGCAGTTTCGTTTCTGATTTTAGAGAGCAGCGTAACATAGCGCAGATAATTTTCATCATACTGCATCGTATTGCCCGATGAGCTAAGCTGTTCCTCATTTGCCTTATACACCCGACCGGTTGCTGGGTTAAAGACCTTATAAGAAATATAGCCCCATGCTTCGATCTTCTCCAAAACCTGCACATTTGCTTTTTCTATTGTGTCAAAAACGAAATCGCCGACAGATATCATTTCTCTTTCTTCCATTCTTTAATTTGATTTCGGCCTGTAAACATTTCATCGTAGTGCCACTTTCCAGTCACAAGCCAGTATTCATAAGTACTCAGCCATGTACAGACCCATGGCACAAACGAATCTGCAACATACATTTGCTGATTCCATTCTTTATATTTGGGGTAATAAACACACAGTTGGTAATTTCCGCTATCATCCTTGCCGTACTTATGATGTGGATATTTTCCCTCATATTTTTGTAATGGTGGCGAAATCAGCCATGCCTTTGGTGCTCCATCACTCAGTTTATAAGTAATTTTGATTCTATACACTTGAGACTCGGAGGACGGCTGTATATCTAAAATACATACAAGCATGGAATTCTCAATATAGTTTGCTACCAGTAGCCTATTGTACAAATATTGCATCTGTATTTGCTGATTCACCAACGAAATAGGCTTAGGTTTCAAATATTTACGCGCCAAAGTGATGTGCTGGTGGAACTGAAACTGTGCCATTTTTTGATATATTCCCTGTCGATGTGTCTACTTTCAAGGTTCCCGCTGCAATAGCTGATCTCACCGTCTCTGCTTCACTGTTAAAAACAGCTTTTCCGGTCTCGCTGCCAAAGCATTCTTTTAGATGATTTCCCATTTCAATTTTGTTATATTGCAAAAGTCTTCCATCAACCAAGTCTTTTCTCGCAGTATCTAACCATTTAAAAAATGCAGTAGCACGTTCCGGATGTGTATTCCACTTGTCAGCAAAGTTTTCACCTTTATAACTTGGGTTTTCTATGTAAAATTGCTGACCTTTTCGGTTATCCATAATCCAAGAAGGAGCTTTAGAAAGGATATTGAAAAGAGCATCGTAAATATTATCCTCTTCTTCATACAGCCTTCCCGCTATTGTTGTGATTATAATTGATATGGGCTTATTACCGCTGTTGTCATCTGCAAACTTAATGTCTCTATGCCGTTTAAGAATCTGTACAACGCGTTGTAATGGCGTTTTTACTTTTCTACGCTTTACATCTTCAACCTCAGCTTGCGCAACAACTGTACGATGATCCTTGATATATTGCTCATATAATCTGTTGCGTTGCTTTGCACAAGCATCGAAAAACCATTTCACATAGCCTGCCGGATTGCTTCCCAAATAATCATAAGTATCATAGTCTTCATTATGATCAGTTATACGGATTACGCTCCCATAAGTATGAGCAGGAATAACATCCATATGAAAGTTTGGAACATCATCGTATTCAACATGCCAGCATCTCTTTTTTTCTTCAATTTCCCTACTCGTTTTTTTGTAACGGACAAGCAGTGGTTTAACCACATCAACCTTCAGTTCCTTGGCTGTCAACCCATACTGACTCTTAAATTGACAGACAATATCCAAATCGTAATCATCTGCATTTGTAATTGGACGAACCACAGTTCCGAGGGCAAACGAACCTTGCGGATAAATACTAATCTCATAATCAGGAGTCTCCTGATCTATCCATTTTCCAAGATCTTTATAAGTCTTTTCTGCTGCCTCAAACATTTCATCACTAATATCAATGTTCTGAGCTGTCGATTTAAGCAGACTATTATACGCTTCTTTGGTATACATCTTTTACCCTCCAATCGTTATAGTTTCTTCAAAACTGTTTTTCTGTGAAAGTTGATCATAGATTTTAACTGGCAAATCCACCTTGGGCATAATATCCATACCCGCACGAACTGCAAGCGATGCTGGCATAGCTGGAAATAAGCAGATTTCCTTTGCCTTAGGATTATCATTCTTTATTCTTTCCATTGCCAGCCGAAAAGTACGGACAAAACTATCTTGAATCTGAGGGTTCTTGACAAACACGCGATTTGGCTCCGGAATAGTCAGATGATAGATGGAACATCTTTCGCCCAATGTATTTTCAATTCTTTGATCAATAATTTCAGCACTCAAATCAATAACCAATGCCACCGCAGTTTCAGAATCAGCCTTTGACTGATGGATTTGAAAATCCACTGTTGACTGATCATCTGGCCATGCCCATTTATCTCCCTCACGATGGCACTGGAAGACACGAACATTTAATTGATCGCAAAGTAAACACCCCAATTTAAAAAGAAGTGGTTGCGGAGCAAGTGCAAACAATGCAACAACATCTTCCTTCTTTACAATGCTACCAAAATACTGCTTGACCTGGTTTTCCAGTTCAGATGCTTGCAATTGAAAAATGTCCTTTGACGGTATGTATTTTGTAACCGATCCATTATGCAATTCTATTGGGTCATCCTGTTTTGGATAAAAACCACATTTTACAGTGGCTCTCCTAAGTACAGATGCTGCATTAAACACATCTACATTATCTATATTTGAGAAGAATGTCACTACCTTACAAGAATCAGCATCTTGAATCTCCGTTAATCTCCGAATCCGGTCTTCATGAGCCTTCTTCTGTACAATCAAAAAATCCGACAGGTAGTTTTCAGGCTTAGTATCTATTAAATGGTGATGCTCGGCACAAAGAAGCATTAAATTGTCTATGTTATTTATTTCATCTTGCGTCATATCATCAGCATGTCTTGGTCCTGTTTTACCAACTGCGTGAATGTGGGCATTTTCAGAAAAATTAGCATCATCACCATAATGTGAATCCAAATACAGCAGTTTGTTGCAAATTTCGCATCTGCCTGCTGCCATTCCCCACAAGCGCAGTTTTACTGCTTCGCGAATTGGTGTTCTCTTGATTTTAGATGATTCATTCTTCCCCATAGGCAACGCTCCTTTTACACTCTTCCAAGGCTGATATCATAGTACATCAGCAGGTTGGAATCCTCCTGAATGGTCTGCTCCGGCAGACGCTCGGCGATATCAACGATGGCTTTATAGTTCTTTTCTTTCCAAAGGCGAGAGAAGCCCACACGGATGGCCTCCGAACGGAATAGCTTCAGCTTGCCCTTGCTGTTCATGTAGCTTTCAAATTCTTTCCACAAGTTCTTCTCACGCAACTTGACCAGATCGCCTTCCTTGGTCACATCTGGGATGTACCAGCGGCCATTCTCATCTTGCAGGAAGTTCTCTTCCAAAATGGTAGCAAGCTCCGGCATCTGCTCATACTTATCCACAGCTTTGACTTCCTGCATGAACTTCGGCTGAAGCTCTGCATAGGTCTGCGGACCACAGAACTGCGGATCCAGTTGCTGATACAGCCAAGAAATAGCAGACTTTTCGTTCGTCACAAATAGCGCAAATTGGATATTCTCCACTTCGGTTGTGATACGAGCGGTATCGTACTCATTGACCTGATCCGGCAAGAAGTACATATTATCGCGTTTTAGGAACTTTTCATCCAAACCGCGATAAAAGTCGGTAGCATCCAACGGCACAGGAATACCTCTCATAATATGGTATGCTACCATACGATCAAATAGTAAATAGGCTTGCCTTTCCGCAATCATTTGTATTTTGTTATTTTCGACGCTAACCACAGGCAAATTATCCAAATATTGGCCAACAAAGAACCAAGCTGTTTCTTCACTTCCTGCCTGTTCCGAGAACTTACGTTCAAATTCCTCTTTGGGTTTGTACGCCGAAATTGCCAAATCTTGTTTTACTGCTCCATTTGCCGTCTGCTGATTATAGCTGCCCTGCCCTTTGTCGAGGGTCTTTACATAAGAAACAACAAAACCTGCTTTCTGAATTGCTTCATTAATTGCCATCCATACCGTATTCTTGCTATTATGAAACTCTATTGTTATCCATCGATTTGGTTTGAGGCATCTGTAAAATTCTCTAAAGCACTTTTCAAAAAGGTCTTGGTAATCAGACAGTGCCTTTTTTTGTGCCCTACAAATTATTGCCTCTTTCTCATTGTTTGTGACGATTCTCAACCACGCATCCCAAATAAAACTCAATTCTGAATAAATCAAGTTATCGCCAAAAGGAGGATCAACGAAAATATAATCTATTGAATTGCTGGGAATCATGCGCAAATCCGTAGATGAGCCACATGATACGCAACAATTTTCATCCTTCTTTGTGAAAGAAAATACAGGTTCTATATCCTTTATTTTCCCCCTCACAAGTGTAAAAATATTTCTTTCTGCCAGTATACTTGGAATATACAATGCATTTGGCATAGCGCCCGCTAAATTGATTTTTCCTTTTTTCATACCGACATTGTGCAATTTTGATGCCGTTTTCATTAGGACTGCTGTTATACAGAACATTATCTGGTTTTTGTACCTACTTCTTTGTGCCATATCCCATATCAAAGCAAGTGCGCAGAGATTTCTTTCTGTATAGAAAAGATTGACCTTATTAAATCCTGCTTTTATTGGGTCAGCAGTTTTTTCCCCATATGGAACCTCCTCTGTCGGATACCATTTATCCGTATCCATTTCCTTAATTTTCTCTATGAGTGCGATATCTTCAGCATCTGGTACTTTATCGTAACGTTTGCCACCATAAGAGTAATTAATCAGCACTGGAACTTGCTTAGAGATTTCTATGGTCTTTCCGCTTTTCTTGTCAATGAGTATATCTTTAGCCCTTGCGCATTGTGATTTTTTAATGATAGAGCCACACGAATCGCATCGAAGCTCCTTTTTCATATTTCCATCACTGTCAATGGCAATATTCCAGAAAACAATTTCCTTCCCACAATGAGGACAATAAAAAACGTCAGACCAAAGAGTATAATTTATTACAGCCTTTTCTCCCAAGAGATTTTCCTGTATAGGATGAGTAGAATACATCCATCCTAATTCACGTTCAGCCGCATCTACGATACGATGAGCCTCTTCAGAAAAATCATATCCATCGACCGCAGCATTATAATTTGAAGCAATAAAAGTAGCGGACGGCGAAAGATCATTCAGAATAGCTTTCCGTGCGCCCCAGGAAACACTGGGATTCAACTGTTCAATTTTGTATCTAAAATCATTATCTGGACAACCACACATTTGTGCAGCAACACCGGTCATTCCGGTACCACAAAAGCCATCCAAAACCAAATCACCGGGCTTTGTATAATGCAAAATATACTGCATAATAGCTTTGTGCGGTACTTTAGTGTGATATGTGTGTGCCATGTAGATTGGATCTGTTTTACCTTCACTCACATCCGCTGCAAACGGTTCTCTGTGATAATCGTCTGTTGCCTCATCATACGGAATGCCATACTCCTTGATAAAATCCTCGATGAAAGGATTCGGGCAGGCAGTATAAAACGGCGCATCCGAAAGCGCAATGATATCCTCATCTGTACCAATTGGAAAGCCTTCAATGTTGCGCACTTTATCTATATCTTCTTTGGTCAGCTTTCTGCGTTCCATAGCTGTTTCCTCACTTTCGTTTTCTAAATTGTGCAAGCGGCACTTGCACAATTTCATTTAATCCGTTTCTGGATATCCTCAACGGACGGCAGCTGCTTTTCCAGATCATCTGGCAGGCTACTGGTAACTTTGTATTCGCTCACTCCAATCGGCTTGGAAATGTCCTTGAGGGAGTATTCTGCTACCACGTTGTTCTTGCTCTTGCAAAGGAGCAGGCCAATGGATGGGTTATCTTGCTCTTTCTTTAAGATACCATCCACCGCTGACAGGTAGAAGTTCAGCTGTCCGGCATATTCCGGCTTGAATTCTCCGGTTTTCAGTTCGATAACCACATAGCAGCGCAGGTTCAGGTTATAGAACAGCAAGTCGATATAGAAATCATCGCCGCCAACATTCAGGTGGTACTGATTTCCCAAGAACGCAAAGCCTGTTCCAAGTTCCAGAAGCAGCTTGGTCACATCCCGCACTAATGCCTGCTCAATGTCCCGCTCCAGCATATCTTCCCGGAACGGAATGAAATCAAAGACATACGGGTCTTTCATAGTCTGCACTGCAAGCTCGCTCTGCGGAGATGGCAGACGGCGTTCAAAATTCGTGACCTTATCCACCAGAACTTGCCGCTGATATAAGCCACTTTCGATCTGATGAACAAGAACATTACGGGACCAGCCATTTTGTGCCGTTGCATTTGCATACCAGATATGTTCTTCCGCAGTTTTAACCTTATCCATCAAAGCAATATTGTGATACCAAGTAATTTGTGCAAGCACCTCTTGCACAATTTCTCTGTCAGCAAAGCGGGCTGCAAATTTCGCCATGTACTTCAGATTTCGGACAGAATACCCTTTTCTCTCCGGGAAAGTCACCTGAATATCATAGGAGAGATTTTCAATGAATTTATTTCCCCATGTTTTGTATTCGTTAATAACCGTTCCAATGTCATAATAAAGGAGTAGCAAATCCGAATTCGCATGAATCGTTGCACGGTATTGTGCAGCCTTGATCTCACTTTTGATATTTTCGATGATGGAGAGATACTCCGGTGTATTCATCAGCACACGCTTCGCCTCGCTTTCTCACAATTTTATCTTACTTAACAATAATACGGAGTTTACCTTCGTCTTTGCCCTTGGTATAGCCAGCAATCAGCTCATTCAGCTTCTGTTTGAAAGTAGATTCATCCATCGGCGGCAGCTTCGTCAGCTTATCCATCAAATCTTTTGCATCCACTACCACAGGTTCAAAGCCCTTCAGCAATGCCTGAATCGCCTTGATGAAGAAATCGTCAACACGCTTCGGCAAAGTACCGGATGCAATAAAATCATCAATGGCTTTCTGCTGTTCTGCACTCAGGTACTCTTTTTGGCTTGCCACAATCGGGTCAGAAATCGTATTCAACAGAGTCTGCGTCCACTCCGTCACCAGATCATCAATCCGAATATCCAGATTATCCAGCTGGCCCGCTACATTCGGCACTTGATCACCAAGGTTATAATGGCAATGCGGGCAGATATGAGTTGTTTTCAGCTCAGTCGGTGTCAGCTCATAGCAGATTTTCAAGTTAGCCATGTCCTGCTCGATCTTTGTCAGTTTGGCTGCCGAAAGGATTTCAACGCCACGCAACTTACGCAGATTTGCCAGTACGGAACTCTCCTGTAATTTACCGCGTCGTTTTGCATCGTCAATGTCCAGGCGTTTTTTCTTGTGTTCTTCAAAATAAATGCCGATATACTCTTCTTTAACCTTTTCAAGAGCAGCATTTACCTTCTGCGCGGCTGCATCTCCGGATGTACCGGTCAGAATGCTATCGCGTGCAGAACGGAATTCGTCTTTTGCAGCTTCCAGTTTTTGTTTGAAGTTTGCGCCAAGGTCGATGAACTCAATGTTACTCAGATAGGAAACATTGTTTGCGCAATCCGTTTTGAAAGTCACATATTCCGCAATCGCCTTGATCAGTGTAATCTGCTCCGTCAGCTTATCAATTTCCTCAAAGGTCAGCGTGAAGTTGTTCAGCTTCGCCGGAGTATTGAACCGTGCAGAATAATTGCTGAATTCATCCTTAACTGCTGCACAGGCTTTCTGCATAGCGATCAAATGCTGCGCATCCACAAGCGGTTCATTCCAAAGCTCAAATCCATTGTTCAGCTTCTGGTTCGCAAGAACAGCAGAGTTGCTCGTTTCCTGCGCTTTTTTCAGCAGTTGTTTTACTCCCTCATCACGGTCATTCGGGTTGTCCAGCAGAACCGGATTGATTTCCAGCACATCAAAAAGCTTTTTCAGCTCTGCCATTGCCATCTGCGCAGGCCGTGCCAGATATTTGAACTCATACAAGTCCAGAACACCAATGCGAGGTACAGTATCCAGATTCGATGCACTCAGAACAGTGCCATTGTGCAGAGTCATCGTTGCATAGCCCGCATACACCATGGACAGGAAGATGATCGGTGTAAAAAGATAGTTGATCTTGAAATGCTTATCTTCGTACTGATCATCGTATTTGACATCAAAGATATCCGAATAATTGATAACGCCCTGCGGCGGCAGCTGTTTCAGCTGGTCAATGTAGTAAGCTGCATACTTGGAACCTTCCGGTCGAATCTTATCGCCATCCAGAACGCCAAAGCTCTGGAGCATCAAGGTTGCCGTCTGCGTTTTACGACCAGCAAAATAATCAAATGCCTGCCGTACATTTTCTGCCATGTTTTTCCGAGTTACCTTTGTTTTCATCATAGGACAATCCGGATATTTGCCGCAGAAATATTCATCCAGACACAGGGAAGCCGCCAAATCAACGGTGTCCTTAAAATCCATATCTCGGTTATAACGTCCACGGAGCACTTCGATCATCTGCCGCTTCTGCCCCTTATACTGGATATCAAAGCAGGTGTTCTTATTTTCACTCAGATACTTAATCAGCTTTTTGCGGATCATCGCCGCTTTGCTCAGATAGGCATCCTTATCTTTGCCTTCACTGATCTGTGCCTGTGCATTGGCAGCAGAGAAGAAACCCAGAATCTCCTTGAACTCCGCAGTAGATTTGAAGAAGAAATAAACTTCATCCTCCAAATTTTTCACAGCAATGCTGCCGCTGCTGTATGGCGGCATAATATGGATATAGAAATCCCGTTCCGGCTGCGCAGTGCTACGCTCTCCCGGCAGACCGAGGAACAAATAGCCTTCACGGAAAATGTTATGGCTATCCCAGTTTAGGTCACGCTGATAAATCTCAAATCCAGGAACATACTGCTTTGCATCCCAATCGAGGCAGCTGTAAATCAGCTGATAGAAATAGCGATTCAGTTCTCCATCTGCCATGATGGAAGCCTTTTGCTTGATCTTCTCATCATAGTCAACGACCTTATCCACATCAATGTAATACTGGTTATTGGCATCGTTGTAGATAATGAACTGACCGGATACCGTGGTCATGATATCTTTCAGCGTAGTTTTAATCAGAGCCAACAGGAAGTCTGCATCCTGCTCCGGCATCGGCAAGAACAGGCAAAGGTCATCTTTCAGGTTCTCTGCCGTCAGTCCGAAATGTACATCCAAGCCATTCGTAGTCAGACGATGGACACTCAGTGCATAGATAATTTTAATTGCCAGCGGCTTATATGCGGGCTTAGGGAACGCACGGTTGATGATATCCTCCAGCTGTCCACTGGCAGTAACAACGCGGTTGATGGTCACATCACTCTTGAGTAATCCATTGGATTTGATTGCAGGCCAATAATTATCAAAAGAGATGATGCCCGGCTCATTCTCTGGCACATCGCGGTTAAAAATGTCGCGAATTGTCATAGAGATATTTTTCAGGATATGCCGGTTCTCAATCAGGTAAATCTTATTGAACACATCAATATAGGACGGATGAATTGGGAATAAATCTACAAACTCGTCCATCCGGGAAGACATACCGGTATAAAGCATTGAGAATTTCTCCAAATGCTTGCGAATCAAAGCTTTCTGCTCAGGCGTTTTCTTCAAGATACGCTCAGACACAACATAAGATGTTGCCTCTTTTGTGATGACAATCTGCGTAAAACGATCAGACACATGTTTCAGTGTGTCCGACACAAAGCTGAATCGCGGATTATCAAAAATCTTCTCCTGCACACCAAAAATCACACGCAGTTTGCTCTTGGAGCACATCTCGCCAAGTGCGCGGAAAAACTCAAGGTCGAGGACAATTTGCCGCTCGTCACGGGAAGTCAGATAGCTCAGGAACTCATCCACAACAATCAGATATCCCTTGTCTGGATACATTGCAGAGAAGGCCATCATCATATCACGAATCAGCTTTTTATTATCGCGGACTGTATCAAAATCTGGCACTTCAAAATCAATTCCTCGTGCTGCAAAATCGTCTTCAATGAAGCCAAACAGAATTTCACGCAGCGACATCGTTACGCCGCCGATTTCAATGCGAAGTACTTCAAACTTGCCTGCGATGCACTCCATCTCTTTTGCAAAGTTTTTATTCTGGAGATACTGAAGGTTATCCGTATCCTTGGCAATAGAAGAAATCACGCTCATCAAGTGTGATTTACCAGTACCATAGTTACCAACAACAAGAACACCCTTGTTATCAACCACTTCATCCATCTGAAGCTGATCCAATACCGGGCTTTTCAGATTTGCCGCCATGGTATCAGACATAACATAAGATTTCACATACTCTTTCGCCCGGTTCGCATCATCTGCTGTAGTAAGTTGAATGACATCCTCAATCGGGTTGAAGCTGATCAAGTCTGAGTACTTCACTTTTTTATCCTCCCTTAAACGACACAGGTTATGTCGTATTGTTCTACATCGTATTCTTTATAGTCCGCATATCCATCTTCCGCATAAACCAATTTTCCATCTGCCATAGTTCCCGGCCATAAAACAGAAAACGATTTGCTTCGATTCGCAACTGTAAGAAGTTGCAGTACATCTATCTTGTATGCTGGATTGAACAGCACGTCAAAGTCTCGGATACAACTGTTCTCCGGAATATTTGTAAGAACTTCCTGAAAGCATCTTTCAAGCCTCATGGTTCTTCGTTCCGGTTTAATTTTTATGAGCAGAGTCGCCATTTTCTCATTTAATGAAACCTGCTGTAAACTTTCGCAGTATTTTTCATCACAGTAGACAACTGGTCTCATCAGTCCTGTTTGATTTTCGGATTGGAGCAGCCGATACTGTATTATCCTTCCCATTCGGCCACCATCCTTATTCTACATTATCAGCTATCCCATTATCTGGACTCTCTGGGATGAAATCCAACACATCGTCAGCCGTACATCCTAATGCAAGACAGATTTTTTCTACCATTTCAATAGAAACAGGTTCTCCGCGCCCCATTTTCCCAATGGTACTTGCGCTGACTCCAGCAAGCTCGCACAGCTCTTTCTTCTTCATTTTCTTGTCTATCAACAGCTTAAACAACTTGTTATATGATACTGCCATCGCCTCTGCCTCCTGCTTAAAAACAACCTGTCCATGGGTATAATTTCTCTATTTTCAAGTATAGCGCTTATCGTCTTCTAAGTAAACAGAAAATCGTGCGTTCAAAACGCTTTTCACTCTTCTGCAAGCATGTCTTTCGTGTCACAACAAGTTTGACCCGATTGAGTATTGTGTCCATAAAAACGGACTTCATATAAATATCATGTGAGCATATGTCAAAAGTATACAAAACCTAAAATATATTCTATCACAATTTCATGGATTCTTCCATAAAAAATAAACCGACAAGGCATTACCCCACCGGTCTATCAGCTCATCCTTATTCCATTTATTTCTCCACCAGCATCTTCATCGCTTCCGAAGTTTGCCCGAGGTCTGACCCCGGGCTTGGACTGCCGCTCCCCATCCCGGCTTCAAAGAAATATTTCATTGATTTGTCTGCTGTTTATTGTGATAATCGGCAAGAATCTTATCCAGTGTAATGGATTTCATGCTGGCAATCACATCTTTTTTCAACTCTTCGTAGGTATCATCCAGCACTGACTGAATCTTCCTGCCCACAGGGCAAAACGGTGATGGTGACGAATGAATACCGATCATTTTGTCAATGGCATCCGGTTCCACTGCTGTACAAATCCGATAAAGTGTTATATCTTCGGGTTCTGCTGCAAGAGTCGCACCGCCAGTACCGGACTTCACATACAGAACACCGCTTTTTTTCAGCGCACTGAGAATACCCCTGATTGTCACCGGATTGCAGCCGGTAGAAAACGACAGCAATTCGCTCGTCACTTTATTCTCTGCTCCATATTCATGGATAAAGATCAAACAGTGAATCGCAATCGAACATTTGTTACTGACATGCATAATCTTTGCCCTCCCGCTTTCATTTTAGCATAGTCCTCTCCTGCTGTAAATATTGACACGACACCTCACAATTGCTATACTGATATCAAAGCTGTAACTCTATTTTTTACATCGAAGGAGTGTTTATAATGAAATGCTATCAGATTCTTTTCAGTCCCACTGGCGGAACCGAAAGAGTTGCCACTGCTATTACCCAGAACTGGCCGGAAGTCCAGACGATTGATCTTTCATCTACCTCCACAGATTTTGCATCGTTCTTCATTGAATCCGATTCACTGGTGCTTGTCGCCATGCCGTCTTTTGGTGGAGTAGCCCCGCAGTTGGCACTTGATCGCTTTGCTCAGATCAATGGAAATCGTGCGAAGTGCGTTCTTGTGGCAGTATACGGGAATCGCGTCTATGAGAGTACGCTTGTTCAAATGGAGGATACTGCAAATGCCGCTGGCTTTCAGGTGATTGCCGCCATTTCTGCCGTTGCAGAACATTCAATTATTCGCGAATATGCCGCAGGTCGTCCCAATGCAGAAGACTGCAAACAACTCTCTGCATTCGGTACCAAAATTTTTGAAAAAGCACTATCCGGCTCCCTGGCAGTTCCCGCCATTCCTGGCAAGCGTCCTTACAAAAAATCCAGCAGCGGATTTGTTCCCTCTACTGATTCTCATTGCACAAATTGCGGTCTGTGCGCGGAGAAATGTCCTGCTCAGGCGATTTCCAAGGATAATGGCAAGGTCACCGATAAATCCAAGTGCATTTCCTGTATGAGATGTGTCTCAATCTGCCCTGTTCATGCACGCAGCCTTAACAAGGTAACGGTTTCTGTTGTGGCATCAGCTATCAAGAAAGCCTGTTCCGTTCAGAAATCAAATGAACTTTTTCTATAAGAGGACAAACCTTTGGATGGGTTTTGACCGGGGTCAGCCCCCTGGGTTTTAAGCCAGTTGTTGCAAACGATTAACCTTTTCTGTATTTTGTTTTTCTGCCGCTTCCGTCCTGATAGATCAAGCCGTCTGTAACCATGCGTTTTAGAATACGGCTGGCCGTTGTTTGGCTGACATCCAACAGTTGATCCACATCGCTACGCACTACATAGCCGTTTTGGCCAATCAAGTCCAGAATCTTTTCTTCATTGGATTTACGTTCATTAGGCACGCTATCAGTTGCCTTAACGGCATTTCTATTGGGGAGTGTAATTTTGAAAGCGTTGTTTGTCACTTCAATTTTAGGTTCTACCCCTGTGCCTGCGTATGCTTTCATGATTTTGGGCATACCGGTTCCGTAAGCTTCAATCAGCTGTAAGCGATAGAAGATAGCTGCTAATTTCGGATTTCTGCAAACGGAAAGTCCTAGCATAATGTCATCCAAAGTGATTCCGGCAGGCAGACCGCCCACGGATACAAATTCGATTCGATCATCATAGATACTGACAAGGGTGCTGGCACTAAAAGAATAATCTCTATGCACCAGAGAATTCATCAATGTTTCTCTCAGCGCGTCCTCTGGATAATCTTTGGTATCAGTTCGGTATAGTCCCTCAAATGTGGCCTTGGTTTGATTGTGCAGATCGAGATAGGCATACAAATCCTCCATCTGCTGAAACAACGAACCGGTAAACTCACGTCTATCTTGGAATACGCTCTGATCAACACCGGCAAAGGTTGCAGCCTTGATGGTACTCGGACATTGTTCGGACAGAAGCAACGCTACATTGGAGTAAATGTCGTCCGAGGAAACCATTCCCAAAGTCTGCATCTTAGCAGCATCATAGGGAACCTTCCTCTTGGCAAACTGTGCTTCAGCTGCCTGAAATGACAAATTCTGCTGCAAAGAGCGCATGGTTTCAAAACTGTCGCCATCGGTTTCTTTAATCATTTTTCGAATGGCGGTATCAGAGGCAGGATCTGTAGATGTACCATTGCGGACATACACACCGCTGGGCTTTAATCCCTTACTGCCCAGATAATAGGGACGGTCTGTACCCTCCTGGACGGTCACGGCGATAATTTGTTTATCATTTATCACCTGTGTCTCGTAGTGGACAAACATCGTAATATCAGGTTTGATGGAATCCCGAACCATATTATTTATTTGCAAGGTAACACGGTCGGCACTATCCACACCAATCACCGTACCATTGTCCTCAACACCAATGTAAAGAGTGCCGCCTCTTGTGTTAGCAAAGGCAATCACCTCTTTGCAAAGGTCTGCAACAACCGAAGACTTGAGTTCGATAGTTTCGCTCTCAATAAATGTCATAAGGCACCTCCTGTAGTTTTCCTAATCACCATTATAATCATTGTAGTCATTATAGTCATTTTTGTCAATTTATATTCATGTGGTGATTAGAAAACCTTGACACTTCTCACAGGTGAAAGTTTGCCCGGGGTCTGACCCCGACCTTCTATTATTCCATCCTCCGTCCTATCAAAGCGGCATCGGTGTCCGGGCGATCAGAATGATCGCCAGAATCGCGCCCACAAATGCCGCAGCCCCTATGACTGCCAACACCTTTTTGTTGAACTTCTTCTTCGCTGCCTTGCAGATCAGCGTGGCGCAAGCCACACAAACAGCCGCGGCCACAAGTGCAATGCCCAGCGTTTCCCATAACCAGGATAGTTCATATAAGATTTTCATGTGATCATCATCTCCTGTTCGTTAAACTTGAAGTTTCTTTATAACTGCCTTTGCAGATACACCATATCCACCAACTGTACTCCATCCTCATATATTGGATGGTCGTAATTATCTGTAAAGAAATTTGGTATGATATGCGAACGGACAAACCCACACTTTTCATAAAATGGTATTGTCAATGGGCTATCACCTGTTCCTACTTGTAGAATAGCATATTGCTCTCTATATTTCTCTACGATAAAATCAATTAAAGATTTTGCATAACCTTTGCCTTGATAGTCTGGAACAGTTGCAATGTTCTTGATTTCAAGCACATCATTTCCTTCATCGGTAACGATGCACTCGCATTTAATCCCATTATCATCAAGCACATACATTTTGCCTTTATCAAGGTATCGGTCTATCATATTTTCCTGCTCATCTGCCAATAACAGCAAATCAAGATATTGTTTTTTATCTTCTTTGACTTCAATAATTCTCATCAATCGCACCACTAAATTCAAAGTTTCTGTTCCTACAAATTTCGATTGAGATTTCACCTGTTTTAAGAAATTTAATAACTGTTATATCTTGTTGTTAAATTCTCCGCAAGCCCTTGAAAACACTGAATTTATCACAGGCAAGCTTTCCCTTATTGTTTCCCTTGTGTTATATCGTCCCACCAGTGTTTACGAACTCTGATAAGGGAAAATACAAGGGCACAAGAGGTCCGGTGGACCTCTGCTCTGTGCCGACCGAAGCGGCAGCGGAGACCAAAAAAATTATATAGAATAGTATAACACAAAATAAAACTGACATGGTGAACTGATTGGAATGCTTCTTAATTTTTACAATTAATGATCGATTGAATCATAAGGAGATGGGATACGATGAGAACAATATTTGCAGAATACAATCCACAGTGCAACAGTATTGATGTTTATACCAGTGCCGGCTATATGCTTCGCATTGACTGCTGGGAAGCTGAAAAGAATTTAAAGACTACACCTGGATCAGACTGTGCATTAAACGCACTCGCTATTGAGGAACCACTTGAATATACAAAATTATATCTTGATGGAACGATGCAAATATGGGTGGATGCAGATGACACTCTTTATTTATAATGTTAAATAATCCCCAAAAATTCTAAAATTTTTCAGGGATTATTTTTGGCTTATATTTATTATTCAATTTAACTGATAATGATTCTCATATGAGATTTATCTTTAGAAATCATATCATCAATCACGCCAGTCTGCATCTGATCCCCATTTACATTCCGTAATCTGCATATTTGAAAATGTTGCCTTATATGAGCCTTCTGTCGGGCTGCATGCATATATTCCATAAGTAATTTTTTCTGCACCTTCCCACATATGGAAAATACGCATTTGTCTGAAATTTATGCCATCCTCACTGCATTCAATACAGTAGTCACTGTCCCTTCGTGAAAAACGATACCACATACTTTTAATATCAGAGGATATGTCTGTTGTTGCCCAGTCAGAATATCCATGATTGGTTACAACGCTTCCCAATCGCTGCATTTTTTCATTCTCATATTCTATAGATGCCTTAAACCAATTATCACTATTTAAATACATAGCCACACCACACTGGTCAAAACGACAGGTACTCTCGAATTCTGTTTTAACAATAAAAGAAAAGTACTTGTCCGTTGTTTCAACTTGAAATACTGGAGCATTATCATTTTGAAAACCATAATAAGTGCGTGCCCATAAGTCGGTACCCCTTTCTGTAAGAATTACAACTTTATCCTCACTAATTTGTACCTGCTTTGGTTGACGTATCCATTTAGGATTGTTTTTCAAAAATTCCATCTTTTTTCTCACTTTCTTTTTTATTTTAATAAGCAGCTATATTTAGTGCCTACTTTTCACTGTATTATAATTAGTAATTTTCTTTTGTCTTCTGCAAAGAATGACTCCTACAAGTAGCAACACTGGAAAAATAATCCCTGCCAAAATTCCCATCTTTAGGTTATCCCCAAAAGCTCCTGATACCATTCCAACCAATGTAGGTCCTCCTGAACAACCTATATCTCCACCTAATGCCAGCAATGCAAACATGGCTGTTCCCCCTTTGGGCAAAGCTGCTGATGCCTTGCTGAAAGTTCCAGGCCACATGATTCCCACTGAAAGCCCACAGACAGCGCAGGCAATCAGATTTAATAGCGGAATCGGGAATAATGAAATCCCTAAATAGGATAAAATACATAAAAAACTACTATAAATCATAAAGTGTTCCAAATTGATACGGTCACCATACTTACCATAAAACAATCTTGATATTCCCATTAGAACCGCAAATGCCATCGGCCCTGCTAAGTCGCCGGCTGCCTTTGAAATTCCAAGACCTTTTTCTGCAAAAGCAGAGGCCCATTGACTTACTGCTTGCTCACTTGCTCCTGCACATATCATCATAATCAACAAAATCCAAAAAATTTTCATCCGAAACAATTCCTTTAATCCAAGTCCGGTATCTCCATCCTCAAGCAATGGTGCAATGGGAACCTTTGAAAAAACAAAAGCATTTCCAATTGGAATAACCGCCCAAATAATGGCTAATATTTTCCAGTTATCTATACCGACTACATAAAAGAACACTGTTGATATGAATACAACTCCGGCGTGTCCCCAGCAATAAAAAGAATGCAACAGGCTCATTGCTTTTTCCTTATTGTCGGATGGGCAAGCCTCAACAACTGGACTGACTAGGACTTCCAAAAGTCCACCACCTACCGCATAGATCATTACAGCAATCAAAATTCCAATAAAGGAAACTGGTAAAATCTCTGGTAAAACTGTAAGAAGGAATAATCCTGCCGCTGCTAAAACATGAGCTATAATCATTGATATCCGATATCCTATTTTATCAACAAATCTGACAGAAAGAAAATCAACCAGTAGTTGTATTCCAAAATTAAAAGTCACTAACAATGTAATTTGGGAAATTGGAATATGATAGCATTTCTGAAAAAACAAAAAAAGCAGTGGTGTAAAATTATTAACGATAGCTTGTACAATATAACCTACAAAACAGGCTGTAATTGTCTTATTATATTGGCTTTTCATTTTGTCCTCCTCTAATAAATGTGATTATATCGTAAACTTTATATCTAGTCATTGTATAAAATCATGTATTTATGGTACAATATAACAAATTTTATTATTTATGAGGAAATATAGCATGGAAACTTTTAAGATAACTACAGATGAAACACTACGAGAAACCATCCAGCATGGCAACAATCGTTATCCATTTGCATACTATCCTGATAATATTTGGAAATTTGACTTCCATCGCATTGACTGGCATTGGCATCATGAATTAGAATTTCTTTATACTGCTGAAGGTACTGCGCTCTGCCTTATAGGTACAAGTAAAATAGAACTACATAAAGGTTGCGGCATATTTATCAATAGCGGTGTCCTGCATCGTTTTGAAGCACAAAGCAGTACATTTGCACCTAATATTGTTTTTTCACCAACCCTATTAGCACCCGAAAACAGCCTCATTTACGAAAAATATATTCTTCCTGTGATAAGCTCGTCTGTTCCATATCAAGTTTTCAGTCCATCCAACACATTTGGAAAACAGGTGCTACAACTTTTGTCGCAAATTTGTACTATTCAGGAAACTAAGCCGGATAATGAATTATGTACTATACAACTTTTATTTCAGCTTTGGAACATATTGCAAAAAAATATGGACTGGACTTCTGATTCTAACAGTATTCATCGATTAAATCACAAACAAGCAAGATTACAAGCTATGATGCAGTATATTCATGATCACTACATGGAAGAGATTACATTGGAGACGATTGCGGCATCGGCATCTATCAGCAAAAGTGGAGCTTTACACATTTTTCAAACTGGCATCCACTGTTCTCCGGTAGCATATCTAATTCAATACAGACTAGCACAGGCTGCTGAACAACTTTATATCACTCAAAAATCGGTTTCTTCCATTGCAGAAGAAACCGGATTTACAAGTTCCGGCTATTTCTGCCGGAAGTTTAGACAATATTATCATATGAGTCCAAATGAATACAGAAAGAAGAAAACAGAGGAAATTTCTTAATTTCTACTTTCTGTAATCATACAATATTTGGAGATGATGTTGTTTTTCGTTTTATTATCTGTATCAATTATGCTGACAATATACTATTTATGCATCATATTTACAATGTTCAAAAGATAAAAGTGTCACAGACTCTTATTTGCATAATCAATCAAAATCTTTTTGCAACTACTGCAACGATAAGCTTCACAATGCGGGATTCCGCCTGAACCTTTACTCAAGTCCAGATCGTCCGATTTTTTAATACGAAAAACTTTTGTCACATTATCAACTGCAAAAGTAATGTCTCGTGAGCTCATTAGGTATCCTCTTATCATTTCTTCACCACAATATGGACACTTCATGCTGCTTTACCTCCTATAGTCGAGTAGACTTACACCTCACAATGTAAGCCCCTCACAGAACCGTACGTGCGGCTTTCCCGCATACGGCTCTTCATAATA
>NZ_JAOQJY010000013.1:70593-108574 GCF_025567525.1 Gallintestinimicrobium propionicum | reverse complement strand
ACCGCAGCAGTTCTCCGCCAAAGTACCTGATTTTTTTCAAAGGCCGTGATGCAGATGCTCTGACAGCAGCTTTTACAGAGTATACCAACAAAAAGGTCAAAAAGGCAACGAAAACAGAGCGCCCGTCCGTACTGGCAAAACTTAACCAGTTCAAAGAGATGGTTAAAAATGCTGTGGTGGATCGCACCAAGCGAAAGGAGCTGGAACGATGAAAAAGACATTGGACATCAAAAAGCTCATTTTGCTGAATATGCCGTATATCCTGCTGGGGCTGTTTGCTACCAATTTTGGAGAGGCATGGCGAATGGCACAAGGGGCGGATGCTTCAGAAAAGTTTCTTTCGCTGGTTGAGGTTCTGCCTGGGGCGCTGCAAAGTTTCTGGCCAAGCCTGCATCCATTGGACTTGTTGGTAGGGCTGTGCTGCGGTGTTGGTCTGAGGCTGGCGGTGTATCTTAAAAGCAAGAACGCCAAGAAATATCGACATGGTTTGGAATATGGTTCGGCCCGCTGGAGTGCATAATTTTAAGTGTAAATGACACATACATGGACGCACAGGAGGTTATGCACATGACTGATTATAGCAAAATTACAGCCCTTTACTCCCGCCTTTCCGTGGGCGACGAGGATAGGGACGGCGGCGAGAGCAACAGCATACAGAACCAAAAAATATTTTTGGAGAACTATGCCAGAGGGCAGCACCTAACCAAGATCCGGCACTACATCGACGATGACGAAAGCGGCAGATTTTTTGACCGTTCCGCCTACTCCCGCATGATGGACGATGTGGAAAACGGGAAAATCGGTGTCTGCATTATGAAAGACCTTACCCGCTGGGGGCGCGACTATCTCCAAGTCGGCAACGCTATGGAGATTTTCAGACGGAACAACGTGCGCTTTATCGCGGTCAACAACGGCATAGACAGCGAGAAGCCCGACACGCTGGAGTTTGCGCCCTTTATCAATATCATGTCGGAGTGGTATGCAAAGGACATCAGCAAGAAAGTAAAAACGGGCATTAAGACCAAAGGCATGAGTGGAAAGCCGATTGTCACCGAAGCCCCTTACGGCTATGTCAAAGACCCGGACAACAAGGATTTTTGGATAATCGACGAGGAAGCCGCCGCGGTTGTCCGTTTGATTTTCCGTCTGTTTATCGGCGGGAAGAACCGCAACCAAATCGCCGTGCATCTGAAAAACGAGCAAATCCCTACCCCCACTTTCTATATGAAAGACCGAGGGCGAGGAACCTGTAAAAATAAGACGCTCAACGAGGATAACCGCTGCAAGTGGAACAAAGCCACCTTGACCAATATCCTCACACGGCAGGAGTATTGCGGCGATGTGGTCAACTTCAAGACTACAAAGCATTTCCGGGATAAACATAACCACTATGTAGACCGGAGCCAGTGGCACATCACAGAAAATGTGCATGAGCCGATTATCAGCCGCAGCGATTTTGAAACCGTACAGCGGATTTTGGAAAACGCACCCGTCAGACGCCCCAACGGGGACGGGGAAATCCACCCTTTGTCGGGCTTGCTTTTTTGTAAAGACTGCGGTTCAAAAATGCACATTCGCATAGATTACAGGAACGGCGGCAAACGGCACGTTGCCTATTGCAGCGAGTATCACAAGGGAAAGGCTAAAAACCCCAAGTGTCATTCCCCGCACATCATGGACGCGGACTTGCTCATGCAGACCATCGCGGAAGTGCTGAAGAAAATCGAGGACTATTCTATCAGCAACCGGGCGGAGTTTGAAGCCTTAGTGAAAAAGAACCTTGCCATGCAGCAGACCGACCAGACCAAGAAACAGCAGAAGCGTATTCCGCAAATCACGACGCGCCTTGAACAGATTGACAAGGTGCTGAATAAGCTCTATGAGGACAACGCCCTCGGCACGATCCCGCAAGACCGTTATGAGCAGATGTCGCAGAAGTATTCGGAAGAATACTATGCGCTGAAAGCGGAGCTTGCCACGCTCCAAGAGCAGCTATCCGCTTATGAGAACGCGGGAGGACGGGCGCAGAAGTTTTTGAAGCTGACGGAACGCCATGCCGCCTTTACCGAACTTACCCCCGCCATTCTCAACGAGTTTATCAGCAGGATTGAAGTGCATGAGCGCGACCAGAAAAGGGCGAGATACGCAATCCAGCACATCAGCATATATTTCAATTATATCGGCAAGTTTGAGAATGAAGTGACACAGCTTGCAGAACCGACCGAGCAGGAAATCCGGCAAATGCGGGAGGAAATCGAAGAAGCCAAAAAGGAAAAGAGCCGCGCATACCACCGGCAGTATTCAAGGGAGTACCGGGCGCGAAACCTTGAAAAGCAGCGGGAGTATGACCGTATCAAGGCGCGGGAATACCGGGCGAAGAAAAAGGCGCAGGCAGCCGCCGCACAGCCCACACAGTAAAACAGAATAACCGTCAACCAAGAGGGATTTTCCGAACTACGGGAAATCCCTCTTTTGCACCCGGAGAAAGGAGCCGCCTATGGCAGAACAGACCCCCGACAGTATCATCACGACCCAGAGGAACGGGCAGACCATTGTTGTGGAGTTATTTTTCAATCACAGCAGCACAGAAACATTCCGCGACAAGTTGCTCAAACTGGTGCTTGCCGACAGTTCGCGTTTATCCGCGTCTGACGGTCAAGAGCCGGAAAAAACAGAAATCTTGCGATAACAGCCGCCCCGACGAACCATTCCCTGTCCGGGCGATTTCTATTTGAAAATCCTCATTTTCCCCAAGTCAAGAGCCGGGAAAAACACCCGAAAAATGCCCCTACTGCGTAACAGGGGCGCAGAAAGGAGAGTTTATGAGAACAGGGCTTACGAAGCAGGAAAAGACCACCGATATTTGGTTTGACGAGAAAGACCCGCTAATCCATATCCGCACCCACAACACCGACTTGAAGAAACGGCTTGCCGCCTACGCCAGACAGCACCCCGACCAGTGCCGCCAGACCGACGCAGACCCCGAAACGGGCTGCATGGAGTTTGAAATCCGCAAGGGGCGCTTCTCTTTCCGTCTGACCGCCCCATACAGCGAGGAACGACGGGAAGCAACGCGGCGATATGCCAGAGAAAACAGCACTACAAACTTGTTGAAATAATGTGGATTTGTTCATATTCTTGTGCTATACTTTTCTCAAAGGCACAGAATGGCAGATATAAATTCGTGGGAGAAAAAATATGAAGAAGCATAGAAAATGTAAAAAGATAATAGCTTTTGTAACAGTGTTGTTTATAGCATTTGTTGCAGTAATTGGGCTACACAAAACAGGGATTTATCGTTTTGATTTCTTAAAGGACATCTATAAAAAAATTGATTTTCAACTAAGTACGAACGAGCTTAACATTCCGCAGGACGCTCTTTCATTTTCTGTTTATGATATTGAACAGGAGGAATATTTATTTTACGAGGGCGATAGCCAACTTCCCACAGTAGCAAGTTTGGCAAAACTATTTGCCATTGATTATGCTTTGGGAAAAGTAGATTTGGAAGATATTGTTGAAGTAAATCAAGAGGTATTAGAACTTGTTCCGGCGGGTTCATCTTTAGCAAATCTGTATGCTGGGGAATACACAGTTAAACAAATCATGGAGGCTATGCTTGTTCCTTCCGGAAATGACGCAGCCTATGCGTTGGCATATCATATCGCTAAAAACGAATTAGGCGAAGGTTATACAGCAACGGAATATATAGATTATTTCATGACAGAACTTAGTGAGTATTTAATCGAAGCAGGCTATTCCAAAACAAATTTATATAATGACCCAAGTGGCGCGTCTATGCAAGCTGACTCTCATTTAGATGACATTAACCGCGTAGCGTTGAAGCTCCTTAACTACGATTTTGTTAAAGAATGTATTGGAAAAAGCGAATTTTCAATTCAAACTCCGCAAGGTGAATTTACATGGAAAAATACAAATGAATTTTTAGATGAAAATTCACCGTACTATAATGCAAATGTTAAAGGAATGAAAACAGGAACAATGGCATCTTCCTATAACATTGTTGTTCTGTATGAAAAAGATGGAAAAGCATATTTAATTACCTGTTTAGCGGCACACTCAAATGAGGGGAGATATAAAGCGGTACAGTCTGCTATCAACACGATTATTGAATAATGATGATGAAATATCCCGTTTAAGTAAAGTGTCAAAACAATAAGGGTAAGATAAAACAGCACACAATAAAACTTAATACCCATCCAAAAGGGCAGCCGAGAAATCGACTGTCCTTTTTCTACGCCGACAGGCAGAAAGGAGCGACCAACTATGACAAAACCGAGAGAGAAAACCCGCGAGGAGCTGCAAGCCGAGATTGAGGACGGAAAGAAGAAAATCCGGCAGTTTGAGAACCGGGAAAAGATGTTGCGTCAGAAGTTATCCAAAGAGGAACGCAGAACGCGCAGCCACCGCCTTATCGTCCGGGGCGCAGTCTTTGAGAGCATTGTGCCGGAAGCAAAGAACATGACCGACGAGGAAGCCGCCGACCTGCTCCGGCTTGCCTTAACGGGCGAGGAAGCGCGGGCATATCTGAAAAAACGAGCCGAGGACGGGAACGCCGGATAAAGCCCTTTGGAACAAAGGGCGCACTTATACACCCTTGCGGGCGTGTGCGCTCTGCCGAGGGCTTATCTCCGCACCGGGAACTTTCCCCGCGCTCCGATATGGCGGCTTTGCCGCAGACAGGGGAAGCTACACTTCCCCTGCGACAGCTTGTGCTGTCTACCCCTTTGTGTACTTGCGGAAAGCGAACACCTTGCGTTGCAAGCTATTCACTTTCCACAAGTCTGATTATCCTATCCGGGAGGTGATACTATCGCAATCTACCATTGCAGCATTAAGATTGTCAGCCGGGGGAAAGGCAAATCTGCCGTAGCCGCAGCCGCCTACCGAGCCGGGGAAAAGCTGACAAACGAGTGGGACGGAATAACCCACGACTACACAAGAAAAGGCGGTGTGGTTCATTCTGAAATCATGCTGCCGCCCCATGCCCCGCCCTCATTCTCTGACCGTTCTACCTTATGGAACAGCGTGGAGCAAACCGAAAAATCGAATAATTCACAGCTTGCGAGGGAAATCGAACTTGCCTTGCCTGTTGAACTTTCAAGAGAGGAACAGACCCGCCTTGTACGGGAATACTGTTCCTCTCAATTTGTTTCCAAAGGAATGTGCGCCGACTTCAATATCCACGATACAGGAAGCGGCAATCCTCACGCCCATATCCTCTTGACTATGCGCCCTCTTGATGAAAAAGGTGCATGGGCGGCGAAGTCAAAAAAGGAATATGTCCTTGACGAAAGCGGCGAGAAAATCCTACTTCCAAGCGGCAGATATAAGACACGAAAAATTGACCTTATGGACTGGAACAGGCAGGAGAACGCCGACCTATGGCGCAAGGCATGGGCTGATATGGCAAATGACTTTTTAGAGCAAAACGGCAGCGCGGAGCGTATCGACCACCGCAGCAACGCCGAGCGCGGCATTGATGAAATCCCCACCGTCCACATGGGCGTGGCAGCTTGCCAAATGGAGAAGAAAGGGATTGCCACCGAGAAAGGCGAGTTAAACCGAAATATCCAGAAAGCCAACCGCCTTATCCGGGAAATCCGGGCGCAGATCGGCAAGCTCAAAGAATGGCTTGCCGGACTGCTTGCCGAGAGGGAAACCGCCCCGGAGCAGCCGCCCAAATCCTCCGACCTTACAAGTCTGCTGATGAAGTATTTAAGCGTTCAGAGGGAAAAGAGCCGGAAGTATTCGCAGAGCTGGCAGCAACAGCACGCCGCCGCTGAATTGAAAACCATAGCGCAGACGGTCAACTATCTTTCCGAGCATGGTATCTCCACCCTCGACGAATTGGACGCTTCTCTTTCCTCTGTCAGTGAGGAAGCCTATTCAATCCGGGAGGGAATGAAAACTGCCGAGCAACGCATGAAAGAACTGCAAAAGCTGATAGAGTACGGGAAGAATTACACCAAGTACAAACCCGTCCACGACCAACTGAAAAATCTGAAAAACGGTTGGACGAGCAAGCGCGATAAGTACGAGGAAGCCCACCGCGCCGAGCTTGCCCTATGGGACGCAGCAAACCGCTATCTTCATGCCAAGCTGCCAAAAGAAACAAAGACCTTGCCTATTGCTGCATGGGAACAGGAATACTCTGACATTAAGACACAGAGAGATACCGACTACACCAAACTGAAAGCTGCCCGCGCCGAGGTTGCCGAGCTTCAGAAGATACGCAAATGCGTGGATATTGCGCTGAAAGCCGAGCAGCCGGAGCAGACACAGAACCGCACCAAGCGGCATGATATAGACCGCTGAAAGGAGTTGAAATTTTATGTATTACACCCAAGAACAGATAGACCGCGCCAACCAAGCCGACCTTGTTTTGTTCCTGCAATCGCAGGGCGAGCAGCTTACCCGCGCCGGACAGGAATACCGCTGGAAACGGCACGACAGCTTGACCGTCCGGGGAAACAAATGGTATCGCCACAGCCAGAGCAAAGGCGGCGGCCCCGTTGATTTTGTCATGGAGTTTTTCGGCAAGAGCTTCACCGAAGCCGTTGAACTTCTCACAGGGGAACAGGGAGCAGCCGCGCCGGACAGACCAAGCCCCGCGCCCCTCTCTGATTTTCGATTGCCGCCCCGCAGCGATACCGCCGGACAAGTGAAAAGCTACCTTACCGAAGCCCGCCGCATTGATGAAGATGTGACGGGCTTTTTTCTTTCCAATGGCGACATTTACGAGGAAGCCGCCCACCACAACGCCGTATTTGTGGGGCGTGACAAGGACGGAGTACCACGCTACGCCCACCAGCGCGGCACAGCCGGGAACTTCCGGCTTGATGTGAAAGGAAGCGACAAAGCCTTTAACTTCTGCTATCGGGGCGAGGGCGAAAGATTGTTTGTCTTTGAAGCCCCGATTGACCTGTTATCTTTTCTCTGCCTGTTCAAAAAGGGCTGGCAGAAGCAAAGCTATTTGTCACTGGGCGGCGTGGGAGATAAAGCCCTTATGTGCTTTCTCTCTGACCGCCCGAACATCAAGACCGTATATCTCTGCCTTGACAGCGACAAAGCCGGAAACGACGCTTGCAGCCGCCTTGTGGAGCTTATGCCGGAGGGCTTGACCGTCCACCGTCTTATCCCACTTTTCAAAGACTGGAACGAGGTGCAGACGCGCCGGGGCGAAATCACAGACGGGAAATATCTGCGGGAAGCTGTCTATGGCTTGAAAGAACCGCCGCAGGAAGAAACCGTTGAGATTATCCGCATGAGCGAGGTTGACACACAGACCGTTGAATGGCTATGGAAACCGTATATCCCCTTTGGGAAAGTAACCATAGTACAGGGCAACCCCGGCGAGGGCAAGACCACCTTTGCGCTGCGCCTTGCCGCTGCCTGCACCACCGGGGGAACGCTGCCGGGAATGAAGCCCTTGCCGCCGTTCCAAGTAATTTACCAGACCGCCGAGGACGGGCTGGGCGATACCGTCAAGCCCCGCTTGATGGAAGCAGAAGCCGACCTTGACCGCGTACTTGTGATTGATGAAGCCAAGCGGGAGCTTACCCTCTCCGACGAGCGCATAGAAAAGGCAATCACGCAGAACGGGGCGCGGCTGATTATCCTTGACCCCATACAGGCGTATATGGGCGAAAAGACCGACATGAACCGGGCAAACGAAGTGCGCCCCATGTTCCGCCGCCTTGCCGATGTTGCCGAGCGTACCGGGTGCGCCGTTATCCTTATCGGACATCTCAACAAAGCTGCCGGAGGGCAGAGCGCATACCGGGGCTTAGGTTCTATCGACTTCCGCGCCGCAGCAAGGAGCGTCCTGCTGATCGGGCGCGTGAAGCGAGAACCGAATGTGCGCGTTATCGTCCATGACAAATCTTCCCTTGCGCCGGAGGGCAAGCCCGTTGCCTTTTACCTTGACCCGGAAACGGGCTTTTCGTGGATAGGCGAATACGACATCACCGCTGACGAGCTGCTGTCCGGCGCGGGCGGCAACACCGCCACCAAGACCGAACAGGCGGAACGGCTGATACTTGACCTGTTGGCAGACGGGAAAGAGCTTGCCAGTGAGGACATTGTAAAAGCCGCAGCCGAAGCCGGAATATCCGAAAGGACGGTACAGAATGCCAAGCGCAACATGGGCGGCATTTTAGGCGCAAGGCGTGTCGGCGGTCAATGGTACAACTTCATCAAGAAGAAGCAGCCACCCGAACCCGCAAGCTGAAAGTGCAAAACGCAGACCCTTTGCACTTTGCACTTTCGCACTTTCACGATAATTTGCGTCAATAACTCAAAAAAGCACTTGACAAAACGCTTCATGGGGAACCCGTGAGGATATTGCACCTTACGTTGATCCTGTATTTCAGAACAATGTGATTCTGACGAAAACGGAGAGCCTGACCATGAACAGCCGCCCCAAGGACCCCAAGACTGCCAGAAACAAAAATGTACTGGTGATTGGCGGCTCCGGTTCCGGTAAGACCCGATTCTGGCTGAAACCCAACCTGATGCAGATGCACAGCTCCTATGTAGTGACGGACCCGAAAGGAACAATTCTGGTGGAGTGTGGAAAAATGCTCCAAAGGGGTGCGCCCAAGCTGGGGAAAGACGGAAAGCCCATGAAGGATAAGCATGGCAAGGTCATTTATGAGTCTTACCGCATCAAGGTTCTAAATACCATCAACTTCAAGAAGTCCATGCACTATAACCCCTTTGCATACATCCACTCGGAAAAGGATATTTTGAAGCTGGTGACAACGCTGATCGCTAATACCAAAGGCGAGGGCAAGGCCGGAGACGATTTCTGGGTCAGTGCGACTCGTTCGCAGACGGTAAAAAGTCTGCGCACGAGCAACGGTTTTCCGTTGTTCGGAGAACTGGTAGTTTGATAGGTGGAATGACGGGGTAACGCCCTGAAACGCCTACCCTTGATGGGCGTGCATTAGCTGTAATGGCTGGTGTACGAAGCCCCATGACAAAGGCTGAGAGTAACCGTAACCACTGCCTAAAGTGGTCGAAAGCGGTCTGGAGGCAGACTGTGTTACCTATAAGCCGAGAGTCTATAAGATACCTATGGTTAGAATGTTCGCTTTGGCGGGCGGACTGACGAACCTGCGAATGTACAGGTCTAAAAGAAGACCACGCAGAAATGTGTGGGTGCGTTAATGCGCAGTCGGTGTGGTTTAGTAGAAATTGATCCTACGAACGACCATGCTGTGTTACAGGCACAGGCAAGCCGACAGGTCTATAGCAGGAACCTATGGGTATGTATGAACAGATAGAACTATCGGAACGAGGAAAGGCAGCAGATTCCGCAAGGAATAGTCTGACGAAAAACAATAAGCAGACGAACTGCTGCTGAAAAGTAGTGGTCGAACCTATGATGTGCTTGCGTTATGTGAGCTACGGAGGAATGGCCACAAGTCGGTTGAGATAAGCAGGCATTATTCAATCCAACATAAGGATTCGAGTAAGACCAAAAGGGTCACTTTCGCAAAAAGGAGGTGATGCCTTATGCCAAAGAAAAACAAAACTCTATGTGTAGATGACTTACGTCATGCCGAGTATTACGGTATGCAGCCAGTTTTTGATGAACTCTATCATCGAAGTTTGGAGGGAGAAAATTTTACCGACCTTATGGATTTAATTCTGAGCCGGGACAACATTCTTCTGGCATATCGGAACATCAAAGCAAACGGAGGAAGCTACACAGCAGGAACAGACAACAAAAACATCAGTGACATCGGGTGTTTACCGCCCGAAACAGTTGCAGAGAAAGTGAGGTTTATTGTCACAGGAAGTCAGCACGGATACCGCCCAAAGCCGGTAAGACGCAAAGACATTCCGAAACCAAACGGAAAAACCAGACCGTTAGGTATTCCCTGTATCTGGGACAGGCTGGTACAGCAATGTATCAAACAGGTCATAGAGCCAATCTGCGAAGCGAAATTCAGCGACAACAGTTACGGCTTTCGCCCGAACCGTTCCGTGGAACACGCCGTGCAGAAAACTTACACCATGCTTCAACGCATGAACCTGCATTATGTGATTGAGTTTGATATAAAAGGATTTTTCGACAACGTAAATCACAGCAAGCTAATGCGGCAAATATGGGCAATGGGAATACACGACAAACAGTTGATTTTTATTATCAAGCGGATTCTGAAAGCACCGATTAGAATGCCAGACGGCACTACACTCATTCCAGACAAAGGCACTCCGCAAGGCGGTATCATTTCACCGTTGCTTGCCAATATCGTGCTGAATGAACTGGACAAATGGGTTGAGAGCCAATGGCAGAACCACCCTCTTGTAAAGGAATACGGGTATGAGAGGAAAATCAGAAACTCGATTACTTTTGACCGGAGCAAGGCATTCCTCAAAATGAGGAAAACAGGGTTGAAAGAAATGTATATCGTGAGATATGCAGATGATTTCAGAATTTTCTGCCGGAATAAAGAGGACGCTTTGAGAACGAAAGAGGCTGTAACGGCATGGATAACCGAGAGGCTGAGGTTGGAGGTATCGCCAGAGAAAACAAGGATAGTCAATGTTAGAAAACGCTATTCAGAGTTTCTTGGGTTTAAGATACGAGTCAGACCGAAAAGCAGGAAGTACATCGTGCAATCTCATATCTGTGACAAAAAGTTGGAACTGGAAAGGCAAAAACTGGTGGAACAGGCGAAACGAATTGCCCGACCTCCAGAGGGAAAAAGACCTTTGGACGAAATACGGCTGTACAATTCAATGGTTCTGGGAATACAGAATTATTTTCAACTTGCCACCTGCATCAGCATTGATTGCAGGAAAATCCACAGACAGGTCATGACAGTTTTAACAAATCGGCTCAATACAGAAACCGGGTGCAGACTTGTTCGAGAGGGCGGCGCAATGACCGAGAGCGAAAAAGAACGGTTTGGAAAGTCGGCAATGATACGGTATGTATCTGGAATCGACCAACCTATCTACCCTATCGCATACATCAAGAACAAGATACCGATGGCAAAGAAAGCGGCGGTTTGCAGTTACACGGTAGAGGGACGGGCATTGATACACACGAACCTAAGTATGAACTCATCTGTTCTATCAGGTTTGAGGAATCAACCGTCTATGGGGCGAAGCACAGAACTTACTGACAGCAGGATTTCACTATTCTCGGCTCAACGTGGAAAATGTGCGCTAAGTGGGGAACTCTTTGAAAATGCGGCTGACATAGTATGCTGGCTGAAAACACCGGCAGAATTGGGCGGCAAGGAACGCTATCGAAATATGATTTTGTTCCATAATAGATTTCTTCCACTCCTGCAAGAGTGTCCTAAGAATGAGCTAAAAGAGATAGCCGACACGCTCAAGGCAACAAAGGAACTGATGTTAAAAGTGAACAGTCTGCGCCAGCAGGCTGGTTTGTCCGCAATAGAAAACTAACATTTCATTTGGTGATTGATTAAATGCTTGTGAAAACAACCGATGGAACGCCGGATGCGGTGAAAGTCGCACGTCCGGTGTGGAGTGGGGGAAAATCCGGCGATAACTTCAAAGGATTACCTATCACTATAAGCGGAAAAGCTCTATTATACAGCTTTAATCGCATATATCTGGTATGAAGCACCGGAGGAGGAACAGAATTTTTCCATGTTGATTGATCTGGTGGATGCCAGTGAAGCAAGGGAAGATGATGAGAATTTCAAAAATGCGGTTGACCTGCTGTTCAATGAGCTGGTGCTATCCGGCAAGCTCTTTGAGCATTGCGCCGAGATTGACGAAGCGGCACGAAACCGCATGGAGCTGATCGTGCCGGAGCTGGCAAAGCAGTACGGCGTGACCGGACAGCTGAAAGCCGAAAACCAAATGGAATGGGTGCGGCAAATGAACGCTTGCAAGGCTCAGACAGAGAAAGTTGTGAAAGCGGAATTGATTTATGATTGAGCGAGGAAGTCCGGGCAGAAAACTGTTCGGACTTTTCTCATATAGTCCAAAGCTGCGGTAGAATTGTTCACAGGTTTTATGGTATAATTCATTAGGAAAGTATCAGATTCAGAGCAGTTAAGAAGAGCAGATTTCTTCACTGAGTAAATCTGCTCTGAATGTGATTCTTTCCAATTGTACCAATTCGCGGACGTGTAGCCACAGAGTATATGGGAATTGCATTTATTCTACTGGGTCTCAAAAATGTAGAATCCCAGCAAAATCAAAGAATAGAAGTCTTTGTTGCTGTCATATGTGAAAAATTGGACATGCCAAACAAGCCTCCAACGGTGCAGGCTTTAAAAACGGTATGGTCAAAGGGCTGTTATCCAAATGCACCATGTGTTCTTCCAAATAACCTCATGGCGGAATGTCCGCACTGCGGACAGCAGCAAATATCTTTTTTCCAGATCCGTTTCATCAGATCCGCCATCCCGAGACCGGCATACCGCTGCTTAAACTTCTGGTATCCCTGAAGTTTAAAAATAAGCTTCAGATTTTTGGATTTCATGCGATTGTTAAGAAAGCCGTAATAATGGACTTTCTGGAAACCGGTTGGAAGCACATGCATTGTAGATGGGCATACACATGGAATGGATTTGTGGAAATGCTCAAGTATTATCCATTAGCAAAGCCTAAAACGTACCATTGCTTATATTAAAGTGAATGTTACTATGAGCAACCGTATGCGGGAAAGCCGCACGTACGGATCTGTGAGGGGCTAAGATTGAGAGGTCTTAGTCTACTCGACTATTAACCAAGAAATTAAGGAGGATTCATAATGAGTGAGAAAACAGAGATTACTTTCATGCAAACAAGATTAATCCGGCTTGCTTCAGAAGAGTGGCATTTATCTGTTGAACAGATTATCCACTTGTTTAAAGAAGCTGATGTTCTTGGATATATAGAAAAATGTTATGGGATTTTTCATTGTGAAGGCGATGAAGCTGTGCTTGAAGATATTACTGAATTTTTGCAAAGAAAGGGGATAGAGATTAGTGCTTGAGTTAAAAGACGGATTTGTTCTCTATCATGGAAGCTATTGTGAAGTAAAAGAGCCAGATCTTGCCAAATGTGCAAAGAGAAAAGATTTTGGGCAGGGATTTTATTTAACTACATCAAAGGAGCAGGCAGAAAGTTTTCTGAGAACTTCAATAGCCAAAGCAATCGCAACCGGAACAATTGAAGAGGGACAGAAGTTTGGATATATTTCGACTTTTGAATTCAAACTTTCAGGAAATCTTGAAACGCATATTTTTGAAAATGCAGATGTAGACTGGTTACATTGCATTGCAGCACATCGAAAGAAAAAAATGTTTATCGAAGTTGAACGTGAAATGGCGAGGTATGATATCATTGCAGGAAAGATTGCGGATGATGCAACAAACGCTACCCTTACTGCTTACCTTGCCGGGGCTTTCGGGACAGCAGGCGATAAGGAGGCAGACGATTTCTGCATCAGACAGTTGTTGCCCAATAAACTAAAAGATCAATATTGCTTCAAAACAGAAGCCGCAATTAAGTGTCTGAAATTTGTGAAAGGTGAGAAGATATGGCTGAAGTAACAATTCCAAAGGAAAAAATGAATTATACAATAGACCTTCTTATCACTATGGTGACAGATGAGATTGCAGAAGAAACGGGAAAGGACAGAAAAGAGATATTGACAGATTTTCTGTGTTCAAAGACAGGAAAAGCACTGTATGATGAGAAAACAAAGCTGTGGTGCAATGGTCCGGCATATATAGCTGAATTGTATAGGGAAGAGTTAAAGAAATACGGAAATCAGATTTGAGATGACTCATATCCGGATGGTGTTGAAAACTTCCGCTATTATATCGTTGTGACAACTAAATATTTCAAAAACGATGAGGTCAGCATTTCCTAATCATAGGACAACGGCCTCAGCTTTTTTATACCCGGGAATCGGCATTTATGAATCAGCCGGTTCTTTTTATTCATGACAATAGAATGATCGCAGAGCGTGCATTCTATTGTTTATGCGAGCAACGAGCAATGAAGGCAAGGGTGTCCGGGACACCTGCAGGAAGGGATGCAGTAGATAAGACAAAGGGGAAGGAGATGCATGAATTAATCAGCGTTTCCCCAGCTTAAAAGCCGTAGAAATTAAGTGATAAACATGATATATTTATGGAGAAGAGAGACATATAATCTTCTCCATATTTTTTGGGAGGAAATTATATGGGTAAAATAAATATGCAGGATTTCGCAAGATTCCAATGATTAAGAAAGTGCATGATGTGCTTATATATCAGAGAACATACCATAAAGACATTGCTACTCGGTTTTCTCCGAGAGAAGGATTTGAGGATCTGGTATTTACTTCTAAGACGAACAATCCTATCAATGCAGCTAACATCAAAGATTCTATCAATTATATTGTAGATCGGATTAACAGAGAAAATCCAGAGCAGCTTGATCAGAATGCCACTGCGCCCACAGCCAGGTAGCCCAGATAATAAAAATAGTTTCGCAAACGCCTAATAACAGCATCAGTAAAAGGAGGGATCGACGAATGAGACAACGAAAAATGAAACAACGGAAATCAAAACAAAGCAAAGCATTGGCAAAAATCCTGACCTTGGGGATTGCCGCAGCTACGGTCGTGTCATCCATGAGTGTACCTGGTGGATTGCTCGCACCGGAAACGGTATACGCGAGCGACAACACCGGGACGGCAGAATCCGGAGATCAGGGCACAGCGCCACAGGAGGAAACAATTCAGTTTGATGTGAGTATAAGACCAAACGATAGCGCTACCGTATATGTTATGCAGGTGACAAATCTGGCAGATACTGATAGGATGAGCTATCAGTATAGTATCAATGGCACAGATTATTACTCATTGCAGCAACTTCAGACGCAGGAGACATTTGGCGCCAGTCAGAAGGTTGATCTTTACGTCAGAGCGGTCGGATCAGGCGATACGATTTTGGCAGCCGGCAATCGTGAGATCACAACTCCGGACGCCAGCGACGTTCCGACGATCTCCGGTACTGACAAGTTTTCAGACCGCACGGAGGTGACGATCACAGCGACCTCCGGTGCGATCATTTATTACACAACAGATGGTACAGTGCCAACAAATGGATCACAGCAGTACAATACACCGATTACGCTGACAGAGTCGACTACGATCCAGGCGATTGCGATAGAAGATGGTCATATCATGAGTGATGTGGTCGGAATGGCATTTACGAAAGAATCATCCGGCGGCAGCAGTTCATCAGGCGGTTCCACTGACAGCGGATCTGAAACTGCTCCGCCACAGGAGGAAACAATTCAGTTTGATGTGAGTATAAGACCAAACGATAGCGCTACCGTATATGTTATGCAGGTGACAGGTCTGGCAGATACTGATATGGGGAAATATCAGTATAGTATCGATGGCATAAATTATCACCCATTGCAGGAACTTGAGAAGCGGGAGACATTTTTCGGCAGTCAGATGGTTGATCTTCATGTCAGAGCGGTCGGATCAGACAATACAATTTTGGCAGCTGGCAATCGTAAGATTGAAACTCCGAGAGACAGCGGCGTTCCGACGATTTCCGGTGCTGACAAGTTTTCGGATCGCACGGATGTGACGATCACAGCGACCACCGGTGCGATTATTTATTACACAACAGATGATACAGTGCCAACAAAGGAATCGAAGAAGTACGACACACCGATTACGCTGACAGAGACGACTACGATCCGGGCAATTGCGATAGAAGATGGTCATATCATGAGTGATGTGGTCGGAATGGCATTTACGAAAGAATCATCCGGCGGCAGTAGCTCGGACAGTGGCAGCAGCTCCGGCGGCAGTAGTTCGGATGGGGGTACTTCCGGTGGAAGCAGTTCCGGCAGCAGCTCGGACAGTGGCAGCAGCTCCGGCAGCAGTTCATCAGACGGTTCCACCGACAGCGGATCTGAAACTGCTCCGCCACAGGACGATAACAAGGACAAGACTACGACTAAGACCGAAACCAGAGAAGATGGTACAGTTGTGACCACGACTGAAATCCGGGCAGAGGACGGTTCCGTACAGATCAGGACCGAGATCAGAAATGAAAAGACAGGAATGAATATAGTGGTCAATGTATCGAAGAATGCCAAAGGTAAGATCACTTCAGCTACCGCAGAAATTCTTGATAGAGGTTTTGGCAATGTGAAGATCTCCGGGGAAGCACTTTCAGAGATCGTAAAGGCAGCAGGTACGAAGAATGTAAAGACCACGATAAAGATGCTCACGAAAAACGACTGGGTCATCCGGGAAGTGACGGTCAATGTAAATACGCTTCTGAAAAGAACCATGAGACCTAAAAAAATGAAGATCATTGAGATAGATCCCGAAACAGGTGAGAAGCTTGTGGTCAGTAAAATGCCTTTCAGGGTAGCGGCAGATGGAAGCGTTGAACTGGATCATAATGAGCTGGGTCACGGAATCTATGAGTTAGTGACAGCCGATGAGGAAGAAGCACTCACGAAACAGATACTGCGGTCGATCAAAGCCACGAAACAATCAGCCACCATCCGCGAGAGGCAGGGGACGTACTTCTGGTTTGAGAAAGGGGTCAACTGGTTCAATGTTGATAAAGTGACTTTTTCGGTCCTCAATCCGGATGTGGCGCGCGTTAGCTCAAATGGCAGGATCACGGGTCTGAAGCCCGGAAAGACAGTCGTCAAGGCGGTTGTCAGATTGCAAAACGGTCAGTCAAAGGTCATAAGAATGACCGTAACCGTAAACGAGAAGAAGTAACGGCTGTTGGAAATACGTTACTGGAATGAGGCACGATTAAACAGTAATGGGATGGCTGTCTATCTGATTGCAGGATTTCTGCTGGCAGAATTATCGTTTGGTAAGTGCCTGCGGCGACTGCGTGTTGTTCTGCTGTTCGTCTGCATGGTAGGGCTGAATATGGATTACTCAGGGACGATTCAGGTTGGGGAATATCCGGTAAGCAAACAGTATCTGCCGCAGCTTCTGTTTATGGTATATCAGGAGATTTTTTGTAGATATCTGACTTGACAAACAATAGAATGCACGCTCTGCGAGCATTCTATTGTCATGAATAAACGACCGTTTACTATAATTTGATTGTAAACGGTCGTTTATTTTGCGGAGCAGGAGGTGTGGGTATGTCAAAAACTACAAAGGAAGATATCTTGATTGTTGCATTACATTTATTTGCGAGAGATGGATATGAAGCAGTTTCTGTCAGTCAGATTGCGGGCGAGCTTGGCATGACAAAAGGTGCATTGTATAGGCATTATGAGAGTAAGAGAGATATTTTTGAACATATTGTAAAAAGGATGGAGCAGGGGGATGGCGAACAGGCAGAGGAATATGATATGCCTGCTGATAAAAAAGAAAATGAAACATCGGTGTACAAGGGGTACAAACAAGATAAAATAGAAATGAGGGGCGATAGAGCGGAAATGTCAGATTTTCCACTCTATCTGAACACGGTCGCTGGCGGCCTTGATCGTAGAGATCAAACCATCGGCGGCTTTTCTTTTGTCGTCAAAATCTATGCTCTCCCAGTTGTCGAGATAATAGGACAACTTCTTTATCTGCTGGGGCGATATGGTTTCAACGCTCAATTCAGCGATTGCCTTTGAAATGGTCTGGCGTCGGGTGTCCAGTTCTTCAATTTTTTTGTTAGCGTAGGCAAGCAAGGTCGCATTGGCTCCGGTTAGCATATCCAGCAGCTTTTCAATTTCTGCCTCCACCTGTGCCAGCTCCACTTGATAGGCGGTCAGTTTCGGATTGACTTTTTCCTCTCTGCCGTGGAGTATCTGAAAGTCTTTGAACTTTTCCTGCATGGCCGAGAAAATGAATTGCTCAAATTCTTCTTTGCGGATTTTCCCGCAGCCCGGACAGCCTTTGTTTTCCGTCCGTTTGGTACAGCGGAAATATCCGGTGCTGTTTGGTACATGGGTGGCTTTCAGAGCATACCCACAATGCCCGCATTTGATTTTTCCGGCCAGCCAAGTGTTCTTCGGTTTCCGTCCCTGCTGGAAGGTGGTATTTGCCATAAGTTTTTTCCGGCATTTCAGCCATGTGTCAGAGGAAATGAGTGCTTCATGGGGAGCGATAACAAGTATCTGGTCTTTTAAGCACCTGTCCTTGTCCTCTTTCACATCCCGCCCCTGATAGAGATAGCAGCCGTTTGTCCCGGCAAAGTCAGAAGCGTCATTGACAATCGCTGCACCCTGACTCTTGAAAAATTCGTACAGCTCCAAATCGGCCTGTGCGTAAACGGGGTTTCTTAAAAGCTGGGAAAGAAATGTACGGAACATGGATTTTCCATAAATTTTTATGTCATGTTCCTCGAAGTATCGGGTAATATCTCCGAAGGAGGTTTCCGGTTCAGCGTACATTTCAAACATCAGCCGAACATGGTCGGCGGCTACGGGGTCGGCAACCATTTTCTTTGTGCGGATACCCTCTACCACAGTAGGCTCTAACTGATAACCGTATGGTGCCTGCCCGCTCATGTGGAAGCCTTTCAGGCACCGTGAATAGTAGGCGTCTGTGACACGCTTCTGAATTGTCTCACGTTCAAGCTGGGCGAATACAATGCAGATATTCAGCATGGCCCGGCCCATCGGGGTCGAAGTATCAAACTTTTCCGTGGAGGATACAAACTCCACATCGTACTCTTGAAACAGCTCCATCATCGTTGCAAAGTCCAGAATAGAGCGGCTTATACGGTCCAGCTTGTACACGATGACCCGCCGGACCTTTCCTTTGCGGATCTCGCCCAGCAGCTTTTGAAACTCAGGTCTGTCCGTATTCTTACCGGAATAGCCTTTGTCCTTAAATACCCGGCAGCTCCCGCCTTTCAATTCATACTTGCAAAAGTCGATCTGACTTTCAATGCTGATACTGTCCTTGCGGTCTACTGACTGTCTTGCGTAAATACAATCTTCTCTGATAAATTCCATATTGGGCTCCTTTCCTTGTTGGAATGGAGCTACCAACCTTACAACTATATTATACCATCAGCAGCCCCGGACAACAATGTTGCGAATGATTAGGGAAATCTGTCCCCATATTTACTGAACACCTCGTAAAGACAACGCTCAATTTCTTTTTTGCGCTGTTCTTTCTCCTTCGGGGAAAGTACCGGCGTGAGGCTTTCCAGCACAATGATCTTCCCTTGAAATGCGACAGACTTTGTTTCTCGTTCATAAGTGACAGCTTGCGTCATTGAAAACCTCCTTTGCGAAAGTGCGTGTATATGCCAGCCTTTCCCGCTTGTCCTGTGGGGAAATGTCAAAAGACGGCACCCAGCAGGTGCCGCCCTTTGAGCTTTCTCCACTTCGGGTCAATGTGGCCCGAGGTCAGCAAGGACTGGAAAGGTACTTTTCTTTGGCGTCCTCCACGCTGTTGAGGTCAAATATTTCATAAAGTTGCCCCACAACTCGCCGTATATCCTTCTTTGAAAATCCGCAGTTCTCCATTGCCATAATGACATAACCACGGCAGGCGTCCTTGCTCCATTCGTCCGGTTCCAAGCCGGGGATCATTCCAAACGCATTTCCCATAAAGTGCTCCTCTTTTGAAAAGATGGGGAGCCACGCCGGATCGGTTGGCCTATCATCAGACAGCATTGCCGGGGGCTCCCCATAGGTTTTCATTTCATTTCAGACACACCGGACGGACATAGGCTTCATGCCCCATAGTATTTCAACTCTCCCCATTCTGATGGCAAGGCGTTCTCATTGCCTGCGACGGCTCACGGCTTGCAAGGCCGCTTCAACGCTCGGACTGTGACTAAACGCAAGTATCCGGGTTCTGCGCCTGTTCCGGTGGAGCCAGCCTTGCCCCACCTATGGCATGGACCTGTTCGCTCGCTCAGTTTTACAAAGACTGTATTCTCTGAAATCCGAGGTCATGGCGGGTCTGTCACACAGCGCGTTTCCCTTCGTATCCGGGTGTCTTTTTATTCAATTTTCAATCTGCATGAGGCTTGTCTGAACCTCGGGCCATTGTGACCCGAAGTGTTTTGCCTCTCATAAGCCATTTCATTTTCCGGCCTAAATCGGTACGCCTTACAAAGAATTTTTCAAAATTTTTTCTAAGTGCCGCAGACCTCGCTCGATTGCGACACGAACCACTTTTTCATGGACGCCCTCTGCCCGGGCAATATCCTGTTTGGTCATGCCGAGAATGAAATGAGCGTAAATCCGTTTTGCCTGTTTGTTCGGCAGACTGGCAATCGCCGCATGAAGCTCCTGCATGGTCACTTTCCGCTCATACAGTTCATGGGGAGATAAGGCGACAAAGACAGCTTCATGCTCCAGCCCGTCATCCCGATCAAGGGAATAGTAGGCTTTGTGGCGGTATGTACGCAGCCGGTAGGCAGCCTCTTTACGATCAAACTCTTTGAACATTTCTGCAACTTCTTCCGATACTTCCATGAAGCAATCTGATGTATAGAATGGGTAATAGTCCCGCAAATTGATAATAGCCATATTGACCTCCGTTTCGGTTGTTGGTTGACGAGCGACCGAAGCGGAGGGCGGCGGAGAGCGACACCGGGGTTGGACTTCGGGCCAAGTTGGCCCGAGGCAAAGCAAAAGAAATGCGCCCGCACAGCAAGACACTATGCAGACGCATGAAATTACATTATCATAATTGTACTGATATATTGTACCTTCATAGCCAGACTGTCCCGGAGGGGGAGCTACGCTTTTTTTAGCTGGTGAAGGTCATGGGAATTGTGAGAAAGTAAGATGGACACGGCGACACCCTCCTATGGGCCGCCGTGGGGTTACTGAATATCCAAAGAGAAACGGCGGCTCTGAAAATTGAGCCGCCGTTTCAAATAGACGTATTGATAGGCTGCTGTACGACGGCTTTTTTTCTTTTGCCGTCGTGCGGCAGATAGATGGTTTATTTAGTTATGGCTTGCATTACCTATGGGCTGATTTCCAGACATTCCGGCCTGTGTATGCTCGTCAAATTCCTCTTGACTGTATTTCTCGATGCCAGTTAATGTTCCGTGATGTTCGCTGTTCAAGTGGCCGTAATCACGAACGGTATAAATGTCTATTGTGCCAACACCACTTCCAAGCGTTCTCATTTCGCCTTGGAATTTTCCGCTGGTGAGGCTTTCACCATTAGAAGTGAGAACATCCCGGAAATAGCGGACTTCCTCACCATTGAAATACCACTGATCTTTTTCGGCATCATAGGTTACTCCAAATGCCTCATACTCTGCAACGAGCTTTGCAGTTTCGCTATCTTCAAGCGGCGTTCCTGCCATAGCAACGGATGTGCTGTTTTTCAACGCCTCAATATCCCGTGCGTCAAATTCCTGCTGGGTAAACTCTTTTAAGCCAATCAGTTTACCCGCCGGATCAACGGAGCCGTCAGCCGCTTTTGAAAAGCTCTCTAAATCCCGTACAGCATACACATCTACTGTGCCGTTCTCATTTAGAAAATCAATACCGGCGGTTTCGTTGTTACTGATGGGATAATAGTCCTCAAACCAGCGAACCAAATTCCCGTTATAGGTAAGTTCATCTTTGACCGCGTCATAGGTCATCCCGTATTGTTCATAAGGTGCAAACATTTTTTCTTTGTCTGCGGCGGAGAGTGCCGAGCTGTCCTCGCTGTTTCCCAGCGCCTCAGAACCGCCAAGAGGTTGACTGATTTCTTCCTTGATAACGGGATTACCTTGTTCCTGGCTGTTCTGTGGTGTCGTACTGCATCCAGCCAAACAGCCTAACAAGAGCATGGACGCAGCGCATAATGCCATTCTTCTCATAGTGTTTACCAATCCTTTCTTTGAATGTACCCCAAGTATAGCAAAGCATTTTGGGATACCTTTGGGATTAGTTTGTGATTTATGTGTAGTTAAAAAAAGCGGCAGGTTGTTCACCTGCCGCTGATTGTCCGCTAAATCGTGAAGAAGAATTTAACACCGTTTTCTGTGTTGCAAGCCTCACAATAGCTGTTATGTTGTTGTAAAATTCTTTGAACCATATAAAGCCCTAAGCCGCTGCCGCCTGTTCTTCTACTGCGGGATTGCTCCATACGATAAAAAGCGTCAAACAATTTGGGAATATCATCTTCTGGTATATGTGTACCTGTGTTCTCTACGGAGAACAAAAAGCGTCCGTTGGTATTTTGTAAAATAATATCAACGCTTGCTCCATGCGGCGAATACTTTACAGCATTTGAAATCAAATTGGAGAACACCTTTTCAATCAGTAATTTGTTCCCATTGATAAAAGCGGGAGACTGTATAGCAAGATGTATTTGTAGCTCTTTTGTTGCCACTAAATCATCAATCTCCCTCAAATAGCCATGTATCATGGGAGCGCAATCAAAATGCTCCATTTTGAAATCGACATTGGTTTCCAGCCTTGAAATCGTTAATATTTCCTGCACCATCGTTTCAAGCGTAGCTGCAACTTCCAAGGATCGGGCAAGATACTTTTCGTGGTCTTTATATGCCCCTATACCCAATAGCATCCCCTCTAATTGACCCTTGATAATGGTGATAGGGGTTTTCAGTTCATGGGAAGCGGAAGAAAAGAAATCCTGTTGTGCCCGTTCCAGCGCCTTTTGATGTTCAATATCCTTTTGGAGCTGGAGATTTGCACTTTGCAACTCCTCCAAGGTAGCAGATAGTTTCCGGGACAGCGTATTCAAGCTATTCTCCAGTACACCCAGCTCGTCAGAACGGCGTTCCTCAAGTTGCCATTCCAGCCGCATATCAGACATCTCTTTAGAAATCCGACTGATTTTTAATACCGGGTTTGTAATGATACGAGAATACACCCAAGCAGTTGCCAACGATACAAGGAGAATAACGCAAAACAAAATCGGTAATACGCTTACAAATGATTGCCGCAGTTCTGCGATTTGAGAGGCTTCTCCATAAACTGTTAAAATATATTGGTTATTATCATCTGCAAATGAGAAGTAATAGCTGTTGGATATAATCGGCGCACTTTCATAAGATGCTCCGCCAAGAGCCTCCCCGGTGATCCCATCGTTAAAGCTATTTTGGTTAGACGGTGTTTCCACCAGAACACCATCAGCAGTATAAAGCTCCACCATGCTAATTGTCGTGTTTTGAAGAAACTGATCAAAAAGTCCGCCGCTATCCTGCATACGGATATGTTCTAATTCATAAATAAAGTCGCTTGTCTGTTCATCTAATGCCGCATTGAGATTGTTAGAATAGGTTTGAGGCATATACCAAGCCAAAACGCCATAGACAAGAAAGCTCACGCAGAGCAAAACTGCCACAGTCAGAATAAAGACTTTAGCAAACAGACTGCCTTTAATTCTCTTTATCAACTTTATATCCCACCCCTCTGATTGTTTGAATGAAATCTATTCCCAATTTTTTTCGTAGATTTTTGATATGGGTATCAACAACACGCTCGTCCCCATAAAAATCATATCGCCACAGCTTATCCAACAAGTTCTGCCGGGTCAATATCCGGCCCTGATGGGTCAGCAGTTCCCGCAGTATTTCAAATTCCTTTTGTGTCAGTTCAAAATTAGCTCCGTCCACGGTGGCGGTGTAGCTGTCACAGTTCAAAAGCAAATTGCCATAAGTAATGATTTGATACTTTTCATCTGTTTCCCGGTTACTGCGCCGAAGTACAGCCGCAATTTTGCGGAGCAGGACAGGCATAGAAAACGGTTTTGTGATGTAGTCATCCACCTGCAAATCCAATCCTTTAATCTGATCTTCTTCTCCGCTTAATGCGGTTAACATAATGATAGGAACATCAGATTGCTTGCGTATCAATTCACAGACACCGTAACCGTCAATTTTGGGGAGCATAATGTCCAACACAATCAAGTCATATCGTTCTCCCGCAAATAAAGATAGTGCCTCGACACCATCATTTGCAACAGCTACTTCATATCCTGCTTCTTGTAAAAAATTCTGTAAAAGTTCTTGAATATCAAAATCGTCCTCAACGACTAAAATCCTTTGCATAATAACACCTCCAAAGATAGCGTATCATAGATTTTTGTGATTAAAGTGTAGTTTTCAAATTTTCTTTCTGTTATTATACCTTGTCCGTGTAACATCGGCAACCTTGCCGACGGGCAATAAAATACTACTAAAACATAAAATCGTGTTTCGTTCTCATAGTCAAACCCGAAATGTAAAATAATATAGGGGTGATATGAGAATGTACCAAGACACCAGACGGCTTGACTTCCACGCATTAGGCCGGGAGATCAAGCGCAAGAGAGAGGCAAAAGGTTGGACGCAGGAATATCTTGCACAGCTTGTAGACCGTACCCCACGCTCTATCATGTATTTTGAAAACCGGGGTCAGCATCCAAGCCTGAATACCTTTTACCAAATCGTCACCTTGCTGGATATTTCCGTAGACCAATTCTTTTATCCTGACAGGCAAAATAGCGAAAGCGACTGCCGCCAGCACATTGATAGACTGCTCAACTCAATGGACGAAAAGGAATTGACGGTCATGGAGGCCACAGCAGAGGGACTACAAAAAGCCAGAGAAACGGAGGTCATGTAAAAGGGCCTTCGTTTTTCTTGTTTTTGGAGTACTTTTCGGGGGTTCCGCTAAATGGCAAGCAATGCCTCTGTGGCCACAAGTGGCACAAAGGCGGCTTGTTGGGGCTCGCCCCAAACCCGTATCTTCGGGCCAACATGGCCCGAAGTGTCAGCGTCGCTTTGCTCCTTATTTTCATAACCTTAACGCTCCTTTTCCTGCTTTCTTCCCGGCTCGGTGTAGCCCATCAGAGTGTCAATGTTCGCCTTGATCGTGACGAGCTCCTGCATATCCCGTCGTGCCTTCTGGTATTCTCCATAGAGCTGTTTTTTCTTTGCTGTGAGCTTGCGGCCTTCCTCCTTCAGCACATCCATTTTGGGGAGCTTCGCCCCGCCCAGCAGAGAGCGCATTTCCGCTTGTGCAGCCCGGTACAGTTCAAGGTCGGCCTCATGCTCCGCAAGGAATTTCCGGCTATACTTCGTCGCCTTATACTGCTCAAAGACTGGACGGGTTTTGGCATACTGAACCGTTGCGGCCTTTAGCCCGGCATTGGTTTTCATGGCCTGTTCCGTCTGCTTGATCTGCTCGGAAATGGTATGAAAACGGTCTGCTGCCTCGGTGGCTTTCTGTGCCAACTGCTCATAATCGGTCAGGCCATTGTCCTGTATATAAGCAAGAGCGGCGGCCATCTGCTTAATGTTAAATACCTTCGCCCAGCGTTCATATCCCGGCCCCTTACCGGCGGCCAGCTTTGCTTGAATATCCACCGCCAGACTGATTTTCCGCTCCGAGCGCCCGGGGCGTTTTTCTTTGCCCTCAATGGCGGACAGAACATCTTGCAAGTCGTAGCCGTCCCCCAGCGTGGAGGCACGCAGACGGGTGAAGCGTTCCTGTCCCTGCCCGGTCAGCCGGAAGCTGATACCGCCGCCCCGAACCGTCTTGACCTCATACCCGGCCCGCTTCATCAAATTGAGAAATTCGTCCAAATCAGCGGGGCGTTCCGCCAACGCAGTATCAATGGCAAGGCGCAGCCTGTCCTGATAGGAAAGCGGCCCTTTCCGGTCTTTCTGCCACTCTCCATAGTTCCGATACTTGCCCTTGCTCCGGGGCTTCGGGTTCTCCACGATGGATAGCCCGTTTTCAAGGCACAGCCTGTCAGAGAGCCGCCGAAGGGCGAAGCTGGAGCCCCAAAAATTTCGGAATTTCCGGGTGCAGTCAAGGGTGGTGGAGTTGTAATAAATGTGACAATGGATGTGCTGCTTATCGGTGTGCGTGGTAACGATAAAAGCGTGCCGCCCCTTTGTCCAGCGCATAGCCAGCTCATAGCCGATACGGTTCGCCTCCTTCGGGGTAATCTCGCCCGGATAGAAGGATTGTCGTATCTGATAGCACAGCACATTATTTTCTTTCTTCTGTTCCCGGCCCGTCATAGCGGCATAGCTGGCCTTTGCCAAAAGGAACTCGTCCGCCACGGTGGCCGGATCACATTCATAAGCGGAGATATACTTTCCGCTTTCTGTTTTCTCCGGGTCCTTGCCATAGTCCAGACAATCCCGGATAGCCTCAGCAATCGTTTCGCCTTCGCCCGCATGGCGCTGTAACAAAGTTGTGGTAGCCAAAAATCATTCCTCCTTTCCATGAGAAAGGGGCGGCCCATCCAGACCGCCCCGACTTCGGGCCAGTATGGCCCGAGGCTGCTTAACTTGCCAGAAACCGGTACAGAGCTGATTTGCCTCCGTCCAGCGCCCAAAGAAGGGAGCCCGCCGCCGCTTGCAGTCCATACGGCGAAAGAAGGAAGGCAAGAAACAGAAATACAATCGCGCCTATGGGCGTCGGCGTGAAAAAAAGAGCGACACCCAGCACCGCCAGGATCACAGAGGCAATCGTCAGCAGGACGGCACAAATATCAAACAGGAACACCAGCAGAGCCGCCAGAAGGGACAGCGCTAAAGCAAAGGGAGCAACCAATATTTTCAGCAGTATCTTCATCTTCAAAACCTCCTTTATCTATCCTTCCTACCTCTATTTTATCATGCTTGCCCGGGGACATAAATGTTGCGAAAGATTAGTAAATCCTGTCCCAAACTTTTGGGTCATACTGGCCCGAAGTGGTAAAAAAAGAGCAGGGCGGCAAGCCCCGCAACGGAAGCCTGCCGCCCTCGTCTTACTTTGCCACCAGCTCGGAAAGCTCCCGCAGCACCTTTGACACCTCGCCCCACAGCTTTTCATAGTCCCGCTTCAATCCGTCGATTTCCTCCGGGTACACGCCATGGGTGTGTGCGTGTACGGCGACCTGATTGAGATTGTTGGAACAGCGCCGTTGCAGAGAGATCAGCTCTTTTACGGGCGCAAGGTCGATGTGCAGGATATACCCGTTCAGAGCCATTTTCCGTACATAAGCCCCGGCGTTGGAAATGCCCGCCTCGGCCATCCGCTCATGGATGGCCGCCAGCTCGTCCGGTGTTACCATGACGTGCAGATGGACATTCCGCTTGCGGTTCTCCATCAGCGTTCCAGCTCCCGGCCTTTCCGGCGTTCTTTGGGCTCCTTTACCTTATCCAGCGGTTTTGCGTCCAACTCCGGGGGCGTGGGCGGGATGGGCGTGTTGTTGGGTACGCCGTCGATCATGTTGCAGTTCTGCTCTGTGGAGAGCTCGGCGGTTTTCAGATAGTTGTCTTTTTCGTGCATGGCGATCCTCCTTTATCGTTCCTCATGGTTTTTATGGTTTCGCTTCTGGCCGGGTTCCTTCGGGGGTTCCTGCCCTCTGGTTTCATCTTTGAGCCGGGCAGTAATGGATGGGCGCACCCGGTCAGGATTGCCCGGTGCTGGTTTCAGCTCATAATCCTCCATCTGCTTTTCGGTCAGCGGCTTTGCGTAGGTCAGTTCGCCCCATGCCATCAGCCTGCCGTCTGCCACAGGACGCCGCCTGTCATCATCGTAGTTGACGATGGAAAGAGGCTGGTTATCCGGCGGCTTCGGGTAAGTTCCTATGTCCACGGGCCGCTGGGTGGAATAATAGCGGTAAACGCCCTCCGGTCCCAGCTCGGTATGCTTGACCGCCGCATGGTAAAACTGCTGATAGTCGTCCACCCGGCGGTCAAAGTCCCTCTGCGCCCACGCCTGACTGGTTCCATAGCGGCCCCAGTAGTAATCCCGATGGCCGTTTTCCCCCTCGGTAAACTGCCAGGTCACAAAGGGGCTCGGCGCTCCCGGATTATGCCCCAGCGCAAAGCCGTGTCCGGTTTCAAAGGTGGCAGCTTTCAAAATCACATATCCTTGTACTGTCTCCAAGAGATTCCTCCTTTCTGTGCCTCGGGCCAACATGACCCGAAGTGCTGGATGTTACGAAATAAGAGGGCAGACCGGGGAGGAATGTAATAAGATATTCCCACCCCGGAAACACCCTCAAAAAAGCCCGGAATGTCAAGCCTTTGGAGGCGGCAAATCGTAACAGCCGCCCGGCCTTTTCTCCCGCATTTTCCTCATGCGTTCCCGGCTTTTCCGTCGGTTCCCTTCGGCCTTGCAGGCGTCGGAGCAGTAGGCTTGACGCCCCTCGGGCAAAAATGCCTTTCCGCAGACCGCACAGGCCCGCAGCTCCGGGGAGATGCCTTCCGTTGTCAGCGCTGCTTGAAGCTCCGGGTTAAGGGGCAGGACAGCCTCACGGAAGTAACGGCAGTACGCCCCTGTCCAGCACTTGTGCAGCATATAGCAGGCACAGTCAAGAGGAAGGCACAGGCCGCTTTCCCGGTCATAGTTGGCGCACATCCCCGTGACCAGAGTGCGGATTTTCTTCTTCTCGTCACGGGTCAGCTCCCGGGCGTCCATTTATGACTTCGGGCCACGATGGCCCGAAGGGCGGGGCTCCACGATCAGCGCCCGGAACTTCTTCCGGCACTGTTTTTTCTTTCCTTTGCACTCCTTGTAATAACGGCATCCCTTACAAGGGTCGTCATTGTCCCAGCCGGGGTGCGGTACTTCCTTCATCATTCGTTCAAAAGGGCTGCTTGTAAAATTCATTCTCATTCCTCCGTATCTTCCTCCCATGGCGGGGTATCTTCGTCCTCGGGTTCCTCTGCGATCTCCTCCAGCTCCCCGTCCTCATATTCGCAGTAATCATCTTCCAAATCCGGGGCTTCATGCTTCGGCTTGTAAATCTTGAAATAGTAACCAATTCCACCGCCGGCCAGCACCACCGCACCGATTAGGAGCAGAGAGAGAAGGGGGCTGTCCTTTTTCTCCGGCTTGGGTTCCGGCACTTCCTCCACCGGTTCGGTGGGCTTTGGCTCTGGCTCAGGGGTCACTTCTTTGGGCGGTTCCTTACCCTGTTCAGCAAGAGGCAGAAGGTCGTCTGTGGTAACGGTATTGAGGAAATAGACGTTCTCGCTGGTTTTCTGTTTGTCGATCACCAGATAAAACACGCTCTCGTCTGCTGTGGTGATGGTGTAGAACTCCTTTCCATCCTCGTCGGTGGCGTTGTCCACCACGGTTCCCGTCCCGTCCGGGGTAAAGGGGTTCTGGGTTTCCGGCTCTGCTTCGGTTTCTGCCGGGGAGGGAGCTGTCTCCGGCTGCGGCTCGCTGCTCTGGGCGTAGGCCGGGACCGTAAAGATCAGGCAAAACAAAAGGCTGGCAGCCATCGCCGCCAGCCTGCGAAATTTAGTTTTCTTCATGGGCCGTGTCCTCCTTTTCGGGTGCCTCCGGCTTCGGGTCAGTATGGCCCGAAGCGGTAAGGCTGTTTTTGGGGTCATTCAGAAAAGCCATAAGCTGGGCGGGCGTCAGTTTGAGGGAGCGCACCGCCTGCACGATCTGGCTGTTTTCTTCCTCCTGTTTCTGCTTTTCCAGCTCCCGGATTTTGGCCTGCCATTCGGCGGCCTTCTCCCGGGCTTTTTCCAGTTCCTTATCGAGCTTGTCGATTTTGTTCATGCAAGGACTCCTTTCCTCTGGCTCACAAACGCCCGAAGGCATAGAAATGTGTCTGCCAGTAGCTTGAATTGATGTTTGCGTATTGGATGGGCGAACCACAATGGAGCATCATCCCGTCGCCCACATAAATTCCCACATGGGATACAGGGCCGGGGCTGTCATAGGTTCCCGTGAAAAAGATAATGTCGCCGGGCTTTGCCTCGGAGGGAGAAATGATAGCACACTGGTTGTAAATGCCCTGCGCCGTGGTACGGGGCAGGTTGTGGACGCCGCTGGCCGTGTACACCCAGCAGACAAAGCCCGAACAGTCAAAGGAGGTGGACGGGCTGGAGCCGCCCCACACATAGGGCCAGCCGATGTACTTTGTGGCTTCTTCCATGAGCACCGCAAAAGCCGGGTCATCCAGCGCCTCGCCGGGTATCTCATAGCTGGGGCCGGTATCTTCGCCACCGTTGTAAATCCCTTCCCACAGATAGGGTTTGTTGCCTTTGAGCTGCTGCATAACGGTGTAGATTTCCCGCTGCTGTTCGTTAAGCCTCGGCAGGATCACGGCGGGCAGCGTCTTGTTTGTGAGGGTCACATTGAGAATGTAATACTCATAGGGGACTTCCTCGGTGGTGGTTTCCCCGGTCTCCGGGTCGGTGCTGGTTTCGGTGCGGTAGCGTATCTCGACTTCCTCCGTCAAGGTCAGCTCATACTGTGCCTCGAAGATCTCCCGCAGTTCGTCCTGCACCTGTTCCCGGAAATACACATGGTACTTTGCCGAGAGATAGGATGCCAGCTCATAGGGGTTATGGCCGATCTCGTCCACGGAATAGCGGTACTCGTCATAGCCGGGATGGGTGCTTTCGATGTTCGCTACCGTCTGCGCCAGCTCGTTTTCCAGTGCCGTGTAGTCCTCGTCCACGCCCAGCAGGTCCGTATCCTCCGAGGCGTAGGAGGTGCCGGATAACGCATTGGCAAGGCCGCTGCCAAGCGTGGGAAAGATGGAGTTTACCGCCGACACAAGAAAACAGAGCAGCAACAGCAGGAGCAGGAGCAGCACCGCCACGGGATGACGGGTCACAAACTGCGCCGCCCGACGGGTCGCAGTTCCCGAAGCGGCAGCGGTTTTCTTTGCGGCCTTTGCGCCCTGTTTTGCAGCCGCCTTTGCTTCTTTGGAATACCGGCGTTTCAGTTTCCATTTCTGCTGCACACGGGAAAGCGGATTGCTGGCAAGTTCCGGGTGCTCGGAGGCCATCTTTTGAAAATCTACATTGGCCCGGGCTTTTATGTCCTTCCGTTCCCACTTTGCCACCTTCCGGGCTGGGTGTTCCCGCCAGCGGCGTTTGGCATAGCGGGTCAGTTTCCGGGCTCCGGCCTCTGCGGCCAGCTCGGATTTATGGGCTCCTTCCACACCCACATTTTCATGCTCAACCTCGTGTATCTTGTTGTGGACATAGAACCACGCTTCTGTGCGGGCTCCCCGGACTGCCTTTTTTGCAAGCCCCGGCGGCTTCTTCGCTGCCCGTTTTGCCTCGGTCTTGTCCAGTTTCTCCCGGGCCTTTCCCAGCTTTTCCCCGGCGTGTTCCGCTTTTGCCTGTGCTTTCTGGTACTTGTCCTTTTTGCTCCCGGCCTTCTCGGCGGAGCCCTCCGGCTCCTGTGCCTTGCCGGTATCCTGCGGCCCGCCCGCTTCATCTTCCTGCCTCATGCGGTCAGAGGGACGGCTTTTCCGGCTGTCCTCTTGAAACTTGCCGCTTTTGGACTTCGGGCCATGATGGCCCGAAGGGCTGTCCTGTCCGGTATCCTCGTCCTCAAACCGCAGACGTCGGGATGGTGCGGGGGAAGGTCTTTCCCGTTCAGCCGGTCCGGGGCGATTGCCCCCGGTATCCTCCGTCGGCCCCGGCCTTTGAAAATTCCGTTTGTCCGGTTTCTTTCCGATGATGTATCCCTCCTTTCCAAACCTCGGGCCATCATGGCCCGAAGTGTGTTATGCCCGGTTCATTTCCTGTTTTTTGTCCTCCGGGCGGGTGGTCATAATGGCGTACAGCTCGGTATTCTGCGGGAAGCGGTCAACAAACGGGATGGTGGTATTCCCGAAGAACAGCAACCCTTCGCCGGAATTGGTATGGGTCACATAGGAAAGCTGGTGGGGGCTGATCCCAAGCTGTTTGGCTAAAATCTGCCGGTCGCCCTGTGCCTGCGAGAGAAGCACAAGGAAGTCCGAGTTTTCAAAGATGTTCTCAATCTCCGGGCTTGCCAGAAAATCCTTCACGTTCTGCGTTAAAGCACTGGGAACGCACCCTTTTTTTCGCAGCATTTTCCAGATCGCCACACAGTAGCTTGCCGTCAGCCGGTCACGGAGCAGCACATGGAACTCGTCGAAGTAGCACCATGTAGCGATACCGCGGAGGAAATTCATGGACACCTGCGAGTTTACCAAGTCCTGCATAATGAGCATGGCAATCGTCCGAAGCCCGGCCCCCAGCTTTTTCAAGTCAAGGCATACCAGACGGCGGTTTAAGTCCACATTGGTTTCATGGTTGAACACGTTAAGGGAACCCGACACATAGATTTCAAGGGCAGTTGCCAGCCGTACCGCCTCGCCCTCCGGCTGGGAACAGAGCAGGTCATACAGGGTTTGGAGGGTCGGCATTTTGCTTGTTTCCGGGTCCTGCAAATGTTCCCGGTACATCTGGCGTACACAGCGGTCAATGACGGTCCGCTCCACCGGCTGCAAGCCATCCTTGCCGCCAACGATCAGCTCCATCAGCGACAGGATAAAGTCGGCTTTCAGCGCCATCGGGTTTTCCTCGTCAAAGCTCAGGTCAATGTCCATCGGATTGATGTGGTGGGGGCTGTCCGGGGCGATCTCGATAACCTGTCCGCCCAGCCGCTTGATAAGGGGCGAGTATTCGCCCATCGGGTCCACCACAATGATCCGGTCACGGGTGGCAAGGAACACGTTCACAAGCTCCCGCTTTGCGGCAAAGGATTTGCCGGAGCCCGGCACGCCGAGGAACAGGCCGTTGGGGTTTTTGAGCTTTTTCCGGTTTGCCATGATGACGTTATGGGAAAGTGCGTTGAGCCCGTAATAGACGGCTTCGCCATCCATGCGGAGCTCCTGCGTCATAAAGGGAACGAAAATGGCCGTGGAGCTGGTCGTCATGCCGCGCTTGATCTCAATGCCGTTATGGCCAAGCGGAAGGCTGGAAAGAAAACCATCCTCCTGCTGGAAGTCCAGCCGCTTCAAGGTGCAGTTGTATTTCTGGACGATACCAGATACCGTGAACAGGTCGTTGTCCAGCTCCCGGCGGGTCGGGGCCATGTTCACTACAAGGAAGGTCAGCAGGAACATTCTTTCATTCCTGCTCTGTAAATCTTCCAGAAGGGTCTTTGCGTCGTTGCTGTACGTTACAAGGTCGGGTGGAAGTATGTCCATGTCGTACCCTGACCGAGCTGCCTTCTTTTGTTCCTCCACCTTCATCTTGTCAATGTCGGAGACTTTGGCCTTGATAGATTTTACGGCGGCGGCCTGATCGACGGTTTGGATATGGAGAGTGATGGTCATTTCCGCATCCATTTCCAAAAGCTCCGCCAGCAGCTTGTCCGAGAGCTCCGAGGCCAAAATCTGCAAGTAGGAGGCGGCGCCCCAAGTCGTCCCCACCCGGAACAGTCGGCTGAAACGAAAATCGAAACTGTCCGGGGCGATAAAGTCTTTGGTGGAAAGCCCGGTTTTGGGGATCATATCCCATGAAAACCGGAAGGGGGAGCCGCTGCCGGGGTGGAGCTGTCCGTGAAGGAGTTCCAGCCGTTCCAGCCCCGAAAGGGAGCGGCACTTGACGCCCAGCTTTTTGAAGTTCCCGCAAATGTCCGCCTCTACACGTTCCAGCCTTGCCCTGGCGGTGGGAAGGTCGTCCACGTTCACGCCGAAGGTCAGGAGCTTTGTGCGGACAATGCCGTTGTTGCTTTTGGCGATCTGGTTTTCCAGCATTTCCACATACTCACACCGGACGCTGTTGTAATCATCGTCCTGCATGGGGATGTTCACGCTGTACCGGCTGCCCGGGCGGCTCCGGTGGTTGAGGAAGGAAAGCTGGAACGGAAGGCTGCTGTCAAAGTAGTTGAGGCAGGCGCTCCACCCGTCAAAGATGGCCGCCTGATCTTCGGACTGTGCGAGCTGGTAGTTGATGTCCTCGTATTCAATGGTTTTGGTGTAATAGCGGTCCGCTACCCGGCACACCCCGTCCCGGTACATTTCCCGGTAAGGGAGGGTCTGCTGGGCGGTGGTGGGAATGTTCTTTCCTTTCGTGAACAGGCCGGTAAGGCCCTGCTTTTCAGGCTTTCTGCCTGCGGGCTTTCCGGCCCTTCTGTTGTTTCGCAATCGGCTGCGCCTCCTTTCTGGCGCTAAGCAGCGCATAGAAGTTTTCGGTTTTGTAAGGCCGCACCCGGGGATAGAGGAACCGGGTGCGGATGATGTTTTTCAGCACTTTTTCCAGCGGAAGGCCATCCCGTTCATACATAGCCAGAAAGAAGAACGGGAGCATGAGGCCGATCATCAGGAACATGGCGGCGCTGTTCCCGATACTGCCACGGGAAAACAGGTAGGCCGGGAGGCCCACCGCCGCCGCGCTGGAAAAACAAACAAGCTGGCGCTTCGTCAGATTGAAGGCCAGCTTTGTCTTGATTTTGGAAAGGTCTTTTGGTACTGGTACATAGGCCATTTTGGTACACCTCCTTTATTGCTTCGGGCCAGCATGACCCGAGGTTATCTTGCGGCCTCTTTGGCCGGGGCTGTGCTGCGGGCAGCTTCGGCGGCCTCTCGTCCGCTCTGCCTTGCCCGCCAGTATTCGGGGTGATACTGCCGGATGGACTGATTGAGTTTTTCTTCAAACTGTCCTTTGTCCTTAATGCGGTCAGGGATTTTCCACAGCTTTTTGTCCAGCAGCTCCCGGAGCACTACGCTTTCCTGTGCGTCCTCCTCATAGCAGATATAGCCCTTGTCCTTGAAGCCGCATTTTTTGGCCGCTGGGGAGAGAACGGCGGCTACCTCGTTTGCCACCATCGTTCCGCCGTGGCTGGCGGTAGATACCAGAAACACCCCCGGACAGAGGGTTTCACAATTCTGCACCTCGCCCCACGGGGAGCTTTTCGGCGCATGGAACATTCCGCCCGTCCGGCTCCGGTCCGCCTGCATGAGCGCCGCCTTTTCCAAGATGGCTTTCAGTTCTGGGGAAAAATAGGCATATTCCCGAAGAACACGGGCAGCCTCCCCGCCGCAGGCGTTCATCAACAGGGTATAGGCGTCGCTGTCCGCTTTGGTACAGCGGCCCAGCAGTTTTCCGTCGTAATAGCAGGCCGCGTCATAGCCCGTCCGTTTGCGTGGCATGGTTCCCGCCTCCTTTCTGCTTCGTGTCAGCATGGCCCGAGGTCAACGCTCTGCACTGCGGCTGGGCTTTTCCTTCGGAGGCCGCTCTGCCTTTGCCTGTTCGGCAGCCGCTTTTCCGGCTTTGAGCTGGTCGCTGATGGACGCACGCCCCACAGAGCCGCGCTCCGCCATCTGTTCCAGCTTTGCCTCATAGGCTTGCAGAACAGCAGTATTGAGCTGCTCCCGGAACTCCTTTGTGACAGGGTAGGCCATATCCCGATAGCCGCCTTTGCCGTCCGGCTGGCTGGGCATCCCAAGAAAGAGGCCCTTGCTGCCCTGTACGATTTTCAGATTTTCCACCACAAAGCAGTCATTGAATTTCACGCTGGCAAAGCCCATCAGATTTTTCACAGGTTCGATGACCCGCACGCTTACATCCAGCTTCAACGGTGCGGCCGGGGTGGTGTTTGCAACCTTTTCCTGCATGGTTTCCTCCTTTCCGGCGGGAACAAGGTTCCCGTCCTTGTAGTCATAGCCTTCCGCCCGGAGTGCCGCCAGCGTGTCCGCCGATACGCACCCGGACAGTTTCAGATCGGTTTCCACCATAAAGCGCATGGTGTCTGCTTTAGAAAATTCTTCGGGGAGCTTTCCATAGAAAGCCGGGTGCGGCTGTCCGTCCGCACCCTGTTTGTAACGCCGAGGCATACCGCCTCCTTTCCGCTTCGGGTCAGCATGGCCCGAAGTCTCTTAATGGCAGCCGAAGATGGATTTTGCAAGACTGCCTGTTTTGAATAAGGTAAAACACAGCAGCACCGTATATCCCACGCAGCCCCAGATCGCCCCGATGGGGTCGCCGTCGGTGGCGATACTCTGGATCAGCACCGCATAGATGGCGACACAGACTAAGATCAATAGACCTTGAAAGCCCACCGCAAAGAGGGAGCGGAAATAGTTCTGCCCCATGTGTCCGGTTTCCCTGTTGGGGACTGTGGCAAACGGGATAGGCGCTAAACTTGTGAGTAAATAAATTTCAATCATACGGCCATATACGATGACGAAAATCACGATGTTTAAGGCAATCATGGTAAGCTGGATCAGGAAGGACTGGAGCCAGAGTCCGAACAGAGGGCCTAACTCCATCGCCTCAAGCTCTGTCCGCAGACTGTCCAGCACATCCGGCGTGATCTCTGTCCCGTTCTGGATAATGCCCGCTGACTGCTGTATCACATGCTGGCTCACATCAAAGACCGCCAGCACGATATTGAAGGTATTCGTCAGGATCATCACAGCCACAAAGGTTTTGAACACCCACTTAAAAAACATCCATGTGTCAACTTCATGGAGGTTGTTGCGTTCTATGAGCATCTGTATCAGTTCATAGGTCATAACAAAAGTGAGGATGACCCCGGCGATTGGCAGAATGGCAGTTTCGGAGATCTGTCGTATCATGGAAAAGACCCCGGCGTTCCAGTCCGCCGGGGTCGTGCCTACCTGTGTGGCGATCTCGCCAACGCTCTGATTGACGTTATCGAAAAGGCCATCCAGATTTCCCATGATACCATCGACGAGCAGACCTTTCAGCCATTCAACGATTGCGTCGATGATAAAGTCCATACATCAGCTCCTTTTCTGGAAAAGGGACAACGGGTGACACTTAGCTGAACAGGCCGGACAGCAGAGGGATAAGCTGAAGGCCGATCAGAACGACACCGCCGCCCGCCATGAGCTGCTTAATGCCCTGTGATTTTGCCGCAGGGTTATCCGACCCGTAACCTTCCAGAAGGTTGATGACGCCCCATACCGCCAGACCAGCGCCAAGAGCCATGACCAGAATTTTAAGAATGTCGATTGCCTGATTGAAAAATTCCATATACGTTCCTCCATTTTGTTTGTTTGATGGTTTTGGGTACAAAAAAAGCCGCCCACATCGGCGGCGCTTCGGGTCATCATGGCCCGAAGTTACACAAACTCGTCGCTGTCCAGATCATCGAAATTCAACAGGTCAGCTTCTTCGTCCGTGTCGGAGCCGTCCACTTCGTACACCGTGTATTCGTCCTCCGGCTTTAGTCTCAATGGCCGGTGGCGGAACAGGCTTTCCAAGCGGAAGGCGTTTTTCTTTTTATCAAATTCGGCTGTGTACTTGTAATTCGGGTGCTTTTTCAAGTCATACTTCGGGGACAGGAAAGGCGGGAGCCCCCGAAGCTGCAAGATACATTTATCTCCGGGCATGGTGGTGATCTCGCTGGTGGTCATCAGCTCCCGGCCAAGCCGCTGCATATTCTGGCTGTAACTTTCAGACTGTCCACGGCTGCGACCCTCGGTCTGCATGGAAATGGTGGCCTTGCCCAGCCAGTTTTCCGAAATATCCTTTAGGGTGGAAGCCTCCCGGCCTCCGAGGAACACGATACTGTCCATGTTTCCCATGATGGTTTCGGAATGGTCTTTGTACAATGCCTTGCACTGGCTCATTGCCTGATAAAAAAGTGTCAGGCTGATCTCACGGGAGCGGATGACGGCCACGATCTTTTCCAGCCCCGGCACCTGTCCGGTATTGGCTGCCTCGTCCCACAGCACCCGCACATGGTAGGGCAGACGCCCGCCATAGGTGTTGTCAGCCCGTTCACACAGAAGGTTGAACATCTGCGAAAAAGCGAGGGCAACCAAAAAATTGTAGGTGGTGTCCGTGTCGCTGATAAGAAAGAACAGCGCCGATTTTTCATCCCCCAGCTTATCCAGCTCCAGCTCGTCATAAGACATGATCTCCCGAAGTTGGGGAATATCAAAGGGAGCCAGTCGCGCACCGCAGGAAATCAAAATGCTTTTTGCCGTCTTGCCGCTGGCGAGCTTGTATTTCTTATACTGCCTCACGGCGAAGTGCTGGGGGCTGCGGCGTTCCAGCCCGTCAAACATATAGTCCACCGCATTTTTGAAGGTTTCGTCATCCTCCCGGACTTCCATGCTGTTTATCATTTCCACCAGCGTATTCATGTTGCGTTCTTCTTCCGGCCCCTCAAAGACGATGTAGGCCACAAGGGCGCAGTACAAGAGGTTTTCGGCTTTGGTCCAGAACTCGTCGCCCTCCTTGCCGTCGCCTTTGGTGTTGGCAATCAAGGCGGTAACGAATTTCAAAACATCGCTTTCCGTCTTGATATAGGCCAGCGGATTGTAGTGCATGGATTTTGAAAAGTCGATACTGTT